>NZ_JAGGOL010000064.1 GCF_018614525.1 Streptomyces sp. ISL-11
ACCGCGCGGCCGTCCGGGAGGCGGCCGAGCTGGGCACCGACACCCTCGTGCTCGTCGCGGGCGGCCTGCCGCCGGGCGACCGCGACCTGGCCGGCGCCCGCGAGCGCGTGGCACGGGCGCTGGCCGTGCTGGGCCCGTACGCGGCCGGACACGGCGTCCGGCTCGCGATCGAGCCGCTGCACCCGATGTACGCCTCCGACCGCTGCGTGATCTCCACGCTCCGTCAGGCGCTCGACCTGGCCGAGCGGTTCCCGGCCGAGCAGGTGGGTGTCGTGGTGGACACCTATCACCTGTGGTGGGACGACACCGTGGCCGAGCAGCTCGTACGGGCCGGTGCGGGCGGCCGGATCGCGGCCTTCCAGCTCGCCGACTGGGTCACGCCGCTGCCCGAGGGGGCGTTGCTGGGGCGGGGGCTGCCCGGTGACGGCTGCGTGGACCTGCGGTGGTTCCGGGAGCGGGTCGACGCGGCGGGCTACCGCGGGCCGGTCGAGACCGAGATCTTCCATCCGGGGCTGTGGGCGCGCGACGGCGCGGAGGTGCTCGCGGAGCTGCTGGACCGTTACCGCAGGTATGTGCTGGAGGTACCCCCGGTAAGCGAGGGGCGTGCGTTCCCACCGAAGGTAACGGAAGGATAACTCCTTGAAGACGGTGCAACCCTTTGCCGGGATGGCGGGTCGTATGGGGCATCGGGCTTCCTGGGGAGGGATCCGGGGGGATTTCGAGGAAGCCGGTTTTGGGGGGTACGCGAGGGGCCCGGTCGTGAGACCGGGCCCCTCGATTTTCCTTCCGAGATTTCCCTTCCAACGCGAGTTATCCTCCCCCAGCTACCGCTGGGAGGTGCCCCCATGCCCGAACGCCTGTCGCACCCCGGCGGTACCGTCAGGGCATGGTGAACATGGCAGTGGTCGAAGGGGTCCTGGAGCGGATCACCTACGCCAATGAGGAGAACGGCTACACGGTCGCCCGTGTCGACACCGGCCGCGGCGGCGGCGATCTCCTCACCGTCGTCGGCTCGCTGCTCGGCGCCCAGCCGGGGGAGTCGCTGCGCATGGAGGGCCGCTGGGGCTCCCACCCGCAGTTCGGCCGCCAGTTCACCGTCGAGAACTACACGACACTGCTGCCCGCCACCATCCAGGGCATCCGCCGCTACCTCGGCTCCGGCCTGATCAAGGGCATCGGACCGCGCATCGCCGACCGCATCACCGAGCACTTCGGCACGGATACCCTCGACGTCATCGAGAAGGAGCCGAAGCGCCTGATCGAGGTCCCCGGCCTCGGCCCCAAGCGGACGAAGATGATCGGCGCCGCGTGGGAGGAGCAGAAGGCCATCAAGGAGGTCATGGTCTTCCTCCAGGGCGTCGGCGTCTCCACCTCCATCGCCGTGCGCATCTACAAGAAGTACGGCGACTCCTCCATCTCCGTCACCCGCAACCAGCCCTACCGGCTGGCCGCCGACGTCTGGGGCATCGGCTTCCTCACCGCCGACCGCATCGCCCAGGCCGTCGGCATCCCGCACGACAGCCCCGACCGCGTCAAGGCCGGGCTGCAGTACGCCCTTTCCCAGTCCACCGACCAGGGGCACTGCTATCTCCCCGAGGAGAAGCTGATCGCCGACGCCGTCAAGCTCCTCCAGGTCGACACCGGACTCGTCATCGACTGCCTGTCCGAACTGGCCGCCGACGAGGAGGGCGTGGTCCGCGAGAGCGTCCCCGGCCCCGAGGGCGGCGAGCCCGTCACCGCCGTCTACCTCGTCCCCTTCCACCGCGCCGAGCTCTCCCTGGCCGCCCAGCTGACCCGGCTGCTGCGCGCGGACGGGGGCCGCCTCGCCGCCTTCCACGACGTCGAGTGGGACAAGGCCCTGGCCTGGCTCGCCGACCGTACGGGCGCGGAGCTGGCCCCCGAGCAGCAGCAGGCGGTCCGGCTCGCGCTGACCCGCAAGGTCGCGGTGCTCACCGGCGGCCCCGGCTGCGGCAAGTCCTTCACCGTGCGGTCGGTCGTCGAGCTGGCCCGCGCCAAGAAGGCCAAGGTCGTGCTGGCCGCGCCCACCGGCCGGGCCTCCAAGCGGCTCTCCGAGCTGACCGGCGCCGAGGCGTCCACCGTGCACCGGCTCCTCGAACTCAAGCCCGGCGGAGACGCCGCCTACGACAAGGACCGGCCGCTCGACGCCGACCTGGTGGTGGTCGACGAGGCGTCCATGCTCGACCTGCTGCTGGCCAACAAGCTCGCCAAGGCCGTGCCGCCCGGCGCCCACCTGCTGCTCGTCGGCGACGTGGACCAGCTGCCGTCGGTCGGCGCCGGCGAGGTCCTGCGCGACCTCCTCGCCCCCGGCAGCCCCGTCCCGGCCGTCCGGCTCACCCGCATCTTCCGGCAGGCCCAGCAGTCCGGCGTGGTCACCAATGCACACCGCATCAACTCCGGGGTGCCGCCCATCACCCAAGGGATGACGGATTTCTTCCTCTTCCCCGAGGAGGACACCGAGGAGGCGGGCCGCCTCACCGTCGACGTGGCGGCGCGGCGCATCCCGGCGAAGTTCGGGCTCGACCCGCGCCGCGACATCCAGGTGCTGGCCCCCATGCACCGCGGCCCCGCCGGCGCCGGCACCCTCAACGGGCTGCTCCAGCAGGCGATCACGCCCGCCCGCCCGGACCTGCCCGAGCGGCGCTTCGGCGGCCGCGTCTTCCGTGTCGGCGACAAGGTCACCCAGATCCGCAACAACTACGAGAAGGGCGAGAACGGCGTCTTCAACGGCACGGTCGGCGTCGTCACCGCCCTGGACAGCGTGGAACAGCGGCTGACCGTGCGCACCGACGAGGACGAGGAGGTCGGCTACGACTTCGACGAACTCGACGAGCTCGCCCACGCCTACGCGGTGACCATCCACCGCTCCCAGGGCAGCGAGTACCCCGCGGTGGTGATCCCGGTCACCACCGGCGCGTGGATGATGCTCCAGCGCAATCTCCTCTATACCGCGGTGACTCGGGCAAAACGCCTCGTGGTGCTGGTCGGCTCCCGCAAGGCCCTCGGCCAGGCCGTGCGCACCGTCTCCGCAGGCCGCAGATGCACGGCCCTGGACCACCGGCTCGCGCGCGGGAGTACGGGAGGCATACCGGTCTGAGGGGGTCGGGGCGGGTCCTTGAGGGGGAAACGCGACGAATGGCGAGGAAGGGGGTCCGAGGTGGCATTCGTCTCTCCGCGGTTTACCAACCGGGGCGAACGGGGCAGTATGGCCAGGCTGGGCGGCACTGAGTGCCGTCCTTAGGCCCTATGGCCGACCCCGAGTGCACGTGCATCGTCCAAATGGGGGAAGGTAGGGGTAGTCAGGGCACCTCGAAGAAGAGGCACAACGTCGGTGAGGGATGACGTGAGCGACAACTCTGTAGTACTGCGGTACGGGGACGGCGAATACACCTACCCGGTGGTCGACAGCACCGTCGGCGACAAGGGCTTCGATATCGGCAAGCTCCGCGCCCAGACCGGTCTGGTGACCCTGGACTCCGGTTACGGCAACACCGCCGCCTACAAATCCGCGATCACCTACCTCGATGGTGAGCAGGGCATCCTGCGCTACCGGGGTTACCCGATCGAGCAGCTCGCCGAGCGCAGCACGTTCCTGGAGACGGCGTACCTGCTGATCAACGGCGAGCTCCCGTCCGTCGACGAGCTGGCCTCCTTCAAGGGCGAGATCACCCAGCACACGCTGCTGCACGAGGACGTCAAGCGTTTCTACGACGGCTTCCCCCGTGACGCCCACCCGATGGCCATGCTGTCGTCCGTGGTCAGCGCGCTGTCGACGTTCTACCAGGACAGCCACAACCCGTTCGACGAGCAGCAGCGCCACCTCTCCACGATCCGGCTGCTCGCCAAGCTCCCGACGATCGCCGCGTACGCCTACAAGAAGTCGATCGGCCACCCGGTGGTCTACCCGCGCAACGACCTCGGCTACGTCGAGAACTTCCTGCGCATGACCTTCTCGGTGCCGGCCGCGGAGTACGACCTGGACCCGGTCGTCGTCAACGCCCTCGACAAGCTGCTGATCCTGCACGCGGACCACGAGCAGAACTGCTCGACGTCCACCGTGCGCCTGGTCGGCTCCTCGCAGGCGAACATGTTCGCCTCGATCTCCGCCGGCATCAGCGCCCTGTGGGGCCCGCTGCACGGCGGCGCCAACCAGTCGGTGCTGGAGATGCTGGAAGGCATCAAGGCCAACGGCGGCGATGTCGACTCCTTCATCCGCAAGGTGAAGAACAAGGAGGACGGCGTCCGCCTGATGGGCTTCGGCCACCGCGTCTACAAGAGCTTCGACCCCCGGGCGAAGATCATCAAGGCGGCGGCCCACGATGTCCTCTCGGCGCTCGGCAAGTCCGACGAGCTGCTGGACATCGCGCTCAAGCTGGAGGAGCACGCGCTCTCCGACGACTACTTCGTCTCGCGCAACCTCTACCCCAACGTGGACTTCTACACCGGTCTGATCTACCGGGCCATGGGCTTCCCGACCGAGATGTTCACCGTGCTCTTCGCGCTCGGCCGGCTCCCCGGCTGGATCGCCCAGTGGCACGAGATGATCAAGGAGCCGGGTTCCCGCATCGGCCGCCCGCGCCAGATCTACACCGGCGTCGTCGAGCGCGACATGCCGGGCGCGCGCGCCTGAGGCGTGCGACAGCCCGCCTGACGCCTACGGCGTAGAGGCGGTGGAAGCACGGAAAAGCGCCCCGCTGCCGATCCCCCCACGGGTCGGAGCGGGGCGCTTTCCGTTCCCCGGTACGGATTCCCCCCACGGGATCCGGCCGGGAGCCGCGGTGCGCGGTGCCGACGCGATCTGCCGGGACGCGTACGTACGGGAGGGCCGCTCAAAGCTCCCCGGGTACGTGCCCCGGCCACGCGTGGCCGGTACCGTCCCCCAAGACGATCCAGCACTGCCTGGTTAGACCCCCGACCCCCGGTAATGGTTACGTTCGGATGCCTGTGATCTAGGTCTCTTGCCATAAGGGGACGTAGGAGGGCAAGGCTCCGGACGTGTGGGTGTTGTGTCTCTTTTAGGGGTTACGCGACCGGTGGTGAGGGCGTGAACGAGCGCAGCCGCAGGCTGTTGGTCACGACGAACACGGACGAGAACGCCATCGCCGCGCCCGCGATCATCGGATTGAGCAGGCCCGCCGCCGCCAGCGGCAGGGCGGCCACGTTGTAGCCGAAGGCCCAGAAGAGATTGCCCTTGATGACCGTGAGCGTCCGGCGCGCCAGCCGGATCGCGTCCACCGCCACCCGCAGGTCGCCGCTCACGAGGGTGAGGTCGCCCGCCTCGATGGCCGCGTCCGTGCCGGTCCCCATGGCCAGCCCCAGATCCGCCGTGGCCAGGGCCGCCGCGTCATTGACGCCGTCGCCGACCATCGCGACCGTACGGCCCTCGGCCCGCAGCCGCTCCACGACCGCCACCTTGTCCTGCGGCAGCACCTCGGCGACGACCTCGTCGATGCCCACCTCGCGGGCCACCGACTCGGCCACCGCGCGGTTGTCGCCCGTCAGCAGCACCGGCCGCAGCCCCAGCGCCCGCAGCTCCGCCACGGCACGCGCGCTGGTCCCCTTGACGGTGTCCGCGACCGAGATGACACCCCGTGCCTCCTCGTCCCAGGCCACGGCCACCGCCGTGCGGCCCTCGGACCGTGCCGTCGCCAGGGCCTCCGTCAGGACGGCCGGCAGCCCGACGCCCGCATCCGAGAGCAGCGCCTCGCGCCCCACCAGCACCTCGTGACCCTCCACCCGGCCCCGGACGCCGAGGCCGGCCACGTTCTCGAAGTGCTCGGCGGCCGGCAGTTCACCGGCCCGCTCGGCGGCACCGGCCGCGACGGCACGTGCCACCGGGTGCTCGGAGGCGTGCTCCAGCGCTCCGGCGAGCCGCAGCAGCTCCCGCTCGCTCACGCCGGGCGCGGCGACCACGTCCCGCAGCCCCATCCGGCCGGTCGTCACCGTCCCGGTCTTGTCCAGGACGACGGTGTCCACCCGCCGCGTGGACTCCAGCACCTCCGGCCCCTTGATCAGGATGCCGAGCTGCGCGCCCCGGCCCGTACCGACCATCAGGGCCGTCGGCGTGGCGAGGCCCAGGGCACACGGGCAGGCGATGATCAGTACGGCCACGGAGGCGGTGAACGCGGCCGTCGCGTCGCCCGTGGCCAGCAGCCAGCCCGCCAGGGTGCCGAGGGCGATCAGGATCACCACGGGCACGAAGACCCCGGAGATCCGGTCGGCGAGGCGCTGCACGTCCGCCTTGCCGCTCTGGGCGTCCTCGACGAGCTTCGCCATCCGGGCCAGCCGGGTGTCCGGGCCGACGCGGGTGGCCTCGACCACCAGGCGCCCGGAGACGTTCACGGTCGCGCCGGCCACGGTGTCGCCGACGGCGACGTCCACCGGCACGGACTCGCCGGTCAGCATCGAGGCGTCCACGGCGGAGGAGCCGCCGACGATCCGGCCGTCCGTGGCGATCTTCTCGCCGGGCCGTACGACGAAGTGGTCACCGACCACCAGCCGGGAGACCGCCACGCGCTCCTCCCGGCCGCCGCGCAGCACCGTCACCTCCTTGGCGCCCAGCTCCATCAGCGCCCGCAGCGCGGCGCCCGCCTTCCGCTTGGACCGCGCCTCCAGCCAACGCCCGGCGAGGATGAACGTCGTCACCCCGGCCGCGGCCTCCAGATAGATGGCCGACGAACCGTCCGTACGCGAGACGGTGAGCGAGAAGGCGTGCCGCATGTGCGGCATGCCGGCCGTGCCCCCGAACAGCGCCCACAGCGACCAGCCGAGCGCCGCGAGGGTGCCGACCGACACCAGCGTGTCCATCGTGGCGGCGCCGTGCCGCAGATTGGTCCACGCCGCCCGGTGGAAGGGGAAGGCTCCCCAGACGACGACGGGGGCCGCCAGCGTCAGCGACAGCCACTGCCAGTTGTCGAACTGGAACGCCGGGACCATCGACATCAGCACCACCGGCACGGACAGCACCAGCGACACCGTCAGCCGCTGCAGCAGCCCGGCCGCCTCGGTGTCCTCGGGTTCCGGTGCGGGCGCGACGGCGGCCGGTGGGGGCTCGGCGGTGTATCCCGTTCTCTCCACGGTGGCGATGAGGTCGGCGACCGCCACCCCTTCGCCGAAGGCGACACGGGCCTTCTCGGTGGCGAAGTTGACGGTCGCCGAGACGCCGTCCATCCGGTTGAGCTTCTTCTCGACGCGGGCGGCGCACGAGGCGCAGGTCATCCCGCCGATGGTCAGTTCGACCTCGGTGGGGGCCGGCGCCGTCCGGGTGGGAGCCGTGCTGTTCATTGCTGTTTCCCGGCGGAGAGGGGGCTGGGGGATGTCAGGCGCGGCCGGTGAGCTCGTAGCCCGCCTCGTCCACGGCGGCGCGGACGGCCTCGTCGTCCAGCGGCGCGGTGGCGGTCACGGTGACCTCGCCGGTCGAGGCGACGGCCTTGACGGAGCTGACACCGTCGAGGGCCGACAGCTCGCTGGTGACCGCGGACTCGCAGTGGCCGCAGGTCATGCCGGTCACCTTGTAGACGGTGGTGGAGGTGCTCATGGGTGTACTCCTCGGTAGGACTGTTGGCGCCCTGCGCCCATGTCAACACCTTACCCCCTGGGGGTATTCCCGGGTGAGGGGCCGGTGACGCGCACACCCAGGAGGTGGACGGCCAGGCCGGGGGCGTACAGGCGCGGGGGTGCGGGAGCCGAGGCCGCTCCCGCACCTGTGCGTCACACCATCCCGCCCCTGTCAGCGGTGGCTCGGGAACCCGAGGTCCACCGTGCTGTCCGCCGGGTCGGGCCAGCGCGTGGTGACGACCTTGCCGCGGGTGTAGAAGTGGACGCCGTCGTTGCCGTAGATGTGGTGGTCGCCGAAGAGGGAGTCCTTCCAGCCGCCGAAGGAGTGGTAGCCGACGGGGACCGGGATGGGGACGTTGACGCCCACCATGCCCGCCTCGACCTCCAGTTGGAAGCGGCGGGCCGCGCCGCCGTCGCGGGTGAAGATGGCGGTGCCGTTGCCCCAGGGCGAGCCGTTGATCAGGGCGAGGCCCTCCTCGTACGTGTCGGCGCGCAGGACGCACAGCACGGGGCCGAAGATCTCGTCGCGGTAGGCGTCCGCGTCGGTGGGGACCTTGTCCAGCAGGGACAGGCCGATCCAGTGGCCGTTCTCGTAACCCTCGACGGTGAAGCCCGTGCCGTCGAGGACGACCTCCGCGCCCTGGGCGGCGGCGCCCGCCACGTAGGAGGCGACCTTGTCGCGGTGGGCGGCGGTGATCAGCGGGCCCATCTCGGACGTCGGGTCGTCCCCCGGGCCGATCTTGATCTTCTCGGCGCGGTCGCGGATCTTCGCGACCAGCTCGTCGCCCGTGTCGCCGACCGCGACGACCGCCGAGACGGCCATGCAGCGCTCGCCGGCCGAGCCGTACGCCGCCGAGACGGCCGCGTCCGCCGCCGCGTCGAGGTCGGCGTCGGGCAGGACCAGCATGTGGTTCTTGGCGCCGCCCAGGGCCTGCACCCGCTTGCCGTTGGCGGTGCCGGTGGTGAAGATGTGGCGCGCGATGGGCGTAGAGCCGACGAAGGAGACCGCCGCGACGTCCGGGTGCTCCAGCAGCCGGTCGACCGCGACCTTGTCGCCGTGGACGACGTTGAGCACGCCGTCCGGCAGGCCGGCCTCGGCCGCCAGCTCGGCCAGCAGGATCGCCGCCGAGGGGTCCTTCTCGCTCGGCTTGAGGACAAAGGTGTTGCCGCAGGCGATGGCGAGCGGGAACATCCACATCGGCACCATCGCCGGGAAGTTGAAGGGCGTGATGCCCGCGACGACGCCGAGCGGCTGCCGGATCGCGGCGACGTCCACGCCGCCGGAGACCTGCGTGGACAGCTCGCCCTTGAGCTGTGCGGTGATCCCGCAGGCGAGCTCGACGATCTCCAGGCCGCGCGCGACCTCGCCCAGCGCGTCGGAGTGCACCTTGCCGTGCTCGGCGGTGATCAGCCGGGCGATGTCGTCGCGGTGGGCGTCGAGCAGGGCGCGGTAGCGGAAGAGCACGGCCGTGCGGGCCGCCAGCGAGGACGGGCCCCACGTGGCGTACGCGGCCTTCGCCGCGGCGACGGCGGCGTCGACCTCATCGGCCGAGGCGAACGCGACACGGGTGGTCCGCGCGCCGGTGGCCGGGTCGGTCACCGGCCCGAACGTGCCGGAGGTGCCCTCGACGGCCTTGCCGTCGATCCAGTGGTTGACGGTCCTCATTCTGCGGCCTCTCTCACGTTCAAAGGTACCGGCGGCGGGCGGACACCTGCCGTTCGTACTCCTCCCGGGCCCTGCGGGCCGCCGGGCGGGTCGCGGCCTGGGCGACAGGCACATCCCACCACGCCTGTGCGGGGGGCGCGCCCGGCACTGTGTCGGCTGTTTCGGTCTCCACATGGACACATGTGGGGCGGTCGGAGGCGCGCGCCTCGGCCAGCGCGTCCCGCAGCTCGCCGACGGTGCGTGGACTGAGCACGTCCATGCCCAGGGAGGCGGCGTTGGCGGCGAGATCCACGGGCAGCGGCCCGCCGGTGTACGTGCCGTCGGCGGCCCGGAAACGGTAGGCGGTGCCGAAGCGTTCGGCGCCGACGCCCTCGGAGAGGCCGCCGATGGAGGCGTAGCCGTGGTTCTGGATCAGGACCACCTTGATGGCGATGCCCTCCTGCACGGCCGTGACCAGCTCGGTCGGCATCATCAGATACGTGCCGTCGCCGACGAGCGCCCACACCGGGCGCTCGGGCGCGGCGAGGCGCACCCCGATCGCGGCGGGGATCTCGTAGCCCATGCAGGAGTAGCCGTATTCGAGGTGGTACTGGCGCCGGGAGCGGGCCCGCCAGAGCTTGTGCAGGTCGCCGGGGAGCGAACCGGCCGCGTTGATGATCACGTCCTCGTCGCCGACGACGGAGTCGAGCGCGCCGAGCACCTGCGCCTGGGTGGGCCGGGCCCCCTCGTCCTGCCAGGAGTACGCGAGCCGGACGGCCGCCTCCCACTCGGCCTTCCCGGCGGTGTACGCGCGGGCGTAGGCGTCCGGGACCCGGTGGCCCGCCACCGCGCCGGCCAGGGCCTCCAGGCCGGCGCGGGCGTCGGCGACGACCGCGAGGCCGGCCATCTTGTGGGCGTCGGCGGAGGAGATGTTGAGGTTGACGAAGCGGACGTCCGGGGCGGCGAAGAGGGTCGCGGAGGCGGTGGTGAAGTCGCTGTAGCGGGTGCCGATGCCGAGGACGAGGTCGGCGTCGCGGGCGAGCGCGTCGGCGACGGCGGTGCCGGTGTGGCCGATGCCGCCGACGTCCGCCGGGTGGGCGTGGTGCAGGGCGCCCTTGCCGGCCTGGGTGGAGGCGACGGGAATGCCGGTGGCGTCCACCAGCGCCCGTAGCGCGTCCTCCGCGCCGCTGTGGACCACGCCGCCGCCGGCGACGATCAGCGGGCGCCGGGCGGCCCGCAGCGCCGCGGCCGCCTCGGCGAGCGCGTCGGGCGCGGGCGCGGGCCGGCGCACGTGCCAGACGCGGTCGGCGAGGAACTCCTCGGGCCAGTCGTACGCCTCGGCCTGGACGTCCTGCGGCAGGGCGAGCGTGACGGCGCCGGTCTCGGCGGGGTCGGCGAGGACCCGCATGGCCTGGAGGGCGGCGGGGATCAGTGCCTCGGGCCGGACGATCCGGTCGAAGTACCGCGAGACCGGGCGCAGGCAGTCGTTGACGGAGATGTCACCGGCGCCGGGGTGTTCGAGCTGCTGGAGCACGGGGTCGGCGGGGCGGGTGGCGAAGGTGTCGCCGGGCAGCAGCAGCACCGGGATCCGGTTGACGGTGGCGAGCGCCGCGCCGGTGACGAGGTTGGTCGCGCCGGGGCCGATGGAGGTGGTGACGGCGTGCGCGGCGAGCCGGTCGCTCTGGCGTGCGTAGCCGACGGCGGCGTGCACCATGGCCTGTTCGTTGCGGCCCTGGAGGTAGGGCAGGGCGCCTTCGGACTCCAGCAGCGCCTGGCCGACGCCCGCCACGTTGCCGTGGCCGAAGATGCCCCAGCAGGCGGCGATCAGGCGCCTGCGGCGGCCGTCGCGCTCGGTGTACTGGTGGGCCAGGAACTCCACCAGGGCCTGCGCGACGGTGAGACGGCGGGTCATCGTCCTTGTTCTCCCTCGGGACGCAGCGGCAGCCGGGGGTCGACGGGCTGCCGGGGCCAGGTGGTGCGGATCCAGGCGTGATCGGGGTGGTCGCGGATGAGCCACTCCCGCTCGGAGCCGGGCCCGGCCATCACGTTGAGGTAGTACATGTCGTGGCCCGGGGCGGCGATGGACGGGCCGTGCCAGCCGTCGGGGATCAGCACGGCGTCTCCGGTGCGCACCTCCGCGAGGACGTCGGTGCCGCCGCGCCGAGAGGGCGAGACCCGCTGGTAGCCGAGTCCGGCCGCGCCGGCGATCTCGAAGTAGTAGATCTCCTCCAGCCGTGACTCCTCGCCCGCGACCTCCTCGTCGTGCTTGTGCGGCGGGTAGGAGGACCAGTTGCCGCCGGGTGTGATGACCTCGACGGCGATGAGCCGGTCGCAGGTGAAGACGCCCGCCGCCGCGAAGTTGTTGACCTGGCGCGAGCAGGTGCCCGCGCCGCGCAGCTCCACGGGGACGCCCGGGGCGGGCCCGTAGCGGGCGGGCAGGCGGCGCTCGCAGCGCGCGCCGGTGAGCGCGAACCGGCCGCCCGTCCGCGTGCCGATCGTGACCTGGGCGTCGCGCGGTACGTACGCGAAGTCGCTGACGCCCTCGAACACACTGGCGCGGCCGTGCAGTTCGAAGGGCTTGCCGTCCGTGGTGACCGTGCAGCCGCCGGACAGCGGCAGCACGATCCACTCGCTGTCGCCGGCGGTGAAGGTGTGCGTGGAGCCGGGCGCGAGGGTCAGCACGCGCAGCGAGGAGTAGTGCCAGCCGGCCTGTTCGGGGCCGATGTCCAGGCTGTACGGGCCGCCGTCGGCGGCGCTGCCGGCCGGGAGGTGGTGAGCGGGGGAAGTCATGCGGTCTCTCATCTCTCCTGACGCCGTGGAGGACACCAGCGTCACAGCAGTCCTACGGCCGTGTCGACGGCGCCCGCCACGTCCCCGTCGGCCGGATAGAGCAGGGAGCGGCCGACGACCAGCCCCTGCACGGTGGGCAGGCGCAGCGCCGCGCGCCACTTCTCGTACGCCGCCTCCTGGCCCGCGGCGCCGGCGACGTCGCCGCCCAGCAGCACCGCCGGGAGCGTGGAGGTCGCCAGCACCCGGGCCATGTCGTCGGGGTGCTCGGTGACCGGGACCTTCAGCCAGGTGTAGGCGGAGGTGCCGGCGAGGCCGGAGGCGACGGCGATGGCGGTGGTGACGCCCTCGGCGCTCAGGTCGTTGAGGACACGGCCGGCCACCCGCCGGGAGCGGAACGGCTCGATGAAGACGGGCAGCCGGCGGGCGGCCATCTCGTCGACGGCGCGGGCGGCGGAGTGCAGCGTGGTGAGCGAGCCGGGGTCGTCGTAGTCGATGCGCAGCAGGAGCTTGCCGGCGTCGAAGCCCAGCCGGGCCAGGTCCCGGGGGCGGTGGCCGGTGAAGCGGTCGTCCATCTCGAAGGCGGCGCCGGCCAGTCCGCCGCGGTTCATGGACCCGATGACGACCTTGTGCTCCAGGGCGCCGAGCAGCAGCAGGTCGTCGAGGATGTCGGCGGAGCCGAGGACCCCGTCGACGCCGGGCCGGGAGAGGGCCAGGCACAACCGCTCCAGCAGGCCGGCGCGGTCGGCCATGGCGAGGGGGCGGTCGCCGGCCGAGAGGGCGCCGCGCGCGGGGTGGTCGGCGGCGATGATCATCAGCCGCCCGGCCCCCAGGAGCGGCCGGCGGGCCCGCCGCGCGGCGGCCTCCGCGACGGCTTCGGGGTGCCGGGCCCGTGTCCGCGCGAGGTCGGCGACGGAGAGGGTCACGGGCGCGGCTCCTCCTGCCGGACGTCCCCGGCCGGTTTCCCCTTCAGGAGTTCCTCGACCTCCCGCGGGGTCGGCATCGCCGAGGAGCAGGCGATCCGGGAGGCGACGAGGGCCCCGGCGGCGTTGGCGTAACGGAGGGTTCGTTCCAGGTCCCACCCGGCGAGCAGGCCGTGGCAGAGCGCGCCGCCGAACGCGTCGCCCGCGCCCAGTCCGTTGACCACCTCGACGTCCACCGGCGGCACCTCGGCCGTTGTGCCGTCGCGATGGACGGCCAGGACGCCCTTGGGGCCGCGCTTGACGACGGCCAGTTCGACCCCGGCGTCGAGCAGCGCCCAGGCGGCGGCCTGCGGGTCGCGCTCACCCGTGGCGACCTCGCACTCGTCGGCGTTGCCGACGGCGACCGTGGCATGGGCGAGGGCCGCCGCGTAGTACGGCCGGGCAGCCGCCATCGCGGCGGCGCCGCCCTCGCCGCCGGCGTCCGAGGCACCGCCCTCGCCGCCCCAGAACAGCGGCCGCCAGTCGAGGTCGAAGACGGTCGTGCCGCGCTTGGCGCGGGCCGCGAGCGCGGCCGACGTCGCCGCCCGGCTGGGCTCCTCGCACAGGCCGGTCCCCGTCATCCAGAAGATCCGGGCGGTGCGGACGGCGTCCAGGTCCAGTTCGGCGGTGCGGATCTGGAGGTCGGGCGCCTTGGGCCGGCGGTAGAAGTAGATCGGGAAGTCGTCCGGCGGGAAGATCTCGCAGAAGGTGACGGGCGTGGGGTCCGTGGCGACGGGCGTCACCCACCGGCCGTCCACGCCGAAGTCGCGCAGGGCCTCCCGGACGTACGTGCCGAAGGGATCGGCGCCGGTGCGGCTGATCAGCGCCGTGCGCCGGCCGAGCCGGGCCGCCGCGACCGCGACATTGGCCGCCGAGCCGCCCAGGAACCTTCCGAAGGTCTCGACCCGCGCGAGCGGTACCCCGGTCCGGAGGGGGTAGAGGTCCACCCCGACCCGGCCCATCGTGATCAGGTCGTACGGTCCCGTCTCGCTCATGGGGTCAGGTCTAGCCGGGCCCGTACGACCGTGTCAAGGAATTGTCCTTACATATAGACGTACCCTCGGAAGGGACTTGACGTTACGTCCGTATGTCCGGACGAAGTCTTGACACCCCTCCACCCCGCGGGGAAGCTACGGACAACCCGCCCCTCGCCCGAGGAGAGCCACCAGATGCCCGTCAGCCCTCCGCGCCCCTCTCCCGCGTCCCGCATCCGCGTCGGCTCCGCGCCGGACTCCTGGGGCGTCTGGTTCGCCGACGACCCGGCCCAGGTGCCCTGGCAGCGCTTCCTCGACGAGGTCGCCGACGCGGGCTACGAGTGGATCGAGCTCGGCCCGTACGGCTATCTCCCCACCGACGCCGCCCGGCTGCGCGAGGAGACCGGGCGGCGCGGGCTCAAGGTCTCCGCCGGCACGGTCTTCACCGCCCTGCACCGCGGCCCGGCGGTGTGGGACGCGACGTGGGAGCACGTCTCCCGGGTCGCGGAGCTGACCCGGGACACGGGCGCGCGCCACCTCGTCGTCATCCCGTCCTTCTGGCGCGACGACAGGACCGCCGAGCGGATCGAGGACCCCGAGCTGACGGCCGATCAGTGGCGGGCGCTCGCCACGGGGATGGAGCGGCTGGCCCGCGAGGTCCGCGACACCTACGGCCTCGGCATCGCCGTCCACCCGCACGCCGACACCCACATCGACAGCGAGGCCCACGTCGAGCGCTTCCTCGACGCCACCGACCCCGCGCTGGTCGACCTCTGCCTGGACACCGGGCACTACGCCTACTGCGGCGGCGACAGCGTCCGGCTCATCGAGACCTACGGCGAGCGGATCGGCTACCTCCACCTCAAGCAGGTCGACCCGGAGGTCCTCGCCGACGTCCTCGCCCGGGGCACGCCGTTCGGCCCCGCCGTGCGCCAGGGCGTGATGTGCGAACCGCCGCGCGGCGTACCGGCGCTGGAGCCGGTGCTCGCGGCCGCCGCCAAGCTGGACGCCGACCTGTTCGCCATCGTGGAGCAGGACATGTACCCCTGCCCGCCGGACCGCCCGCTGCCCATCGCCCGGCGCACCCGGAGGTTCCTGCGCGGCTGCGGCCTCTGAACGACGCTCCACGCACGCCCGCGCGCGCGTACCCACCTCGCTCGCGCTCGTACCCACGGGAGACACGCACCATGACGCAGCACAGCACGCTGGGTGTCGCCGTCATCGGCACCGGAAGGATGGGCTCCGACCACGTCCGGCGGATCGACGAGGTCATCAGCGGGGCACGGGTGGCGGCCGTCGTCGACATCGACATCGACCGCGCCGAGCGGACCGCCAAGAGCGTCGAGGGCTGCGCGGCCCACACCGACGCGGCGGCCGCCATGGCCGACCCCGCCGTGGACGCCGTCCTCATCGCCTCGCCCGGACCGGCCCACGAGTCCGCGCTGCTGGAGGCGCTGGCGCGCGACCTGCCGGTGCTGTGCGAGAAGCCGCTCACACCGGACGCCGCGGCGGCGCGGCGCGTCATGGAGGCCGAACTGCGGCTCGGCCGGCGGCGCGTCCAGGTGGGGTTCATGCGCCGCTACGACACGGAGTACCTGCGGCTGAAAGCGCTGCTGGACGGCGGCAGCATCGGGCGGCCGCTGATGCTGCACTGCCGGCACCGCAACGCCGGTACCCCGCCCGGCTTCACCGAGCAGATGATGATCAACGACTCGGTGGTGCACGAGATCGACGCCACCCGCTGGCTCCTGGACCAGGAGATCACCGCGGTCACCGTCCTCAAGCCCACCCCGTCCGGGTCGGCGCCCGAGGGCCTGAGCGACCCTCAGCTCGTCCTGCTGGAGACCGCCGGCGGCGCCGTCGCCGACGTCGAGATCTTCGTCAACTGCGGCTTCGGCTACCAGGTGCGGTGCGAGGCCGTCGCCGAACGGGGCACGGCACGGCTCGGCGACGCGCACGGGCTGTACGTCAACGCCGCCGGGCGGTGGGGCGGCGAGATCCCGCAGGACTTCCTGGCGCGCTTCGCGGACGCCTACGACCGCCAGGTGCAGGGCTGGGTGGACGCCACCCGGCGCGGCGCGACCGAGGGGCCGGGCGTCTGGGACGGCTACGCCGCGGCGGTCGTGTGCGAGGCGGCGGTACGCGCCCAGGCCACGGGCGGACGCGTCACGGTGGAGCCGGCCGAGCGGCCCGCGCTGTACGGCGGCTGAGGGCCGGATGAGGATCGGCCTGCTCGGAGCCGGGCGCATCGGCTCCTTCCACGCCGCGGCCCTGGCCCGTACGGAAGGCGTCGGCGAACTGGTGGTCGCCGACGCCGACCCCGCCCGCGCCTCGGCGCTGGCGGCCGCCGTCGGCGCCCGTGCCGTCGCCTCGGTGGGCGACGTCTTCACCAGGGCGGGCGTCGACGCCGTGGTCATCGCCACCGCGACCGCCGTCCACGCCCGGCTGATCGTCCGCGCCGCGCGCGCCGGGCTGCCCGCCTTCTGCGAGAAGCCCGTCGCGCTCGACATCCCGGGCACCGTCACCGCGCTGCGCGAGGTCGAGGCGGCGGGCACGATGCTCCAGGTCGGCTTCCAGCGGCGCTTCGACGCCGGCTACCGGGCGGCCCGCGAGGCGCTGCGCTCCGGCGCGCTGGGGCGGGTGCACACCATCCGGTGCGTCACCTCCGACGCCGAGCCGCCGCCGCCGGAGTTCCTGCCGGGGTCGGGAGGGCTGATCCGCGACTGCATGGTCCACGACTTCGACATCGTCCGGTGGCTGACAGGGCGTGAGGTGACCGAGGTGTACGCGCGGGGTTCCGACGCGGGCGCGGCGTTCTTCCGGGAGGCGGGTGACGTGGACACCGCCACCGCCCTCCTCACCCTGGACGACGGCACGCTCGTCACGGCCACCGCCACCCGCTGCAACGGCGCCGGTTACGACGTCCGCACCGAGCTCTCCGGCGAGCGCGACCAGTGGGCCGTCGGGCTGGCCGGCCGTACGCCCGTGACCTCCGCCGAGCCCGGTGGCCCGGCGGCGCCGACGCGGCCGTGGAGGGGCTTCCTGGAACGGTTCGACGGCGCCTACCGCGCGGAGCTCGCGGCCTTCGTGCGCGCCGCGCGCGGGGAGGGCGAGAACCTCTGCCCGGGCGCCGAGGGGCTGCGCGCGCTGTATGTCGCGGAGGCGTGCGAGGTCTCGCGCCGGGAGGGCCGCCCGGTGCGCCTGGCGGAGGCCGGCTGAGCTCTCCGTCACCTCTTTGTCACGGGCGTCACGCATGCGTATCCCTCACGCAACAGAAGGCCGACAGCCCCGCCTGCCCTGTCACTCTCCGTCGTTCTCCGGGCACAGGCTGAGTGATCGAGACGGCCGCGCCAGGCTCCCCCGACGGACCCCCCTCCGTCGCCCCGGCGCGGCGGAGAGGCGCGAGAGATGACCGATCGTCGACTCTGGTCGTACAAGGAGATCGCGGCACACCTCGGTGTACAGACCGACACCGTCCGGACCTACCGCAAGCACGGGCTGCTGCCGGCGCCCGACCTCACCGAGGGCGGCAAGCCCTACTGGTTCGCGGACACCGTGCGTGACTGGGTCGCCCGGCGCCCCGGCAACCGCGCCCGGCGGGGCGACAGGAACTGACCGGCCCGGGGAGGTCCCCGCCGGCGGGGACCTCCCCAGACCGCCGGAGGTGCGTATTCCGGTTCGCTGGGGCGGAGATCGTAAGCTCTGGGTATGACCTGGTCCAGCGCGTTGCGAAAGTCCGTGAGGACCGGGCTGACGGTCGAACGGACCACGCTGACACCGCTCGTCGCACTGCGCGGCACCTGCGGGGTCGCGATCGTCATCGGACTGATGCTGTGGCTGGGCACGCCCAAGCTGGCGGTCTCGTCCGCGTTCGGCGCGTTCGCGTCGGGGCTGGTGACCTTCCAGCGGACCTGGCGCCCCCGGCCGGTGCTGGCGCTGGCGGTGGCGGTGGGCCTGGCCGTCAGCACGTTCCTCGGCTACGTCGCCGCTGCCGACCACGTGGTCTTCGCCGTACTGCTGGGCGTCTGGACGATGCTGGCGGGCATGGCCTGGGCGGTCGGCCCCGTCTCGGGCGTCATCGCCACCCAGACCGTCGCCGTCATGCTCGTCACGGTCACCCTGCCGACCTCCGTCGAAGGGGCCCTGCACCACGCCGGGCTGATCGCCTTCGGCGGGCTGGTGCAGGCCACGCTCATCGTCCTGCTGCCCATCCGCCCCTGGGGCGCCCAGCGCGACGCGCTCGCCGACGCCCTGGCCGCCGAGGCCGACTACGCGCGCCGGCTCCGTCACGACCCGATGGCCCGCTTCGACCCGCAGCCGCTGATGGACGCCCGCGAGGCCGCCGAGCTGACCCCGCGCCAGGCCCGCAGCCGCCCGCGCCAGCTCGGCGGCCCGCGCGGCATCGCCGAGCGGATCCGCCCGGTGCTCGCCTCCCTCGCCGACCCCGTCCTGGGCGCCCCGGCCGAGGGCCCCGAGCGCGACCGGGCGCGCGACCTGCTGGCCGCCGCCGCGTCCGTACTGGACTCCGTGGCGCGGGCCATCCGCTGGGGCCGGCCGGTGCGGCTCGCCCCGGAGGCGGTGGCCGCCCTGGAGGTGCCCGAGTCCGGGCCCGTCCTCTCCGGTGCCGCGCGCCGCTCCGCGCTGCGGCTCATCGCCCTGCTGGGCGACGCGGTCGACGCCACCGACGAACCGGTCCGCACGACGGGCCCGCAGGAAGGCCGCGAACGCCGGCACCTGCTGCGCCCCTCGGTGCCCCGCCTGGTCCCCGTGGGCCTGCGCGCGGTGCGCCGCGAGGCGCGCTGGTCCTCGGCGATCGGACGGCACGCGGTGCGGGTGGCCGTCGTGGCGCTGATCGGCTACGCCCTGGGCAGCGCGCTGCCGCTCGGCCACGGCTACTGGGCGCCGCTGACCTCCGTGATGGTGATGCGGCCCGACTTCGGCCAGACGTACTCGCGCGGCGTGGGCCGCTTCGCCGGGACGCTGGTCGGCGTGCTGATCGCCGGCGCGCTGATGGCGGCGGCGCACCCCGGCACCTGGGTGTGCGCGGGGCTGGCGGTGCTGTGCATCGGGCTGATGTACCTGCTGATGGGCACGGGCTACAGCGTCGCCTCGGCCTGCATCGCCGCCTACGTCGTCTTCCTGCTGGGCATCGCGGGCGAGGGCTGGTCGCAGACCGTGCAGGCGCGCGTGGCGCTCACCCTGCTGGGCGGGCTGCTCGCGATGGCCGCCTACGCGCTCTTCCCCACCTGGGAGACGCCCAGGCTGCGCGACCGGCTCGCCGACTGGCTCACCTCCAACGGCCGCTACGCCCTCGCCGTGCTCCGCGCGTTCGCCGAGCCCGCCGAGCGCAAGCCGCGGCGCGTGCGCGAGGCCCTCCTGGACTCGCGGGCGGCGCGCGCCGCCTGGGACGAGGCCGCGGCCCGCGCGCTGACCGAGCCCGTACGGCACCGCGGCATCTCCCGCACCGCGGAACGCGCGGCGGAGGCGGCGCTCGCGACCATGGGCCGGGCGACGATGCTGCTGGAGGCCCACCTGCCGGACCGGGAGGCCGAACCGTGCAAGGGTGCCGGGGCGTTCGCCGACGCGCTGGAGGCGGCGCTGCCGGACGCCGCCGAGGCCGTTCGGCACCGACGCGAGCTCGACTGGAGCGGTCCGCGCGCCGCACTCGACGCCTGGCGCGAGCAGGAGGGCGACACCGGGCTCGCGATCCGGGGGAGCGAACTGCTGATGGACGCGCTGGAGGAACTGGCGACGGCGCTCTCGCCCGGCCCAGGCGGCCGCAACCGGGCGGCGCGCAGGCCGTGACGGGCTCGTGGCGGGTCCCGCTCAGGGCGTGAACAGCCGCTCCAGGTGGGCGTCGAGCATGCGCAGCGCCTCCTCGGCCGGCCAGACCTCCAGCAGGGCGTAGCTGCCGAGTCCGTCGATCAGGGCGATGAGGAGCGCGGCCTCGGTGTCCGGGTTGCGGTCCGGGGCGATCTCGCCGCGGTCGATGCCCGACCGCACCTGCCCGGCGAAGAACTCCCGGAGCGCGGGAACGCCCTCCTTGGCGTGGCCGCGCAGCCGCTCGTCGTGGACGGCCCGGACGAAGTAGGCGATCTGGACGAGGTGGCCGGTGCGGCTCTTCTCGTCCAGGGGGAGCATCTCCCGGACCGACTCCCGCAGGACGTCGCGCGGCGCGGGTGTCCCCGGCAGCGTGCTCAGGCGCTCGCCGACGCGGCGCGCGGCGAGGTCGCTGATGTGGCCGAGCGCGAAGACGAGCATCTCGTCCTTGCTGGAGAAGTAGTGCTGGAGCTGCCCGAGCGAGATCCCCGCCTCGGCCGCCACGTCGCGCAGGCTCGCGCCGTCGAGCCCCCGGGCGCAGGCGATCCGCCACAGCGCCTCCGCGATCCGCCGGCGGCGCTCCTCATGGTCCACGCGCTTGGGCACGCCGCCTCCACTTTCGTAAGTCGGTTGTATTGCTATAGCTTAGCGCTTGCCAGTACAGCTGACTTGAAAAGAAATCGGGGGCATCGATGACCGCACACCGGCACCACCCGCAGGTCGCGCTCCGGCCGCCGCGCAACGCCGTCGACCCGCGCGCCCGCCGCTGGTGGACCGTCCAGGCCCTGGTCACCGTCAGCGGGCCGGCCTTGCTCACCGCCGGCACGCTGCTCGTGCTGTCCGCGCTCCTCTTCCCGGGCGCCCTGCCCTGGCTCGCACCCCTGCTGCTCGTCACCCTCGTCCTGCCCGCCCTCGGCTACCTGCTGGCCATGCCCCGCCTGCGGCAGCGCGTACACGCCTGGGAGCTGGGGGAGGGCGCGGTCTACGCCGCCGGCGGCTGGTACTGGCAGAAGCGCCGCATCGCCCCGCTCTCGCGCGTCCAGACCGTCGACACCACCCGCGGCCCCCTCCAGCAGGCGTTCGGCCTGGCCACGGTCACCGTCACCACCGCGTCCACGGCCGGCGACGTGAAGATATCCGGCCTCGCCGACGCCGACGCCCGGCTCCTGGCCGAGCGCATCGCCGACGCCGCCCGCGTCCTGCCCGGAGACGCCTCGTGACCACACCCTGGCGCACCCTCGACGCCCGCACCCTCCTCGTCCACTGCACCTGGATGGGCGCGCCGCTCGGCTCGCTCGCCCTCACCGCGCTCGCGACCGGCGGCCGGCCCGGCACGCGCGCGTGGATCACCCTCGCCGTCATCGGCGTGGTCTTCGCCGCCCTCACCACGGCCGGGATGGTCACCTGGCGGCGCACCCGCTTCCGCGTCACCGCCGACTCCTTCGAGCTGCGCACCGGCCTGTTCACCCGCGGCCTCCGCACCATCCCGCTGCACCGCGTACGCAACGTCGACCTCACCGCCAATCCCGCCCACCGCCTCCTGGGCCTCGCGGTCCTGCGCGCCGGTACGGGCGGCCACGGCGCCGAGCTGACCCTGGACGCCCTCTCCCGCCCCGAGGCGCTCCGCCTGCGGGCCGAACTCCTCGCCCGCGCCGGCACCGGCGACGCCCGCACCCCGCTGCTCGCCACCGCCGACCCGCGCCGGCTGCGCTACGCGCCCCTGACCTTCTGGGTCTTCGGCGGCGTCTTCGTCGCCGCCGGCGCGCTCTGGCGGGTGCTCGACGGGATCGGCGTGCAGCCCTGGCGGATCGGCTTCGTGCGCGACGCCTTCGAGGAGTTCGGCCGAGGCGCCCTGTGGATCACCGTCCCCGCCGGGCTGCTCGCCGTCACCGTCCTCGGCACGGCCGGCGCGGTCGCCCTCTACGCCGAGAACTGGTGGCACTACCGCCTGGAGTGGACCGACACCACCACCCTGCGCGTCCGCCGCGGCCTGTTCACCACCCGCTCCGTCTCCATCGAACGCGCCCGCCTGCGCGGTGTGACCCTGCGCGAACCGCTCCCGCTGCGCACCGGCGGCGGCGCGAGCGTACGGGCCGTCGCGGGCGGCCTCGGCAACCGCGAGGAGAACCGCAAGCGCAGCGTCGTCCTGCCGCCCGCGCCGCGCGCGGAGGCGCTGCGCGTGTGCGAGGGCGTACTGGGTGAGTCCGTGGACGTCGAGGGTCTGGCTCCGCACCCGCGCGCCGCCCTCCGGCGGCGGATCGTGCGCGCCCTCACCTGGACGGTGCTGCCGCCGGCGGTGACGCTCGCGGCGCTGGGGTGGCTGCTCACGCCCGTACTCCTGTACTGCGCGGCGGGCTACGTCCTGCTGGCGGCGCCGCTCGCGTACGGTCTCGCGCGCGACGCCTACCGCGGTCTCGGGCACGGCGTGCGGGGGCGGCACCTGGTCGTGAGGTCCGGCACGTTCGGCCGGGAGACCACGGTCCTCGAACGCCGGGCCGTCCAGGCGTGGACGTTCACTCAGACGCCGTTCACCCGGCGGGCCGGACTGGTCACCCTGACCGCCGCCGTCGCGGCGGGCGAGGACGGATACCGCATACGGGACATGTCGGCGGCTGATGCCGCCGGTTTCGCGGACGCGGCGACCCCGGGAGTCGTCTTGGAGTTCCTCGACCGGGATCCGTGGGCCGCCGGAACGCGTTGAAACATCTTCTCCGGATTTTTCTTCCCCAGTTTCCGTTATCCCGCGTACGCTCTCGCGTCTCCTATGTGTCGGACCGAATGGAATGAGGTGGGCGGGACGTGAAGAGTGAGAGCGTGGCCGTGGTCGAGGCGGCACGCGCCGGGGACCCGGCGGCACAGGACGAGCTCGTCGCCACGTATCTGCCGCTCGTCTACAACATCGTCGGACGGGCGCTGAACGGCAGCACGGACGTCGACGACGTCGTACAGGAGAGCATGCTCCGCGTCATCAACGGCCTGGACGAACTGCGGGACTCCACCCGCTTCCGGTCCTGGCTCGTCGCGATCACCACCAACCAGATACGCAGCCACTGGCGGGACCGCCCCGAGGCACCCGTCAGTGGCTTGCAGGAGGTCGTCGAAGTCCCCGACCCCCGTGCGGACTTCGTCGACCTCACCATCGTCCGGCTCGGCCTGCAGGGCCAGCGCAAGGAGGTCGCCGAGGCCACCCGCTGGCTCGACGAGGGCGAGCAGACCGTCCTGTCGCTGTGGTGGCTGGAGGCAGCCGGCGAGCTGACCCGCGCCGAGGTCGCCGCCGCGCTGGAACTCTCGCCCCAGCACACGGCCGTCCGCGTGCAGCGCACCAAGGAACAGCTGGATACGGCACGCGGGGTCGTACGCGCCCTCGCCGCCGCGCCGCGCTGCCGCGAGCTGGCCGAACTGACCGCGCCGTGGGACGGCATCCCCTCCGCGCTGTGGCGCAAGCGCATCGCCCGCCACGCGCGCAACTGCGCCGCCTGCGGTGGTGCCTGGTCGGCGCTCGTCCCCGCCGAGGGTCTGCTCGTCGGCCTCGGCCTGGTGCCCGTCACGGGCGCGCTGCTCAGTTGGTGGGGCGGCGGGGCGCTGCTGAACGCGGAGCCGGTGGCCGCGGGCCACTCCATATCCACCGGCGGCGGCCACCGGGCGACCGGGGGCGGCGGCCACCGTGCGACGCCGGG
>NZ_JAGGOL010000065.1 GCF_018614525.1 Streptomyces sp. ISL-11
CCGCAGGGGTGCACGCCCGCGCGGGGCGCGACCTCGCCGGCCTGAGCCGGCCCGGTCCCCGCGATCGCCGGACGGGCCGGGGCGGCCCGCCCGGCGGCGGCACGGTGAGGCGTCCCACACGGGGGCGGCGGTCGACGGGGTGCGCGGTCGGATAGCCTGACGCCGGATCTCTTGACACCGAGAGAGATCCCCACAAATGGGCAGGGACACCCAACCCCAGTTCGCAGCAGGAGATCGCCATGACCCGCACTCCCGTCAATGTCACCGTTACCGGCGCGGCCGGTCAGATCGGCTACGCGCTGCTCTTCCGCATCGCCTCCGGTCACCTCCTCGGCGCCGACGTGCCGGTCAAGCTGCGGCTGCTGGAGATCCCGCAGGGCCTGAAGGCCGCCGAGGGCACCGCCATGGAGCTCGACGACTGCGCGTTCCCGCTGCTGCGCGGCATCGAGATCACCGACGACCCGAACGTCGCCTTCGACGGTGCCAACGTCGCCCTGCTCGTCGGCGCCCGCCCGCGCACCAAGGGCATGGAGCGCGGCGACCTGCTGGAGGCCAACGGCGGCATCTTCAAGCCGCAGGGCAAGGCCATCAACGACAACGCCGCGGACGACATCAAGGTCCTCGTCGTCGGCAACCCGGCCAACACCAACGCGCTCATCGCGCAGGCCGCCGCCCCGGACGTCCCGGCCGAGCGCTTCACCGCGATGACGCGCCTGGACCACAACCGCGCCATCTCGCAGCTCGCGAAGAAGACCGGCACTCCGGTGAGCGAGATCAAGAAGCTGACGATCTGGGGCAACCACTCCGCCACCCAGTACCCGGACATCTTCCACGCCGAGGTCGCGGGCAAGAACGCCGCCGAGGTCGTGAACGACGAGCAGTGGCTGGCCGACGCCTTCATCCCGACCGTCGCCAAGCGCGGCGCCGCGATCATCGAGGCCCGTGGCGCGTCCTCGGCCGCCTCCGCCGCCAACGCCGCGATCGACCACGTCCACACCTGGGTCAACGGCACGGCCGCCGGCGACTGGACCTCCATGGGCATCCCCTCGGACGGTTCCTACGGCGTGCCGCAGGGCCTCATCTCCTCCTTCCCGGTCACCTGCAAGGACGGCAAGTACGAGATCGTCCAGGGCCTGGACATCAACGAGTTCTCCCGCACCCGCATCGACGCCTCGGTGCAGGAGCTCGTCGAGGAGCGCGACGCGGTGCGCGGTCTCGGCCTCATCTGATCCACGGATCGCCCCACGGACGTGCCCCCGACAGCCTCGGCTGCCGGGGGCGCGTCTGTGTGTGGGAGCGGATCCGGATCAGAGCGGCGGTGACTGCTTGCCGCCACCGCTGACGGGTGGCGGCAACAGGGGCACGGGCATGAGGGCCACGGCAAACACCACCTGTACGGCGACCTGAATGAGCAGGATGACCGTGGTGCCCGCGAACAGGAGCGGCCAGACGGGGAGCAGCAGCAGGCCCGCCGACAAAGCCCTGAAGTCCTGCGACGGCATCTTCCTGCGGATGAGCCCGGCCAGCAGGGCGATGACGAGGGACGGCAGTCCGATCATCACCAGCATGCCCGCCGCGACACCCAGGTAGTAGCGCAGGGACTCCCCGAACGGCTCATGCTCGAAAGACGTTGACAAGGGCTTCAACGGTCGGGGCCCGGTGACTGCTATGAGGAACCAGCCGACGGCGAACGCGGCGAGGTACAAGAGGACGCACCGAGCGATTCGGCGTACGCACTCACCGGGCTTACGGTAGGCCACCACTGCGGTCATCAGCGGCACCCTCTGACGCAGCGTCCGTCGGTCCATGAGCGGTCAATTTTCGACGAGTTGATTCCCGGTACGCGCAAGGGCATGGAATCGAGCCCGTTTTCGTTGGCCATGTTGTCGGTGGCGACCACTCTGGGTTCCCCGTTGCGGGGATATTGCACGACCTCCATGTCGGGGTAGGGATCGCCACTTCGACTGACGCTGACCGAGGACTTGTTGGTCTTGATGGACACTGTGTTGTCGACCGAGAAGAGTGGGAACAGGCTTTGTACCGCATGGACATCCATCCGGATCCCGTCTGGTGATGATTCACGGGGGTTCAGTACGTTATTGCCGCCCATTGTGTCGCTGGACCGGGAGTTGATCAGGATCTTGTTGGCCGGAATCATTCTTGATGGGTCCGCATGACGCCCGAACCTTGCCATCATGTAAGCATCGTCCCCTGGAGGGGTATGGGACGGTGCGATGGTGTAGGAGACCTGTCCGGTCGCAGTGTCCCAGAAGAGCACCATCCGTGAGTCCTCTTCTGGATCAACCGAGAAGCCTCGGTTGTCCCCGAGGAGCTGCCCGAGCATGGCCATCCGCGTATGGATGAAGAACCTCATCATGATGATCCCGCGGTCCGGCCCGCGCCCCACGTTGAACACCGCACGTTGCGATCCGGTCGGCTTGCTCCCGAATCCCGCGCGGTAGGCCCCGTGATAGGAACTGTCACTGCCCCTGCTCCTCGGCGACCAGTGCGGGTTGGAGACTCTGGACTCGCCCCATTCGACGTTTGCGGTGGATCCACAGCCGCCCGGGCAGCCGTGCGAGGGTGAGTACCCGTAGCAGGGGCCCTCCGTGCCGCACCCACCCGGGATCAACCCGGTGGGGTCCGACGACGTGGCCGGGTTGTTGCTCGCGTAGGTATAACCGTTGGCCTGCTGAGGGTCATTGAGGTCCATGACCGGGTCGACGCTGATAAAGCGGCCGACTACAGGATCGTATTCACGCGCCCCCAGATGGGTCAGGCCGGTTCCGCTGTCGCGGGTGCCGCCGACGAAACCCTTGTCGCCGGCCCAGCCCTCGGGCTGAGTGCCACGAGGGGCGCCGAAGAGCGTGGTCCTGCGCCGGGTGACGTCCTGGCCTGTGGTGTCGTCGACCTGGACGGATGCGGTGCCGTGGTGGTCGGACAGCAGGAACGTGAGCCGGCCGGCGGACCGCATGGCGATGGTTTTGCTGCCGCTGCCGTAGTAGCGCGTACCGATCACCTTTCCCGACTCGGTGAGGCGGAGTTCGGTGCCGTTGGGCAGATAGAGGGTGGCTCCGCTGGAGTCCTTGCGTAGTAGCCGGGCCCCGTCGGCGTCGTAGACGTACTTCGTCGAGCCGCCGCCTTGTGTGACCGAGGCCAGATGTCCCTCGGTGTCCCAGTCCAGCTTCTGCTCCGGGGCCGCCCCGGCCTTACGGGTGGTGGTGTTGCCTGCCTGGTCGTATGTGTACTTCTCGTCGACGGTACCGCCCGGGCCGCTGACGGCAGTTTCGCCGCCCCGTTCAGTTCCTGGGGCAGCGCCTCCGGCTGGTACTTCGGCAGGACGAACATCCAGGCCGGCGACTTCAATGGTGACGGTCGTGACGATGTCGCCGTCTGGTACAACGCCAGTGACGGCACGGACAGGCTCTGGACGTTCACGGCCAACGTCCGGGGCGGATTCAATGACCCCTCCGCCTCCTACGTTGCTCCCGACGGCTGGTGGGACGTAACGAAGCTCAAGTTCGTCACCGGCGACTTCAACGGCGACGGGCGGGATGATCTGGGCGCGCTGCAGAAGCTGGCCGACGGCACGATCAAGATGCACACCTTCGCCACCAACCCTGCCGGGGGCTTCAATGATCCCGTCGTCTCCTGGACGGCGACCAATGGAGAGTGGGGTTCCTGGGATCGGTACCGGATCCAGGCCGGGGACTTCGACGGTGACGGACGCGACGACATCGCCTACTGGTACGACTTCGCCGATGGGCGGGGAGGCCTCCACACCTTGCTCAGCAAAGGCACGGCCGCGGTTACCTTCGCCAACCCGGTGAAGTCGTGGGAGGTCGGCCCGGGCCAGTTCAGCACGAAGCGCATGCACGCCGTGATCGGTGATTACGACGGTGACGGACGGGACGATTTTGGCGTGCTGTACGGGCACACCGACGGCAGTCTGCGGATGTACACCTGGCTCACCAAGCCTGACGGCCGCTTCGGTGACGTGATGCCGAGTTGGGGTACGGGACCGAACTTCTGGACCTTCGCCAGGTCGCGTGCCATCAATAGCTACACCAGTGACTACTGGACTCTGTAGCACCTGCCTCACGGTCCGGGCCGGTGTCCGGGCCGTGAGGCACCTGTGGTGGTGTGACCGTGTTTTGGCGGGGATGAACTTGGTGGCATTCGGGCGCCCGTTCTTGCAAGCATCCGTACGTGGCGAGATCCGGCCCGTCGTTTGCGCCCCCACAGGGGTTGCGCCCGGGACTTCTGGCCTATTCTGAGTACTCCGAAAATCCGTCAACTCATGTGTCATCGCAGGTGAGTTCGACGATCGGGGGACGCATGACCTCACCCGTCCGACAGGACTCCCGCACCGAGGCCACCCGGCTGCTGTGCGCGGGCACCTATCTCGACATCGAGTTCCGCCGCCGGGTCATCGAGGAGCTGGTGGAACACGAGGAAAGACCCATCGCGCCGTCGCTCGGCGTCGACGTCGTGCCGGTGCTCGCCCACGCGCTGCGGGCCCGTAGACAGGACGCGCTGACGGCGCTGTTACTGCTGGCCCTTTGGGCCATCTTCATCGGGGTCGACCTGGCCACCGAGCCGGAGGGCGTGCCGCCCATCTGGTCGGGGCTGTACGCCCTGGTCTGCTTCGTGCAGTGGTCCGCGCACGCCACCGCCGGGCGGGGCTCGGCCGCCTACGTCGTCGACAGACGCACCCTGCGCGAGGCGCTCAAGGGCCACCGCGCGCCCCTGCGGGCCCTGGTCCCGGTGATCCCGCCGGTGGTCGCCCTCGGGTACTGGATCTTCGCCTTCTACGCGCTCTTCGAGGGCGCCGACAACTGGCTCGCCCTCATCTTCCCGCTCGTGCTGGTGCTCCCGGTGTGGATGCACCGCTCGCGGGTGGCGGCCGTGATGCGCGCCGAGCTCGGCAAGAAGGCGTTCGCCTGGGCGCCCCGGGCCCTGCCCACCAGCCCGTACCACCTGAGGATCGCCCGGGCCATCGACCGGGAGCAGTACGCGGGGCTGACGATCTACGACCCCTTCCGGCCCTTCATCGGGATGGGGAGCCCGTACGAGCCCTGGTCGTTCGCCCTGGAGCTCAAGAAGCGCGAGGGGACGGTCAACGGCACCGGGCCCTTCACCGGGCGCACGGTCATCGAGCTGGTGCGGCCCCGGCTGGAGGCGCTGCGCGAGGCGGCCGCCGCGACCAGCCGGGACCGGCTGAAGGACCTGGAGATCGAGGAGTTCGTCTATCTGCCCGTCGGCCCGCCCCGGCCGCGGCTGGACTACGAGACCGAGACCGTCCGCCGGCACGTGACCGAGTCGGTCGACGAGGGCGGCGAGGCGCGCCGGTACTTCCTGCGCGTGCGCATCGGCGCCTGGGACGAGCAGGTCGTCGTCTCCGTGCTGGTCAGGGTGCACACCCAGGGCGGCATGCTGGTCCTGGAGGTCGTCCCGCACGTCCTGACGCCGATCAAGCCGGAGTTCCGCGCCGTCGACGTGATCGCCGCGCGCGGTGAGGACGACATCCTGCGCGACGGCCTGCGGGCGTTCCTGACCGGCCCCGCCGCGGGCTTCGCGGCCGCCGTCTCCACGATCCGCTCGGCCGTCTCGGGCTTCCGCACCTGGCTCGCCGACCCCCGGCGCGCGGCGCCGGACGGCCCCGCCGGTTCGGTGCGGGAGATCGCCGGCACGCGCACGGTCTCCCTGTTCCAGGAGATGGACATCAGCCGCTATGTGAAGACGGTCCAGGACCGCATCGCGAGCGGCGTGCGGGATGCCCTGCGCTCCCAGGGGTACGAGACCGATCAGTTCGAGCAGCAGATCGTGCAGATCAGTGAGGGCGGCGTCTACATCGGCGCGATGAGCGGCGGCGCGGTGGCCGCCGGATCCGGGGCCCAGGCCAAGAACATGACGAAAAGCGGGGGATCATGACGGACACCAACGCACCACAGGAACCACAGGGCGGCGGCGGTGGCGGGATCGTCATCGGACGCATGTCCGGCGGCGCGGTCGCCAGCGGCCGCAAGGCGCGGGCGGAGGACCGGTCGGAGCGCGTGGCCCGGCCCGCCGAGCGGGACGCGGCCTTAGTGCCCGTACCGTCGCGGCCGCCGGGCGAGGGGGCCATCGCCGCGGGCGAGGTCGTGGGCGGCGCGCTCGCCGCGGGGCCCGAGGCGGAGGCGGTGGACTCCTCGCGGGAGCTGCTGGCGGTACCGCCCGAGCTGCTGGCGGCCGTGCGCGAGCTGCGCGGTCACCTGCCGCTGCTGGCCCGGACCGACGGTGACGGCCTCGACGAGGTCGAGGGTCAGCTGGCCGGGCTGGAGGAGGAGGCCGCGCCGGCCGGCCGCGCCGAGCGCGGCCGCCTGGTCCGGCTCCGCGCCCTGCTCGGCGGCGGTGCCACGGCGGCCGGCGGGCTGGCCTCGGCGCTCGCCGTCGTCCAGGCCATCAGCCAGCTGCTGGCCTGAGGGGGCGGGGCACATGAGCCGCTGGGACGCAGACCTCCAGCAGTGGGTGGACGACGACCTGCCGCCCAGACCGCGACACCGCCCGCACGACCCGGACCGCCCGTACGACCCGGACGAGCCCGAGGTCCTGCTCGGGCCGCCGCACCCGGACGACCCGCCGGACGGGCCGTCGCACGCGACCATCCTGGCCGGCGTGCTCGCCGGGGTGGTGCTCGCGGGCGGCATCGGCGTCGGCATCTGGTCGCTGGTGCGCGACGACGACAGCGGCCCCGCCGGCGGCGGGCTGCCCAGTGCCAGCGCGCTGCCGACGCCCGGCTCCACCTTCGGCGGACCGACGAGCGCGCCGACGTACAGCTATCCCTCCTACAGCTACCCCAGCTACAGCTATCCCAGCTACGGCGCCCCGTCGTACGTACCGTCGACGCCCGTTCCCGGCACCCTGTCCGGCAGCGGCGCACCGACGGGCTATGTGCGCACGGCGGACCCGGCCGGATTCACGCTGGACGTGCCCCGGGGGTGGCTGCGCAGTACGGAGGGCGCCAGCGTCTTCTACAAGCGGTCGGACGACAAGAGCCTGATCCAGGTGTTCACACTGAGCGGCCCGGAGACGACGCCCTACGAGTCGCTGGTGGCGACCGAGAAGACGGTCTCCAGGAACAAGGGCTACCGCAAGATCGGCCTGTGGCAGCTCAGCGGCGGCGCGGCGGAGCTGGAGTACACCTACACCCGTGACGACGGCAGCACTCGGCACATCGGGGTGCGCGCCTACACGGCGAGCAACAGCAAGCAGTACGCCCTGCTGGTCGGCGGACCGGGCGATGACTGGCCCGCTCACCTGCGGATCTACCGGAATCTGCTGGGCTCGTTCTGCCCCACGGGCTCCTGCGCGAGCTGAGAGGATGATGTTGACTGAGAGTGACGTGCGTCACTCTTCGTGAAGAAAGTGGCATAAGTTTCGGCCTTCTGGAGAGGCGCGCCCCGTTGCCGGCCCGAGCTCCGCTCGACCGGTGACGGGACGTATCGGATATCGGAAGGCAGAAAACGCATGTCGTCAGTCGAGACCATCCACGTGGACGGGGTGTGGCGGGCCGCCGCGGCCGGCACCCAGCGCGAGGTCCTCGACCCCGCGGACGCCAAGACCCTGGCCGTGGTGTCCGAGGGCGGAGCCGACGACACCGACGCCGCCGTGGCCGCAGCCCGCCGCGCCTTCGACACCGGCACCTGGCCGCACACGCCCGTCGCCGAGCGGGCCGCTCTGCTGCGCGAGGTCGCCGGGCTGCTCCAGCGCGACCGCGAGGCGATCGCCCTGACCGAGAGCCGCGACACCGGCAAGACCCTCGAAGAGGGCCGGATCGACGTCGACTGCGTCAGTGACGCCTTCCGCTACTTCGCCGACCTGGTGGTGAACGAGGGCGGCGGGCGCGTCGTGGACGCCGGCTCCGCCGACATCCACAGCGTCGTCGTCCATGAACCGGTCGGCGTCTGCGCGCTGATCACCCCCTGGAACTACCCCCTCCTCCAGGCCAGCTGGAAGATCGCCCCGGCGCTGGCCGCGGGCAACACCTTCGTCATCAAGCCCAGCGAGGTCACCCCGCTGTCCACCGTGCACCTGATCCGGCTGCTGGCCGAGGCGGGCCTCCCGGCAGGGGTGGCCAACCTCGTCACCGGCGCGGGCGACCCCGTCGGGGCGCGGCTGGCCGAGCACCCGGACGTCGACCTGGTCTCCTTCACCGGCGGGCTCACCAGCGGCACCAAGGTCATGCAGGCCGCGGCGCCGAGCGTGAAGAAGGTCGCCCTCGAACTGGGCGGCAAGAACCCCAACGTCGTCTTCGCCGACGCCTGCGCGACCGACGAGGACTTCGACACCGCCGTCGACCAGGCGCTCAACGCCGCGTTCATCCACAGCGGCCAGGTCTGCTCGGCCGGCTCCCGCCTGATCGTCGAGGAGTCCGTGCGCGAGCGGTTCGTCGCCGAACTCGCCCGCCGCGCCGAGAAGATCAAGCTCGGCCGCGGCACCGAGGACGGCGTCGAGTGCGGTCCGCTCGTCTCCGCCCAGCAGCTCGACAAGACCGAGTACTACGTCGACTCCGCGCTCGCCGAGGGCGCCGTGCTGCGCTGCGGAGGCAAGCAGCCGGAGCCCAACGCGGTCCGCCCCGCGAACGGTTACTTCTACTCGCCGACCGTCCTCGACCGCTGTGACGCCACCATGCGGGTCGTCCGCGAGGAGACCTTCGGGCCGATCCTCACCGTCGAGACCTTCCGCACCGAGGACGAGGCCGTCGCGCTCGCCAACGACACCGAGTACGGACTCGCCGGCGCCGTCTGGACCAAGGACGCCGGCCGCGCCCGCCGCGTCGCAGGGCGGCTGCGCCACGGCACCGTGTGGATCAACGACTACCACCCCTACCTGCCGCAGGCGGAGTGGGGCGGGTTCGGCAAGTCCGGAATCGGCCGCGAACTCGGCCCGGCGGGCCTGGCGGAGTACCGCGAGGCCAAGCACATCTACCAGAACCTCGCGCCGCGGCCGGTGCGCTGGTTCGCGGGCTGAGCCAGTCTCGTAGCGAGCTCGTATCCACTGTCGTAGCGAACTCCCAGCGAACCGACACGCGAAGAACATTCCCTGCCTCCGAGGAGTACCCCCATGCCCCCCGTTGTTGAAGAGACCCGAGTGAAGATCACCGCCGACTACGTCGTCGTCGGCGGCGGCACCGCGGGCTCGGTGATCGCCTCCCGGCTCGCCGAGGACCCCGGCACCAGCGTCGTCGTCATCGAAGGCGGCCCGTCCGACATCGACCGCCCCGAGGTGCTCACCCTGCGCCGCTGGCTCGGGCTGCTCGGCGGCGAGCTCGACTACGACTACCCCACGACCGAGCAGCCGCGCGGCAACTCCCACATCCGGCACAGCCGGGCGCGCGTGCTCGGCGGGTGCTCCTCGCACAACACGCTGATCTCCTTCAAGCCGCTGCCCGGCGACTGGGACGAGTGGGCGGCCGCCGGCGCCGAGGGCTGGGACGCGGAGTCGATGGACCCGTACTTCACCCGGCTGCGCAACAACATCGTCGCCGTCGACGAGAAGGACCGCAACGCCATCGCCCGCGACTTCGTGGAGGCCGCGCAGAAGGCCATCGACGTGCCGCGCGTGGAGGGCTTCAACAAGCAGCCCTTCCACGAGGGCGCCGGCTTCTTCGACCTCGCCTACCACCCGGAGAACAACAAGCGCTCCTCCGCCTCCGTCGCCTACCTCCACCCCCACATCGAGGCCGGCGACCGCCCCAACCTCCGCATCCTGCTGGAGACCTGGGCGTACCGGCTGGAGCTGGAGGGCAACCGCGCCACGGGCGTGCGGGTCCGCACCAAGGACGGCGAGGAGATCCTCGTCGAGGCGGGCCGCGAGGTCCTGCTGTGCGCCGGCGCCGTCGACACCCCCCGGCTGCTGATGCACTCCGGCATCGGCCCCAAGGCCGACCTGGACGCGCTGGGCATCCCCGTCGTCCACGACCTGCCGGGCGTCGGCGAGAACCTCCTCGACCACCCCGAGTCGGTCATCGTCTGGGAGACCCACGGGCCGATCCCCGAGAACTCCGCCATGGACTCCGACGCGGGCCTGTTCGTACGGCGCGACCCCGAGTCCGACGGGCCGGACCTGATGTTCCACTTCTACCAGATCCCCTTCACCGACAACCCCGAGCGCATCGGCTACGAGAAGCCCGCGCACGGCGTGTCGATGACCCCCAACATCCCCAAGCCGCGCAGCCGCGGCCGGCTCTACCTCACCAGCGCCGACCCGGCCGTCAAGCCCGCCCTCGACTTCCGCTACTTCACGGACGAGGACGACTACGACGGCCGCACCCTCGTCGACGGCATCAAGATCGCCCGCGAGATAGCCAAGGCCGAGCCGCTGGCCGGCTGGCTCAAGCGCGAGGTGTGCCCGGGCCCGGAGGTCACCTCGGACGAGGAGATCAGCGCGTACGCCCGGCAGGTCGCCCACACGGTCTACCACCCGGCCGGCACCTGCCGGATGGGCGCGGCCGACGACGGGCAGGCCGTCGTCGACCCGCAGCTGCGGGTCCGCGGTCTGGAGGGCGTACGCATCGCCGACGCCTCCGTCTTCCCGACGATGCCGGCGGTCAACCCGATGATCGGCGTGCTGATGGTGGGGGAGAAGTGCGCCGAACTGCTCGGCGCGGCCCCGGCCGTAGGCGGTGATGCCAAGTGAACGCCACCGCCGCGGCCACCGCGCCCGTCTTCTCCGTCCGCAACCTGTGGAAGGTCTTCGGCCCCAAGGCCGACCGCGTCCCCGGCGGCGAACTCGCCGAGCTGAACCCGGAGGAACTGCGCGAGCGGGCCGGCTGCACCGTGGCCGTGCGCGACGTGTCCTTCGACGTCCGCCAGGGCGAGGTCTTCGTCGTCATGGGCCTCTCCGGCTCCGGCAAGTCCACGCTCGTGCGCTGTCTGACCCGGCTCATCGAGCCCACCTCCGGCACCATCGCCATCGACGGCGAGGACGTCCGCGGCATGGACAAGGGCGCCCTGCGCGAGCTGCGCCGGCACCGCGCCGCCATGGTCTTCCAGCACTTCGGTCTGCTCCCGCACCGCACCGTCCTCGACAACGTCGCCTACGGCCTGGAGATCCAGGGCGTCGGCAAGGCCGAACGGCGCGCCAAGGCCGCCGAGATCGTCGACAAGGTCGGTCTCGCCGGGCTGGAGGGGCGCCGCCCCGGGCAGCTCTCGGGCGGCCAGCAGCAGCGCGTGGGACTCGCCCGCGCCCTCGCCGCGGACCCCGAAGTACTGCTCTTCGACGAGCCGTTCAGCGCGCTCGACCCCCTGATCCGCCGCGAGATGCAGGACGAGGTCGTCCGCCTGCACCGCGACGAGGGCCGCACCATGGTCTTCATCACCCACGACCTCGCCGAGGCCCTGCGCGTCGGCGACCGGATCGCGCTGATGCGCGGCGGCCGCGTCGTGCAGTGCGGCACGCCCGAGGAGATCGTCGGCTCCCCGGCCGACGACTACGTCCGCGACTTCATCCGCGACGTGCCGCGCGAGCAGGTCCTCACCGTCCGCCGCGCCATGCGCCCCGCCGCCGCCGACGAGAACGACTCCGGCCCCGCCATCGACCCGGCGACGACCGTCGCCGACGCGATCGAGACCGTGGCCCGCACCGGCGGCCCGGCGCGCGTCGTCGAGGGCGGCCGCTGCCTCGGCGTCGTCGACAGCCAGGGCCTCCTGGGCGTCGTGGCCGGCCTGGACCGCGGGAAGAAGGCCGCGGCGTGAACGTGACCGAACACCATCCGAGGGGGCACCGCGCATGAGTACCGCGACCTCCACCGCCCGCCGCGCCTCCGGCGCCGAGGCGACCGACGCCGTACGGGAGAAGGGCCTCGGGGCGCTACGAGCCCTCGGCGCCCACCCCGCCGCCCGCAAGCTCCTCGTGCTCGCCGCCGCGGCGGCCGTCCTGGTCCCGCTCGCCGCCCTCACCTGGGGCAGCGGCACCTGGCCGCAGGCGCTGACCGTCGATCTGACCGGCACGCTCGGCCGGGCCAACGACTGGATCATCGACAACCGCGACGGCCACTGGCTCTTCCTCTACTTCTTCGGGCACATCAGCGGCGCCATCATCGCCGCCGTCCACGCCGTCTACACCGTGCTGCTCACCCTCGGCTGGGCCGGCGTGACGGCCGGCGCGGCGCTGCTCGCCTGGCGGGTGGCCGGTATCAGGGTCGCCGCCACCACACTGGTGTCGTTCGCCGTGTGCGGGCTGCTCGGCATGTGGGTGCCCACGATGCGCACGCTCGCGCTGATGGTCGTCGCCGTCGCCGCGTCCGTCGTGGTCGGCGCGCTGCTGGGCCTCGCGGGCGGGCTGTCGGAGCGGATGTTCCGCGTCATGCGGCCCGTCCTGGACACCATGCAGGCGCTGCCCGCCTTCGCCTACCTGCTGCCCGTCGTGCTGATCTTCGGCATCGGCGTGGCACCGGCCGTCCTGGCCACCGTCGTCTACGCCGCCCCGCCCATGGCACGGCTGACCGCGCTGGGCCTGCGCGCCACCGACAAGGGCGTCCTGGAGGCCGCGGCCTCCCTCGGCGCCACCGGCCGGCAGCGGCTGCTGACCGTACGGCTGCCGCTCGCCCGCCGCGAGCTGCTGCTCGGCGTCAACCAGACCATCATGATGGCCCTGTCGATGGCCGTGATCGCGTCCGTCATCGGCGCCGACGGCCTGGGCGACCGCGTCTACCAGGCGCTGTCGACCGTCGACGTCGGCAGCGCCCTCGCCGCCGGCATCCCCATCGTGCTGCTGGCGGTCGTCCTGGACCGGACCACCGCCGCCGCCGGCGAACGCGTGGGCACCGAGCCCGCCGGCCGCCCGTGGGCGCGCTGGGCGCTCGTCGCCGCGGTCACCGCGGCCGCCGCCGTCGCGGCCCGCCTGCTGGACTCCAAGATCTGGCCCGACGGCTGGACCGTGGCCATCGCCGCGCCGGTCAACGACGCCAAGGACTGGATGGTCGACCACCTCTACTCCGGCGTCCCGGGCATCGGCGGCACCGCCGACTGGGCCGCCCGCTACACCGGCTGGGTCCTCGACCCGCTGCGCGACGGCCTCCAGGGCCTGCCCTGGTGGGGCGCCCTGCTGCTGGTCGCCGCCCTCGCCTGGCTGATCGGCACCTGGCGCACCGCGCTGACCGCCGTCCTCTCCCTGGCCGCGATCGGCGTGCTCGGCCGCTGGGACGTCTCCATGGACACCCTCTCGCAGGTCATCGCGGCCGTCGCCGTCACGCTCGTCCTCGGCTTCGCCGTCGCCGTGCCCGTGGCGCGCAGCGCACGCGTGGAACGGATCATGCGCCCCGTCCTCGACGTCTTCCAGACGATGCCGCAGTTCGTCTACCTGATCCCCGTCGTCGCCCTCTTCGGCGTCGGCCGGGCCCCGGCCGCCGCGGCCGCGATCGTCTACGCGCTGCCCGCCGTCATCCGCATCGCCGGCCAGGGCCTGCGCCAGGTCAACCCCGGCGCCCTGGAGTCCGCCCGCTCGATGGGCGCGACCAGCGGCCAGCAGCTGCGGCAGGTGCAGTTCCCGCTGGCCAGGCCGGAACTGCTGCTGGCGGTCAACCAGGCCGTCGTGCTGGTGCTGTCCGTCGTCATCATCGGCGGCCTCGTCGGCGGCGGCGCGCTCGGCTACGAGGTCGTCTTCGGCCTCGCCCAGGGAGACCTGGCCACCGGGCTCGTCGCGGGTGCCGCGATCGTCTGCCTGGGGCTGATGCTCGACCGGGTCACCCAGCCGACGAAGGGAGCCCGTGATGGCTCGTAAGCTGATCGCCGGCACCGCCGGCGCCCTGTGCCTGCTCGCCGCCACCGGCTGCGGCGCGGCCGACATGACCAAGCAGTCCTCGCCCTACGCCGACGCCCAGGGCACCAAGACGGTCACCCTGTCCGTGCAGTCGTGGGTGGGCGCACGCGCCAACGCCGCCGTCGCCGAGTACCTCCTGGAGCACGAACTCGGCTACCGCGTCGACACCGTGCAGGTGGACGAGGTCCCGGCGTGGGACGCCCTCAGCCAGGGCCGCGTCGACGCGATCCTGGAGGACTGGAGCCACCCGGACCAGGAGAAGCGGTACGTCCAGGACAAGAAGACGATCGTCCCCGGCGGCGATCTCGGCGTCACCGGGCACATCGGCTGGTACGTACCGAAGTACTTCGCCGACGCCCACCCGGACGTACTCGACTGGAAGAACCTCAACAAGTACGCGTCCCAGATGCGCACCGCCGAGAGCGGCGGCAAGGGCCAGCTGCTCGACGGTTCGCCGTCCTACGTCACCAACGACAAGGCACTGGTGAACAACCTGGGCCTGGACTACCAGGTCGTCTTCGCGGGCTCCGAGGCGGCGCAGATCACGCAGATCCAGCAGTTCGCGAAGAAGAAGCAGCCCTTCCTCACCTACTGGTACGAGCCGCAGTGGCTCTTCAACGAGGTGCCGATGGTGGAGGTGAAGCTGCCCGAGTACACCGACGCCTGCGCGGAGAAGGGCGCCGCGGACCCCTCGACCGTCAACTGCGCGTACCCGACGCAGTCGTTGAAGAAGTTCCTCAACGCGGAGTTCACCCACAAGGGCGGCAAGGCCGCGCGCTTCCTGAAGAACTTCCACTGGTCGAAGGCGGACCAGAACGAGGTGGCGCAGATGATCGCGGAGGACAAACTGTCCGCGGAAGAGGCGGCGAAGCGGTGGGTGCAGCGGCACCCGGATGTGTGGAAGGGGTGGCTGAAGTAGCCCCTGCGGGGCGGGCCGGCGTGTCCTCAAGCGCCGGACGGGCTGCCCCTCCGTGTCCTCAAGCGCCGGACGGGCTGATTCAGCCCGTCCGGCGCTTGAGGACAGCGCCGTCAGGCGCTCACGTGACCCGCAGCCCGGCCGCGATCCTCTCCACCACTGCCATCGCGCTCCGGTGCAGCCCGCCCCCGAACGTCACGCGGGACGCACCCCGCGCACCCAGCTCACGGGGCGTGAGCCCACCCGGCTGCGCCAACGCGTTCACCGGCAGGCCGGTCTCCGCCGCGATCGGTGCCAGGAACTCCGGCGGGGCCACGATCGGGAAGAGGCAGTCCGCGCCGGCCTCCGCGTAGAGCCGGGCGCGGGCCAGCGCGGAGGTGAGGTCCCGGTCACCCCACAGGAAGGTGTCGACGCGGGCGTTGACGACGAGCGCGTCGCCCGCCTCCGCCCGTATCTCCGCCAGCCGGTCGGCCTGTTCGCGCGGGTCCTTCAGGCCGTGGCCGGCCCGGTCGCTGTCCTCCAGGTTGCAGCCGACCGCGCCGGTCTCCAGCAGCCGGGCGACGAGCTCGCGGGCCGGCAGGCCGTAGCCGTCCTCGATGTCCGCCGATACGGGCACGTCCACCGCCCGGGCGATCCGCGCGACCGCCGCGAACATCTCCGCGGGCGGCGCGGCACCGTCCGCATACCCCAGCGACGCCGAGACCCCCGCGCTCGGCGTGGCCAGGGCCGGGAAGCCCGCGTCGGCGAACGCGCGGGCGCTGGCGGCGTCCCACGGCCCCGGCAGCACGAGCGGGCCGTCCGCGCCACGGACACGGTGCAGGGCGCGGAAGGCCGCGGCCGTCACGCCGATGCCTCGTACGCGCCGGGGTGGAGGCGGGTGGACACGCCGATCCGGTTCCAGGCGTTGATCGTGACGATCAGCGAGATCAGCTGGGCCAGTTCCTTCTCGCCGAAGCTGCGGGCGGCGCGCTCGTAAACCGCGTCGGGCACGAAGCCGTCGGTGAGGACGGTGACCGCCTCGGTGAGCGCGAGGGCCGCCTGCTCCTTCTCGGTGTAGTAGCCGGTGGCCTCCTCCCACGCGTTGAGGAGGAAGAGGCGCTCCTCGCTCTCGCCCATCCGGCGGGCGTCCTTGGTGTGCATGTCGAGACAGAAGGCGCAGTGGTTGACCTGCGAGGCGCGGATCTTGACCAGTTCGATCAGCGTCGGTTCGAGGCCCTTGCGGGAGGCACGCTCCAGTCCGAGCATCGCCTTCTGCACCTCGGGGGCCAGCTCGTGCAGGAGCATCCGCGGGCCGTGGTGGTGGGTGGTGGGCGTGGAGTCCGTCGTCGTCATGGGAACGAGCCTATGAGCGCGGTAGCCCATCGGTATGGTCCACTCCCATGGAGAAAACGTGGGCCACTTCGGGTGGCGGCACCGGCGCGGACCTGCACCTGGACCTGAACCTGACCGGCCCGGGCGGGGTGCGCGCCTGTCTGATCCGCGCCCTGCGCGACGCCGTCCGTACGGGCCGTCTCGCGCCCGGCACCAAGCTGCCCTCCTCCCGTTCCCTCGCCGCCGACCTGTGCCTGGCGCGGAACACCGTCGCCGACGCCTACGGCGAGCTCGTCGCCGAGGGCTGGCTCACCGCGCGCCAGGGCTCCGGCACGCGCGTGGCCCGCCGGGCGGCGCCCCGCGACCCCGAGCGCGGCTCCACCCCGCCCCGTACGGCCCGCCGGCCCGCCTACGACCTGCGCACCGGCAGCGCCGACGTCTCCGCCTTCCCGCGCGCCGCCTGGCTCTCCGCCGCCCGCCGGGCGCTGGCGGCCGCACCGCACGAGGCGTTCGGGCACGTCGACGAGCGTGGCCGCCCCGAGCTGCGGACGGCCCTCGCGGACTACCTCGCGCGGGCGCGCGGGGTGCGCGCCGACGCGGACCGGATCGTGGTGTGCGCGGGCTTCACCCAGGGGCTGGCCCTGCTCAGCCGGGTGCTGCGGCAGCGCGGGACCCGCGAGATGGGCGTCGAGGAGTACGGGCTCTGGTTCCACCACGAGGCCCTGGAACGGACCGGGCTGCGCTGCTCGATGCTGGAGGTGGATCCCCTCGGCGCCGACGTGGGCGCGCTGGACGGGCGCAAGGGCGTGCGGGCGGCCCTGCTCACGCCGGCCCACCAGTTCCCCACGGGCGTACCGCTGCACCCCGACCGGCGGGCCGCCGTCGTCGACTGGGCGGTGCGCACCGGCGGGCTGATCCTGGAGGACGACTACGACGGCGAGTTCCGCTACGACCGCCAGCCCGTCGGCTGTCTGCAGGGCCTCAGCCCCGAGCGCGTCGTCTACCTCGGCACCACCAGCAAGTCCCTGGCGCCCGGACTGCGGCTCTCCTGGATGGTGCTGCCGGAACACCTGGTGGGCGACGTGCTGAAGGTGAAGAGGGCGGGGGAGTGGAGCTCGGGCGTCCTCGACCAGCTGACCCTCGCGGAACTGATCACGAGCGGCGCGTACGACCGGCACGTCCGCGCGATGCGGCTGCGCTACCGGCGCCGCCGCGACCAGCTCGTGGCCGCCCTCGCCGAGCACGCCCCGCACATCCGCGTCACCGGCATCGCCGCCGGACTGCACGCCGTACTCGAACTCCCGCCCGGCACCGAGCGTGCCACCGTCCAGGCGGCCGCCTGGCAGGGGCTGGCCCTGGAGGGGGTGTCCCGCTTCCGCTACGGCGGCGGGGGCATCCGCGACGTGGCCGGCCCGGACGGGCTGATCGTCGGCTACGGCACGCCCCCCGACCACGCCTTCTCGGGTGCCCTGGACGCGCTGCTGCGCGCCCTGCCCCCGGCGGACTGAGCGGACCGGAGCCCCGCGTTCCCCCGGCCGCGCTCGCCCTTTAGGGTGAACGCACTTCTTGAAGAGTGAACTGCGTACGACGTGAACTGACGGGGGTCGGACACATGGCGGAGAAGGCACGACGGCGACTGCGGTCGTCGACGGTGATACTCGGCGGGATGGGCGCGCTCGCGGCCGCGCTCACCTCCTGCGGCTCGGAACCGGACAAGCGCTGCGTCGACCCGAACAGCCACGACTCCGTGCGTGGCTATCGCGTCCTCGACTCCAAGGCGTGCAAGAGCGGCAGCGGCAGCAGCAGCGGCGGAAGCAGCGGCAACGGCACCGGCCGCTGGTACTACGGCTCCGGCCGGTCCGGCGGCTACGCCGAGAACGGCACGTTCAGCAAGAGCCAGGCTGTCGACCGCGGCGGCTTCGGCTGCTCCGGATCCGGCTCGGGCGGGGGTTGAGGACCGTGCGCCGACACCGGATCACCCCGCGCCCCGCCTGGCAGTCCACGGTCGAGGAACAGGGCCTCATCTACCCCCTCACCCGGCACCCGGACGGCTCGCTGCGCCCGTACTGGGACGAGAGCGCGTACTACTCCTTCACCATCGCCGAGATAGAGGCGCTGGAGGAGACCGTCGCCGAGCTGCACGAGATGTGCCTGGCCGCCGCAGCGCACATCGTCAAGCGCGACCGCTTCGCCGACCTCGGCGTCACCGACCCGCGGCTGGCCGCGCTGATCGCCGAGTCCTGGCGCCGGCGCGCGGAGCTCCCCTCCGTCTACGCCCGCTTCGATCTGCGCTACGACGGCGACGGCCCGGCCAAGATGCTGGAGTACAACGCCGACACCCCCACCTCGCTGGTGGAGGCCGCGAGCGCCCAGTGGTTCTGGATGGAGGACCGGTTCCCCGACTGCGACCAGTGGAACTCCCTCCACGAGCGGCTCGTCGACGCCTGGAAGCGCCAGGCGCCCCTGCTGCCGCCCGGCGCGCCCCTGCACTTCGCGCACTCCGCGGACGACGAGCTCGGCGAGGACCTGATGACGGTCGCCTACCTGCGCGAGACCGCCGAGCAGGCCGGGCTCGCCACCCGGGCCATCTCGATGGAGGACATCGGCTGGGACCACGTCTCCGGCCGCTTCGTCGACGAGCGGTACGCGTTCGTCCGCGCCTGCTTCAAGCTCTACCCCTGGGAATGGCTGGCCACCGACCGCTTCGGCCCGCACGCCCTGGACACCCTCGACAACGGCGGCGGCACCGGCTCCACCCTGTGGATCGAGCCGGCCTGGAAGATGCTCCTGTCCAACAAGGCGCTGCTCGCCGTGCTGTGGGAGCTCTTCCCCGGCCACCCGAACCTCCTGCCCGCCTATCTGGACGGCCCGCGCGAGCTGGCCGGCACCCACGGCTGGGTCGCCAAGCCGCTGCTCGGCCGGGAGGGCGACGGCGTGACGGTCCACGCCGCCGGCGACGCCCCCGTGCTCCGCGACGAGCCCTGCTGCTACCAGCAGCTGGCCCCGCTCCCGGAGATCGACGGCAACCGCGTGGTGCTCGGCGCGTGGGTGGTCGAGGAGGAACCCGCGGGCCTGGGCATCCGCGAGTCGGAGGGACTGGTCACGGACGGGTACGCACGGTTCCTGCCGCACGTCATCCGGTGACCGGTTCCCGCTCCGCATGCGCGGGGTGCCGGACCGTGCAAGCCTGGCGGCGGGAGCACATCCCCGTCATCCCCCGGGAGTGAACAGCGATGTCCAAGCATCAGCGCCGGAACAAGGCGGAGCAGGCGTCGGACAAGGCGAAGTCCAAGGCATCGGACGCCAAGCAGACGGTCCAGGGGCGCGCCCGCCAGGCGAAGGAGAAGGTCCAGGAGAAGACCCGGCAGCCGAGCCAGCAGGAGCACTGGCAGCGCGACCGGGACACCTTCGACGAGAACTACGACGTGTGAGGACCGTGTGAGGTGCCCGCCGGACGTCCGGCGGGCACCCGCGGCACACGTCAGCCCTCCAGCACCGACCGCAGCTGCTCCAGGCCCCAGTCCAGGTCCTCCTTGCTGATCACCAGCGGGGGAGCGATACGGATCGTGGAGCCGTGGGTGTCCTTCACCAGGACGCGGCGGTCCATCAGCCGCTCCGAGATCTGCCGCCCGGTGCCTTTCGCGGGGGCGATGTCGACCCCCGCCCACAGGCCGCGGCCGCGCACGGCCTCCACCGCGCCGCCGCCGACCAGCAGACCGAGCTCGTGGTGCAGGTGGTCGCCCAGCTCCGTGGCCCGCTGCTGGAACTCCCCGGACTTCAGCATCGCCACGACCTCCAGCGCCACCGCGCACGCGAGCGGGTTCCCGCCGAAGGTCGAGCCGTGCTCGCCGGGCCGGTACACGCCGAGGATCTCCCGCGAGGCCACCACCGCCGACACCGGCACCACACCGCCGCCGAGCGCCTTGCCCAGCACGTACATGTCCGGAACGACGTCCTCGTGGTCACAGGCGAAGGTTCTTCCGGTGCGGCCCAGCCCGGACTGGATCTCGTCCGCGATGAACAGCACCTCGCGCTCCGCCGTCAGCCGCCGGACGCCTCGCAGATAGCCCGGCGGCGGTACGAGCACGCCGGCCTCGCCCTGGATGGGCTCCAGCAGGACGGCCACGGTGTCGTCGTCGATCGCCGCCTCCAGCGCGGCGAGATCGCCGTACGGAACGATCTCGAAGCCCGGCGTGTACGGGCCGTAGTCGGCGCGGGCCTCCTCGTCCGTGGAGAAGCTGATGATCGTGGTGGTGCGGCCGTGGAAGTTGTTCTCGGCGACCACGATCTTCGCCCGGCCGGCCGGCACGCCCTTGACGCGGTAGCCCCACTTCCGGGCGGTCTTCACGGCCGTCTCGACCGCCTCCGCGCCGGTGTTCATCGGCAGCACCATCTCCTTGCCGCACAAGGTGGCGAGCTCGGTGCAGAAATCCGCGAACCGGTCGTGGTGGAAGGCGCGCGAGGTGAGCGTCACCCGATCGAGCTGCGCCTTCGCGGCGTTGATCAGCCGGCGGTTGCCGTGGCCGAAGTTGAGCGCGGAGTATCCGGCGAGCATGTCGAGATAACGCCGCCCCTCGACGTCCGTCATCCACGCGCCCTCCGCGTAGGCGACGACGACCGGCAACGGATGGTAGTTGTGCGCGCTGTGGGCCTCGGCGGCGGCGATGCTGCGTTCCGTGGATGTCACCGTGTGCTCCGTTCGGTATGCGGGGCATGCTGTTCCTACTTTCTACTACCCCACGGCACCGCCGGACCGAGCCCGCTGCCACACCTGAGAGAATGTGCGCATGGCCCTTGATCGTCCGCGCGCTCTCTCCGGTATCCAGCCCACCGCAGGCTCCTTCCACCTGGGGAACTACCTCGGTGCCGTCCGGCAGTACGTGGCGCTGCAAGAGACCCACGACGCCTTCTACATGGTCGTCGACCTGCACGCGATCACCGTTGCGCAGGACCCGCGGGAACTGCGTGCGAACACCCGGATCGCCGCCGCCCAGCTGCTGGCCGCGGGCCTGGACCCGGAGCGCTGCACCCTGTTCGTGCAGAGCCACGTGCCCGAACACGCCCAGCTCGCGTGGGTCATGAACTGCCTCACCGGCTTCGGCGAGGCGTCCCGCATGACGCAGTTCAAGGACAAGTCGGCGAGGCACGGCGCCAACCAGACCACGGTGGGCCTGTTCACGTACCCCGTCCTCCAGGTCGCGGACATCCTGCTCTACCAGGCGGACGCCGTCCCGGTGGGCGAGGACCAGCGCCAGCACGTCGAGCTCACCCGTGATCTCGCCGAGCGCTTCAACGCCCGTTTCGGTGACACCTTCACGGTCCCGTCGCCGCACATCGTGCGCGAGACGGCGAAGATCTACGACCTCCAGGACCCGACGGCGAAGATGAGCAAGTCGGCGTCCACCGCCAAGGGCCTGATCAACCTCCTCGACGAGCCCAAGGTCTCCGCGAAGAAGATCAAGAGCGCGGTCACCGACACCGACACGGTGATCCGTTTCGACGCCGAGAAGAAGCCCGGCGTCAGTAACCTGCTGACCATCTACGCCACGCTCACCGGCGCGGGTATCGCGGAACTGGAGCAGAAGTACGAGGGCAAGGGTTACGGTGCGCTCAAGACCGACCTCGCCGAGGTGATGGTGGAGTGGGTGACCCCCTTCCGGGCCCGTACGCAGGAATACCTGGACGACCCGGAGACGCTGGACGCCGTCCTGGCGAAGGGCGCCGAGAAGGCCCGCGCGGTCGCCGGCGAGACCCTCGCCCAGGCGTACGACAAGGTGGGCTTCCTGCCCGCGAAGCACTGACCACGCAGCACCGGTCATCTTTTGATCAGGTACTGAACAGCACTGACGAGCACCGACCGCCCGGTCCGGACATGGCACCGGCGGGCCCCGGGCAGAAGCACCGACGGGCCCGGGCGGGCGCACGCCCGGGGCCACGGTCCCGGGCGCGCGGGACCAGCGGACCTGGCACCAGGTACGGCTCAGCCGTCACACTGGCCACGGGTCCGTACAGGCGCACAGGAGGGAGAACGCAATGGGGACCGTAACGCTCGGCGTTTCGATCGCTGTCCCGGAGCCGTACGGCAGCTTCCTCCAGAAGCGCCGCGAGGGCTTCGGGGACCCGCACGCGCACGGCATCCCCACGCACGTCACCCTGCTGCCGCCCACCGAGGTCGACGACTCGTGCCTGCCCGAGATCGAGCGGCACCTCGCCGAGGTGGCGGCGCTCGGCCGGCCGTTCCGGATGCGTCTCTCCGGCACCGGCACCTTCCGCCCCCTCTCGCCCGTCGTCTACGTCAACGTGGTCGAGGGCGCGTCCTCCTGCGCCTGGCTCCAGAAGCGCGTCCGGGACGCCTCCGGGCCCGTCGCCCGCGAGCTGCAGTTCCCGTACCACCCGCACGTCACCATCGCCCACGGCATCGCCGAGGAGGCGATGGACCGGGCCTACGCGGAGCTGGCGGAGTTCGCGGCCGCCTGGACGGTCAACGGCTTCGCGCTGTACGAGCAGGGCCCGGACGGCGTCTGGCGGCTGGAGCGCGAGTACCCCTTCGGTGAGGGCGGGGAGGGCGCGGACGCGGCCATACCGCGCCAGAGCGGCGTCGCACGCCCCCCGGCGGCCTCCCGCTAGACCGGTCACCACCCGTTTTCCGGGGTACGCGTACAGCCACCCCGGAGATGGTAGGTGTGGACCATGGACTGGCTGACCCGGCTGCCGGTGATCGGACCCCTGATCGCCCGGCTGATGCGCACGCACGCGTGGCGCTCGTACGAGACCCTGGACCGGGCGAAGTGGACCCGGCTGGCCGCCGCGATCACCTTCACCAGCTTCCTCTCGCTCTTCCCGCTCGTCACCGTGGGCGCCGCGATCGGCGCGGCGGTGCTCGACCGGGGGCAGCTGCGCGACGTGGAGCGGAAGCTCGCCGAGCAGGTGCCCGGCATCTCCGGCCAGCTCGACCTCAGCACGCTCGTCGACAACGCCGGCACGGTCGGGATCGTCGCCGGCGCCCTGCTCCTCTTCACGGGAATGGGCTGGATCGGATCCCTGCGCGAATGCCTGCGGGCGGTGTGGCAGAAGGAGGAGGACCCCGGCAACCCCATCCTGCTCAAGCTCAAGGACGGGGCCGTGCTGCTGGGCCTCGGCGGGGTCGCCCTGGTCTCCTTCGGCTGCTCGGCGTTCGCCTCCGCCGCCGTGGGCTGGGTGGTCGAGAAGGCCGGCCTGGACGGCGTCGGCCCCCTGCTGACCGTGGCCGGCTTCTGCATCGCCGTGCTCGCCGACTTCCTGCTGATGCTCTACGTCCTGTCCCGGCTGCCCGGCGTGCACCCCGAGCCGCGCCGCCTGGTGGTGGGCGCGCTGCTCGGCGCGGTCGGCTTCGAGCTGCTGAAGCTGCTGATCAGCGGCTATCTCCAGCAGGTGGCGGCCAAGAGCATGTACGGGGCGTTCGGCACGCCGGTGGCGCTGCTGCTGTGGATCAACTTCACGGCGAAGCTGACCCTCTTCTGTGCCGCGTGGACGGCCACGCCGTCGCTCGGGGAGGCCCCGGCGGACTCCGCCGCGGACCCCGGCACTCGCGCGTGAGGGCCGGGGCGTGCTGGCCGGGGTCCGGGCGGGCCCGGTTCAGCGCCGGCGGCGCACCCGGTCCGGCAACGGGTGGCGCCGGTGCACCACGAACCCCGCGCCGGCCAGCAGCACCAGCGCGCCGCCCGTGATCCCGACCGCCGTCCACATCCCGCTGCCCGAGCCGGTGACCGACGCCTGGGCGCGGTCCGTGGCCTGCGTGCCGTCCTTGCCGCCGGGCTTGTCCGTCATGCCCTTGGGCGCGACGAGCACACCGACCGGCTCGACGTGGCCGGCCGCCTCGAAGCCCCAGTCCAGCAGCGCCCGGGTCTCCTTGTAGACCTGGTAGAGCTCGGCCTTCTCCGGGTTCATGACGGTGACCAGCAGCTTGCGGCCGTCGTGCTGGGCGACGCCGGTGAAGGTGTTCCCCGCGTTGGTCGTGGAGCCGTTCTTGACGCCCGCCATGCCCTTGTAGGGCTCGCCGTTCGGCATGCCCTCACCCGTGAGCAGCCGGTTGGTGTTGACGATGCCGAAGCTCTCCCGTTGCTTGCCCGGCTTCTCCTCGGCCGGGAACTGCGCCGACACCGTCGCGCAGTACTCCCGGAAGTCGGCCTTCTGCAGCCCCGAACGGGCGAACAGCGTCAGGTCGTACGCGCTGGAGACCTGCCCCTCCGCGTCATAGCCGTCGGGGCTGACGACGTGCGTGTCCCGCGCCTGGAGGTCGTCGGCGTGGGCCTGCATGTCCGCCACGGTCCGGTCGACACCGCCGTTCATCGCGGACAGCACCCGTACGGCGTCGTTGCCCGAGCGCAGGAAGACCCCGAGCCACAGGTCGTGGACCGAGTAGGACGAGCCCTCCTTGATCCCGACCGCGCTGCTGCCCGCGCCCATGCCCTCCAGGTCGGAGGGCAGCACCTTGTGCGTCTTGGTGCGGGGCAGCTTGGGCAGCACGGTGTCGGCGAAGAGCATCTTCAGGGTGGACGCCGGGGGCAGCCGCCAGTGCGCGTTGTTCGCGGCCAGGATCGCGCCCGACTCGGCGTCGGCCACCAGCCAGGAGCGGCCGGAGAGATCCCTGGGCAGTTCCGGGGCGCCCGGCCCGCGGCGCACCTGGGGTCCGGGCCTGCCCAGCAACTCGCCCCCCACCGTGGACATCCGCGCGGGTGGGGTCTTCGGGGCGCCCTTGCCGTCGGCCGGGTTGTCGGCGTGGGCGGGAGCGGCGGTCATCAGCGGGAGGAGCAGCGAGGCGGTGGCCGCGAGCGCGGCCCCGTAGCGTCGCGTCGCGGCGCACCGCGGGGGGTGTGATGTCGTCGTCGGCACGTCCGTGAACGTACCCCGCCACGCGGGGCTTCTAGTCCCTGCCTCACCGGGACGGACCCGTGCCGAGGACCCGATAGGACCAGTGTGCGGAGCCGAACGCATACTGAAACCCATGCTGAGCTCTTCCGGGGACGCCTCACCGTCCCCCCGCGCGCCCATGACCCTCTCCCGCCCCGTGGCCTGGTTCCTGCTCGCCTTCGGGGTCTGGAGCTGGTTCATCTGGATCACCTTCGCGAAGAATTTGTGGAAGGACGGCAGCGGGCTCGCGTTCGACGACGCGGGCGACCCGACGGCGTACTTCTGGGTCCATCTCGCGCTCGCGATCACTTCGTTTCTTCTGGGGACGGCTGTCGGGATCATCGGGTTGCGCGGCGTGCAGGCGTTGCGGCGTACGTCATAGGGGTCCGATAGTGGCCCCCGCATAGCGGGACGATTCCGCCCGCTCCCGCCCCTGCCGACGATCACTTGGCCTATTCCCCGGACGTATGCGCGTTCGTATGTTTGAGTGATGCGCATCACTGGGCGGAGGGGGCGCGGGGATGCGTTGGGTCCGGATGCGGACGGCTGTGATGTGCGGGGCGCTGCTGGCCGGGGTCACCGGCTGCGGGCTGGTGTCGTCGGGGGAGCGGGACGAGGGGCCGATCACGGTCGGCACCATCGACACGGTCACCGCGCTCGATCCGGCGGGAGCCTATGACGCGGCCTCCTGGGCGCTGTACGGCAACGTCTACCAGTCACTTCTGACCTTCACGCCCGGCACCAGCACGCCGGTCGCGGACGCGGCGAGCCGCTGCGAGTTCCACGGCGGCGACTTACGCACGTACGTGTGCGAGCTGCGCGAGGGCCTGAGGTTCACCAGCGGCCGGGAGATGACGGCGCGGGACGTGAAGTTCTCCTTCGACCGGATCTCCCGCATCAACTCCCCGCAGGGCCCCGGACAGCTGCTGGAGACGCTCCGCTCGGTGGAGGCGGCCGGGCGGACGGTGACCTTCCATCTGCGGGTGCCGGACGCCACCTTCCCGTTCAAGATAGCCACCGGCGCCGGCTCCATCGTCGACTCCACGCGCTATCCCGCCGACCGGCTCCGCGAGGGCGACGCCGTGGACGGCTCCGGCCCGTACGAGCTGAAGAGCTATCAGGCGGGCACGCGCGCCGAGCTGAAGCCCAACGGCGACTACCGCGGTGGCATCAAGCGCAAGGGCGAGGCCGTGACCGTGCGCTACTTCCGGGACGCGGCGGCGATGGCCCAGGCGTGGAAGCGGCGCAGCATCGACGTGGCCGGCCGCCAGCTGCCGCCGTCCGTCATCGCCCAGCAGTCCCCGTCGGACTCCGGCGTGAAGATGATGGAGAGCGCGGGCGCCACCACCCGCTCGCTGATCTTCAACCTCCGCGACGGCTCACCCGTGAAGGACGTCGCGGTGCGCCGGGCCGTCGCCGCCGTCGTCGACCGGGTGGCCCTCGCCCGCGACATCCACCTGCGGACGGTCGAGCCGCTGTACTCCCTCATCCCGCAGGGCCTCAGCGGCCACACCACGTCGTTCTTCGACGCCTACCCCGAGCCCGACCCGGACCGCGCCCGCGCCCTGCTGCGCCAGGCCGGCATCCTCCAGCCCGTCCGCTTCCGTCTGGCCTACTCCCAGGGCGCCGCCACGGACGAGGAGGCGGCCTTGCTGAAGAGGCAGCTGGAGGCCACCGGGCTGTTCGAGGTGACGACGCAGCACGTGCCGTGGAAGGAGTTCCTGGAGGGCTACGCCCGCGGGGCCTACGACGCCTACTGCGTCACCTGGGTCGCGGACTTCCCCGACGCCGACACCTTCACCACCCCGCTCGTCGGCAAGGGCTCCGCCCTCCACTCCGGCTACGTCAGCGCCCGCGTCGAGCAGCGCATCGCCGCCACCCAGAAGAGTTACGAACGCAACCGCGTCGCGGCCGACTTCCGCGCCATCCAGAAGATCGTCGCCGAGGACGTGCCGCTGGTGCCGCTGTGGCAGAAGAAGGAGTACACGCTGAGCAGTTCCTCGATCTCCGGCACGCAGTACCTGACGGACGGCACGGGGATCTGGCGGCTGTGGCAGCTGGGGCGGATCTGACGTCAGCTCAGGTGCGGGCTCACAGCGCGTGCTTGTCGAGGAAGCTGGTGATCAGCTCGCTCCATTCCTCCGGCTTCTCGGCCATCGGGATGTGGCCCGTCTCGATCTCGGCGTACTCGGCACCGGGTATGCGGTCCGCGAGCACGCGGGAGTTGGCGGGCGTGACCAGGGTGTCCAGGGTGGTCGCGACGACCAGGGTGGGTACGGAGATCCCGGCGAGGTCGCCCGTGGTGTCCGCGGCCTGGACGACGGCAGCCTGGTCGGCCGCCCCGTCCGGGATACCGGCAGCCAGCAGCTCGTAGAAGGCGCCGAGCTGCTCGGTGGGCACGGCGTTGAAGAACGGCGCGCCGAAGCCGCTCAGGGCGACGAAGCGCGCGAAGGTCTCGCGGTCGCCGTCGGCCAGCAGCTTCCGCCAGATGTCCAGGGAGGCCAGCAGCCGGTTGTCGGCCCGGGCCAGACCGGCCGTCAGCACCAGCCCGCGCACCCGCTCGGGGTGGCGGGCGGCGGCCCGTACGGACACCAGGGTGCCCAGCGAGTAGCCGACGAGGGTGAAGGTCTCCAGGCCGGCCTCCGTCGCCGAGGCGACGACGGCGTCGGCCAGCCCGTCGAGGGTGAGCGGCGCGGTCGCCCGCGGGGTGGCGCCGGAGCCGGGGTAGTCGGGGGCCACGACGGTGTGGCCGGCGGCCAGGGCCGGCATGATCGGCAGGTAGTTGCCCTCGATGCTGCCGCCCGCACCGTGCGCGAGCAGGATGCCGGGACCGGAGCCGTGCACCTGGGCGGTGAGCGGGCCGAACGGGGATACGGGAATCTGTGTCATGGCCATTAGGTTGGCAGTTGACATCAGTGTGAAGGTCAAGGGGAGGACCGGGATGCGGATAGGGGAACTGTCGCGAAGGACAGGCGTCAGCACCCGGCTGCTGCGCTACTACGAGCAGCAGGGCCTGCTCGTCTCCGAGCGGGACTCCAACGACTACCGGCGCTACGGGGCCGACGCGGTCGAGCGCGTGACGCGCGTCCGTGAGCTCCTGGCCGGCGGTCTGACCACCGAGGCCATCCGGGATCTGCTGCCCTGCGCCGAGGGCGGCCCGGGCCTGCTCGCGTGCGAGCACTCCGTCCAGGTCGTGGACGAGCAGCTGTCCCGCGTGGACGAACAGCTGGCGGAGCTGGCGCGCAAGCGGGAAGCGCTGCTGGAAGTGACGTCGTCCATGCGGCCGGCGTAACGGGTCCCCGGCCCGGCGGGTCTTCGGCTGCGGGCCGTCCGTGCCGCCTGCGGCGGCGGGGCGCCCTGCGGGCGCGTCCTCAATCTCCCCCAGCTACCGCTGGGGGTGCCCCCAACGGGCTGGGATGGGCTGAGCCCAGCCGAAACCAGCCCGTCCGGCGATTGAGGACACCGCCGCGCAGCGGAGGTGCGAATGACACGACCCGCGGCCGCCCACATGATCCGCCGGACAGGCCCTCGCGCGGCCGGTGCACCACGAAGCCCCGCTCCATCGCTGGAGCGGGGCTTCGTCGTACACAGCAGACCGCAGGTCAGAAGCGTCGCGTGATCAGCGCGCGCTTGACCTCCTGGATCGCCTTCGTGACCTCGATGCCACGCGGGCACGCGTCCGTGCAGTTGAACGTCGTGCGGCAGCGCCACACGCCGTCCTTGTCGTTAAGGATCTCCAGCCGCTGCTCGCCGGCCTCGTCGCGCGAGTCGAAGATGAAGCGGTGGGCGTTGACGATGGCCGCCGGGCCGAAGTACTGCCCGTCGTTCCAGAACACCGGGCAGGACGACGTGCACGCGGCGCACAGGATGCACTTGGTGGTGTCGTCGAACCGCTCGCGGTCCTCGGCCGTCTGCAGACGCTCACGCGTCGGCTCGTTCCCCTTGGTGATGAGGAACGGCATGACGTCGCGGTACGCCTGGAAGAACGGCTCCATGTCGACCACGAGGTCCTTCAGGACCGTGAGGCCCTTGATGGGCTCGACCGTGATCGGCTTGGCGGGGTTGATGTCCTTGATCAGCGTCTTGCACGCCAGGCGGTTCTTGCCGTTGATCCGCATGGCGTCGGAGCCGCAGATGCCGTGCGCGCAGGAGCGGCGGAACGTCAGCGTGCCGTCGTGCTCCCACTTGATCTTGTGCAGGCCGTCGAGGACCCGCTCCTTGGGGTCGATCTCCAGCTGGAAGTCCTGCCAGGTCGCCTCGTCCGAGATCTCCGGGTTGAAGCGGCGGACCCGGAAGGTGACCGTGATCAGGTGCGCGGGGGCCTCGGACTCGGCCGAGGCCGCGCTCTTCTCGAGCGTCGGGGTGCTCATCAGTACTTACGCTCCATCGGCTGGTAGCGGGTCTGGACGACCGGCTTGTAGTCGAGGCGGATCGAGTCCTTGCCGTCCGCGTCGACCTCGCGGTACGCCATGGTGTGCCGCATGAAGTTGACGTCGTCGCGGTTGGGGTAGTCCTCGCGGTAGTGACCGCCGCGGGACTCCTTGCGCGCCAGCGCGGACACGGCCATGACCTCGGCCAGGTCGAGCAGGTTGCCCAGCTCGATGGCCTCCAGCAGGTCGGTGTTGAACCGCTTGCCCTTGTCCTGGACGGAGACGTTCAGGTACCGCTCGCGCAGCTCGGCGATCTTCTCGACGGCCGTCTTGATCGTCTGCTCGGTGCGGAACACCATCACGTTGGCGTCCATGGTCTCCTGCAGCTCCTTGCGGAGCTCGGCGACCCGCTCGGTGCCGGTGGAGTTCCGCAGCCGCTCGACCTGGTCGGCGACGAGCTGCGCCGGGTTCTCCGGCAGCTCGACGTAGTCGGCCTTGGCGGAGTACTCGGCGGCGGCGATGCCGGCCCGCTTGCCGAAGACGTTGATGTCCAGCAGCGAGTTGGTGCCCAGACGGTTGGCGCCGTGCACGGACACGCAGGCGACCTCGCCGGCGGCGTACAGGCCGGGGACGACGGTGTCGTTGTCGGCCAGCACCTCACCCGCGACGTTGGTCGGGATGCCGCCCATGGCGTAGTGCGCGGTGGGCTGGATCGGGATCGGGTCCGTGTAGGGCTCGATGCCGAGGTACGTCCGCGCGAACTCGGTGATGTCCGGGAGCTTGGCGTCGAGCTGCTCCGGCGGCAGGTGGGTGAGGTCGAGGTAGACGTGGTCGCCCTCGGGACCGCAGCCACGGCCCTCGCGGATCTCCGTGTAGATGGAGCGCGAGACGACGTCACGCGAGGCGAGGTCCTTCATGACCGGCGCGTACTTCTCCATGAAGCGCTCGCCGTCCTTGTTGCGGAGGATGCCGCCCTCACCGCGGGCGCCCTCCGTCAGCAGGATGCCCATGCGCCAGATGCCCGTCGGGTGGAACTGGAAGAACTCCATGTCCTCCAGCGGCAGGCCGCGGCGGTAGCAGGCCGCCTGGCCGTCACCGGTGAGCGTGTGCGCGTTGGAGGTCACCTTGAAGAACTTGCCGGTGCCGCCGGAGGCGTAGATGACGGCCTTCGCCTGGAAGACGTGGATCTCGCCGGTGGCGAGCTCGTAGGCCACCACGCCGGCCGACTTCCGGACGCCGTCGACCTCGGTGATCAGCTGGTCGAGGACGTAGAACTCGTTGAAGAACTCCACGCCCTCCTTGACGCAGTTCTGGTACAGCGTCTGGAGGATCATGTGGCCGGTGCGGTCCGCGGCGTAGCAGGACCGGCGGACCGGGGCCTCGCCGTGGTTACGGCTGTGACCGCCGAAGCGGCGCTGGTCGATGGTGCCGTCCGGGGTGCGGTTGAACGGCAGGCCCATCTTCTCCAGGTCGAGGACCGCGTCGATGGCCTCCTTCGCCAGGATCTCGGCGGCGTCCTGGTCGACCAGGTAGTCGCCACCCTTGATCGTGTCGAAGGTGTGCCACTCCCAGTTGTCCTCCTCGACGTTCGCGAGGGCGGCGGCCATGCCGCCCTGGGCGGCGCCGGTGTGGGAGCGGGTGGGGTACAGCTTGGTCAGCACCGCGGTGCGGCTGCGCTTGGTCGACTCGATGGCCGCGCGCATGCCGGCGCCACCGGCGCCGACGATGACGGTGTCGTACTTGTGGATCTTCATGGTCTCGTCAGCCCCGGGCTCTAGCGGATGTTCGGGTCGAAGGTGAAGATCACCAGCGTGCCCAGCAGGACGGTGAACACCGTGGCCGTGTACAGCAGGTTCTTCAGCCAGAAGCGGGTCGTGGGCCGCTCCGCGTAGTCGTTGATGACCGTGCGCAGGCCGTTGGCACCGTGCAGCATCGCCAGCCACAGCATGATCAGGTCCCATGCCTGCCAGAAAGGCGAGGCCCAGCGACCGGCCACGAAGGCGAAGCCGATCTTGCTGACGCCGCCGTCGAGGACCAGCTGGATCAGCAGGTGGCCCAGGACCAGGACGACCAGGACGATGCCGGACAGCCGCATGAACAGCCAGCCGTACAGCTCGAAGTTGGTGCGGGTCGACTTCGGCGTCTTCTTGGTGCGCTTGCGGGGCGGCTCGATGACCGGAGCCGGGTGGTCCACGTCGTAGAGCGACACCGTGTCGTTCACGGCGGGGGTGGTGGTCTCAGCGGACATCTCGCGTCAGCTCCCGAACAGCGTGCGCAGCGTGTGCTGGAGCACGGGGTAGAAGGCGCCGGCCATCAGCACGACCCAGATGGCGACAACGGTCCACAGCATCTGCTTCTGGTAGCGGGCACCCTTGGACCAGAAGTCCACCGCGATGACGCGCAGACCATTGAGTGCGTGGAAGAGGATGGCGGCGACGAGGCCGTACTCCATCACGTTGACGAGAGGCGTCTTGTACGTCGCGACGACCTCGTCGTACGCCTCGGGCGAGACGCGAACGAGGGCGGTGTCAAGGACGTGCACGAACAGGAAGAAGAAAATGAGGACGCCGGTGACTCGATGAGCCACCCAGGACCACATGCCTTCCCGGCCGCGGTACAGCGTTCCAGCCGGCACGGAAAACCCTCCGGGAGCGGGGATCAGAGCCTGCCGGCTTCACTGTCAGCGGGCCCGGCCGGGTACGGTCCACCGGCCCTGGCCATCGTAGCGACGCCTTGTCGGTTCGGTATCGCGGGGTCCTCAGGTGTGATCAAAGAGGCACGTACGGACCAGTGAGCGGGACCGATCGGCCCTTGCGGGTGTCCGGTACGACCGTTGTGTCCTGCGCCTTTCTCGCATAAGGGCGTTATGTCCCCTACGCCTGCCGGGCGTCGTGGCGCCGGGGCGAGGGGACGTCGGGGGCGAGCCGGGTCAGCCGGCCTGCCGCCAGTCGGGTGAGTTCGGCGGCGGTGACGGCGGTCTCCTCGCGCGGTGAGTGGCCGAGGCGGACGCGGAGCGCGGCGAGCAGCCGCCCGACGGTGTCGTCGGGAAGCCGGTCGTCGGGAGGGGCCGTGGGGGCGGGATAAATGATGAAAATGTGGCCGAATCTGCTCTCGTACGCGGCTTCGGCCCGGCGCAGGGCCGGATGGGTGACGAGGAGCTGCCGGGGGCCGGTCTCGTCGGCGAGTGCCTCGGTGAGGTCGGCGGGCGTCAGCGTGCGGGCGGCCCGCTCCGCGGTGGCCAGCAGGGTGCGCAGGTCGGGGTAGGGCCGGTGATCGGCGAGGTGGCGGGCCCAGCGGCGGCTGCCGCAACAGGCGAGGAGGGCGGCTTCGGCGACGCCCGGCAGCGCGGAGTTGAGGCGGTCGAGGCCGTGGCGGTCGGAGCCGTGCAGCGGGGTCTCCTCGGGGGAGCGTGCAGGGGCCGGAGATGATGCGGAATTGGTACTTCCGGCCGACGAACTGAGCCGTTACGGTAACGACGCTTCTCGGCCGACGCCCGACGGATGCGCGAATTTCATTCGGACGAGGCCGGTTTCTGGCGCGTGGTGGACAACCTCGACGGGCAAAGGGCAATACCTTGAGCCCATATATGCCCTATATGGGAGGTTCTGCTCCATGGGACTGCCTGTCAGCATCACCCGGGCCGGCGCCGCCCGGGGCGCCGTCGCCGGACTCGCGCTCCTCGCCACCATGACCCTGATGGGCTGCCCGCGCGACGAGGCCCCCGCCCCGCCGGACGACTCCCGTTCCCCCGAAGCCTCGCGCCCCGTCTCCAGCGGCGCGGCGCCCGCCACCACCTCCCGCGCGCCCGTCCCCACCGGCGTCCCGAGCACCATCCCCTCCCTGCGCTCGGCCACCGCCGGCACCGGTCCCGGCTGGCGGCCCGCCCCCGGCGCCCGGGTCGTCGCCGACCCCGCCGGCCCCCTCGCCGACGAGGCCCGCCGGCTGGCCGGTGAGCTCCGGATCGGCTTCGCCGGGGGCCCCGCCCGCCACGGCGACGTCGAACTGGCGCTGCGCCCCGGCCAGAGCGGCGGCGCCGAGGGCTACGAGCTGACCACCAGTGGCGGCAAGGTCCTGGTCACCTCGGCGGGCGAGGCCGGCGTGTTCTACGGCACGCGCTCCCTGGCACAGGCCGTGCGCTCCGGTGGCGGGCTCCCCGACGGCGTCGTGCGCGACGCGCCCGACCGCGCCCAGCGCGGCCTGAACCTCGACATCGCCCGCAAGTACTTCACCGCCGACTGGATCGAGGGCCGGCTGCGCGAGATGGCCGCCCTCAAGCTCAACCAGCTCGGCCTGCACTTCTCCGACGACCAGGGCTTCCGCATCGAGAGCGAGACCCACCCCGAGATCGTCTCCCCGCAGCACCTCACCAAGGCCGAGGTCCGCCGCATCCTCGCCCTCGCCGACTCCCTGCACATCACCGTCGTGCCCGAGATCGACTCGCCCGGCCACCTCGGCGCGGTCATCAAGGCCCACCCCGCCCTCCAGCTGCGCGACGCCGCCGGCACCCCCGCCCGCGGCGCCGTCGACATCGCCGAGCCGCAGGCCGCCGCCATCGTCGACGACCTGCTGCGCGAGTACGGCGCCCTGTTCCCCGGCCGGTACTTCCACCTCGGCGCCGACGAATACCGCGCCCTGATGGCCAAGGACCCGCAGACCGCCTACCCGCGCCTGGCCACGCTGGCCCGCCAGCGCTTCGGAACGCGGGCCGGGGTGGCGGACCTGGCCACCGGCTGGCTCAACGAACGGGCCGCGGTGGTGCGCTCCCTCCGCAAGACGCCCAAGGCATGGAACGACGGCTTCTTCGCCGGCGGCGTCATCACCGCCGACCGGGGCATCGAGGTCGAGTACTGGACCGGCAAGGAACTCGGCGCCCGCGAACCGCGCACCTACCTCGACGAGGGACGAACCCTCGTCAACCTCAACGACGAATACCTCTATTACGTCCTCGGCGAGCCCAACCAGTTCCGCTATCCGACCGGTCAGCGCATCTACGAGGAGTGGTCACCGGCCGTCCTCCGAGGCTCCACGGCGGCCCCCCGCCACCTCGCCGGACCGGACAGGATCCTCGGCGGCCGCCTCGCCGTCTGGTGCGACCACCCCGACGCGCAGACCCCGCAACAGGTGGCCGACGGCATCCGGCTGCCGCTCGCCGCGGTGGCCCAGCGGCTGTGGGATCCACGCCCGCCGAGTCGCCCATGGCGGGATTTCTCGGCCCTCGCGGGACGCGTGGGGGTCTGAGGGGCTTAGCGTTCGGGGTTGAACCATGCGGAGCGCCCAGTCGTCGTGAGATGTGGAAGGCAAGACCGGGGCAGCTCGCGCATCTCTCCACGGCGGTGTGCGCAGGCGCACCCCGCGCATCTGTAACGAGGGCCCGATGAAGATCGAATTCCTGCTCCACAACGCGTACGGCATCGGCGGCACGATCCGCTCCACCGTCAACCTCGCCGCCGCCCTCGCGGACCGGCACGAGGTGCGGATCATCAGCGTCAACCGCCCCGTGGACGAACCCGAGCTCACCATCGACCCGCGCGTACGCCTGACCCCCCTGGTCGACCTGCGCGAGGACACCGAGGGCGACGAGTACGCGGCCCCGCTCAACCAGCGGCCGAGCGAGATCTTCCGCGACGAGCGGATCGACAACGGCCGCATGGCCGCGACGGCCCTCACCGACGAGCGCGTGGCCGCCCACCTCGCCGCCACCGACGCCGACGTCGTCATCGCCACCCGCCCCAAGCTCATCGGCTACCTCGCGACGTACGGCAGCGACCGCTACCTGCGCCTGGGCCAGGAGCACCTCACCCACGAGGCGCACGTCCCCGAGCTGCACGCCGTGATGGACCCCGCGATCGCCGCGCTCGACGCCTTCGCCACCGTCTCCGAAGCCGACGCCGGGCACTACCGGGAGGCCCTCCCCGACGCCCGTGCCCGCATCCTGTCCATCCCCAACGCCGTCCCGGCGCCGCTGGCCGAGCCGTCCGACGGCATGTCGAAGACGATCGTCTCCGCCGGCCGCCTCGTCGCCGTCAAGCGCTACGACCGCCTCATCGCCGCCTTCGCCGAGGTCGCCGCCGAGCGCCCCGACTGGAACCTGCGGATCTACGGCCGCGGCCCCGCCAAGAACAAGCTGCGCAAGCAGATCGAGGAGCTCGGCCTGTACGAGCGGATCACCCTCATGGGCGCCCGCTCGCCCATCGAGACCGAGTGGTCCAAGGGCGCCGTCGCCGCCGTCGCCTCCGACGCCGAGTCCTTCGGCATGACCATCGTCGAGGCCATGCACGCCGGCCTGCCGGTCATCGCCACCGACTGCCCCTACGGCCCGCGCGAGATCCTCACCGACGGTACCGACGGCGTGCTCGTCCCCCTCGACGACTCCGACGCCGTCGGCGCCTACGCCGACGCGCTGCTGAAGCTCACCGGCGACGCCGCGCTGCGCCGCCGCCTGGGCGCGGCTGCCCGCGAGACCGCCCACCGCTACGAGCCCGCCCGGATCGCCCAGCGTTACGAGGAGCTCTTCGAGGAGCTGCGCCCCGGCTCCACGGCGGCCGCGCCGGAGAAGAAGCCCAAGGGCGGCCTGCTGCGCGGCCTCTTCGGCGGCGGCCGCGCCAAGCCCGCCGCCGCGCCCGCCTGCACGGCCGGGGAGCTCACCCACCCCGAGGCCCGCTGCGTCGTCGAGGCCGACGGCTCGCTGACCGTCCGGCTGCGCCCCGAGCAACTCACCGCCGCCGACACCCACCTGCTGCTGCGCCACCGCGGCACCAAGGGCAAGGAGTCCGTGCGCGTCGCGCTGCCGGCCCACCGCGCGCCGGGCGCCCCGGTCGAGGTCCGCGTCGAACGGGCCGCGCACACCATGGCCGAGGGCCGCTGGGACAGCTACGTCGAGCGCTCCGGCGACAAGTCCCGCCGCCGCCTCGCCGCCGCGCTCGTCGAGCAGAAGGCCCTGCTGGTCCTGGACCTCGCCCACGGCCCGGCCGGGGTCGCCGCCTGGGTCCCGTACGAGACGAGCGACGGCTTCCTGGCCGTCCGCACCTGGCTGCGCCCCGAGCACGCCGAGGCCGTCGCGGTGCGGCTCGGCGACGACGGCATCACCGTCACGCTCGCGCCGCACGGCACGACGCTCGGCGAGGGCGCCGAACTGATCGCGCGGCTGCGCCACGGCGACGGTTCCGTCGGGGACGTCCGGGTGCCCCTGAAGAACCTGCCCTCGGACGAGGGGGAGCACGGCACCGGTCAGCTGCCGTACGAGCCGATGGCGCGGCGGCACAAGCCGGCGGAGGAGCAGGACCTGTGGGACCTGTGGGTGCGGCCGTCGGCCGGCGCCGCGCTGGTGCGCCTGGGCCGGATCGCGGGCGACTTCGCCGACCGCAAGGGCATCGACACCTTCCCGGCGGCGACGCGCGGGGACGTGCGGCTGCGCCCGTACTTCACGGTGACCAACGACCTGACGATCACCGTCAAGGACATCGCCGCCGAGGAGGGCGCGTGAGCGGGCGGGTCTGACGCCGGAAGCCGGCGCCGGACGGAGGACGGCCGGAGCCGCCACCCCCCACAGGAGAGGCTCCGGCCGCCGTCCGGTGCGAACCCTGGTGAGGCCCGCAATCAGTACAGCGCCGCCGGGCGCGAATCCGTCACACTGTCATACCGCCGTGCCGGTGACCCTTTCTGGACGAGGCCGGGTCCCTGCCCGTAACGTGCGGGGTTCCGCGCCCCGAGGCGCGTCTGTCGTTTGTGTCCCAGTGGCCGGGGAACCGGGGAATTCCGGAGAATTCGACCACATCCCCAGGGGGTCTCGAAGATGTATCCGTGCGGTCGGTGCCGCGCTGCCGCGGTGGGCCCGGACGGGCGCTGCGGTGCGTGCGGTACGTACCAGCAGCAGCTTGGCCAGCAGGCCGGCCAGCAGCCGTACGCGCCGTCCCAGCAGCCGTACCCGCAGCAGCCGTCCCAGCAGCCGCCGTACCCGCAGCCGTTCCCGCAGCAGGGAATGGCCGCCGGCATGCCCGTCGGCGGGGCCGACCTGCGGCGCGGGCTGCGGATCGCGCTGATGGTGGCGCTGTCGGTCTGCGCGGCCGTGCTGCTGCTCCTCTTCTGGGCCCGCACGCAGCAGCGCCTCGCCCTGGAGGCCCTCCTCGACGACGGGGTCACCGCGACCACGCAGGACGACGCCGAGGCCGCGGACGGGTTCGTCGCGTTCTCGACGGTGCTCTACTTCCTGACGCTGGCCGCCAGTGCCACGCTGTGGGCCATCTGGATGCGCCGCGCCCGGCAGAACGCGGAGCTCTTCGCGCCCGGCACGCACCGCTTCGGTGCCGGCTGGGCGGCGGGCGCCTGGTTCACGCCGGTCGTCAACTTCTGGTTCCCCAAGCAGATCGTCAACGACATCTACCGGGCGAGCGCCCCGGCGGGTGCGCAGAGCGCGCCCAAGGGCCTGCTCAACAGCTGGTGGACCCTGTGGATCGGCTCCGCCGCCCTCAACCTGGTGGGCAGCGTCATGGCCGCCGGCGCGAGCGCGAAGATCCAGACCCGGGGCTACGACGGCAGCAGCTGGCGCGAGGACGTCGGCGCGCTGAAGACGGCCGCGAGCGTCACCGGCTTCGCCACGCTGCTGACCGCCGTCGCGGGTGTCCTCGCCGTCCTCGTCGTACGCCAGCTCGGCAGCCTCCAGGAGCAGCGCGCCCTCGCGGGCCCGCAGTCCGTGCCCCCGGGCGGTGTGCCGTACGCCGCCACCGGGTATCCGCCCGTACAACCCGGTCCGGGTGCGGGCTGGAACGGTCCGCCGCAGAATCGTTACGGCAGCGGCCCGGCGGGCTACTGAGCCGCGGGTTCTCGGAGTGGGGCAGGATGAGGGCGTGCAGGGGGACGACGCTGAGCTGACGGCCGCGGTGTGCGCGGCGCAGAGCGGGGACGAGACGGCATTCCGTACCGTCTACCGCGCTGTGCACCCCCGCCTGCTCGGTTACGTCCGGTCGCTGGTCGGCGACGCGGACGCGGAGGACGTGGCGTCCGAGGCGTGGCTGCAGATCGCCCGCGATCTGGAGCGGTTCACCGGTGACGCGGACCGTTTTCGCGGCTGGGCGGCCCGGATCGCCCGCAACCGCGCGCTCGACCACGTACGCATGCGGGGCCGGCGCCCGGCCATCGGCGGGGACGAGAGCGAACTCGCGGGCCGGGCCGCCGACGCGGACACCGCCGGCGAGGCCCTGGAGTCCCTGGGCACCGACCACACGCTCGCGCTCATAGCCCAGCTCCCGCAGGACCAGGCCGAGGCCGTCGTCCTGCGGGTGGTCGTGGGTCTCGACGCGAAGAGCGCCGCCGGGGTGCTGGGCAAGCGGCCGGGCGCGGTCCGTACCGCCGCCCACCGCGGCCTGCGACGGCTCGCCGAGCTGGTGACGGCCCCCGAGGCCGTCCCGGCGCAGCGGCGGCCGGCCTCGTCACGGACGTCACCGACGTCCCCCACGTCACCCACATCACCAAAGCCACCGGCGTCGCGCAGCGGAGTGAATGCTTCTGCGGGTGTGACGCAATTGCGTGCGCGGACGCAGAAGGACATGTGATGGCGGACGACCACCGGTACGACCGGTTGGAAGACTGGCTGGACGACGACGCCGCGGAGCGGCTGCTGAGCGCTCCGGCCACCGAGTCGGCTCCGCCGGAGGCCGAGCGGCTGATGACGGCTCTCCGCTCACTGGCCCCGCGGCCCGCCACGACGGACGAGCCGCTGCCGGGCGAGGACGCGGCGGTGGCGGCGTTCCTTGCGATGCGCGACGCTCGGGCCGCGGGTCCGGCGGAGGCCGGAGCGGCGACGACCGCGGACTTCGGCCGGACGGTGTCGGAGGTGTACGGGCCGGCGGGCGCGCAGGGCTCCGTGGGGTCCGCTGCTGCCGCGCGGGAGCACCTCGCGGCGGCGTCCGAGTCGGCTGCGGGTCACGGGCCGACCGGCGCTGCGGCCGGGCTTCGCAGCGACGGTGCGTCCCCGGCCGTCGAGAGACCGGCCGGACCTGCCGCCGCTACGAACAGGCACCTGGGTGCCGTCGCGGCGGCGTCCACGACTGCCGCGCTCCAGGAACCGGCCGCACCGGTTGCCGCCGCGAACGGGTATGCGAGTGGCGCTGCCGCGATGTCTGCCGGTGCGCGGGGACCGGCCGGGGCGGCTGCCGTCCCGGCCCATGACCTCCGTAACGCCGTTGCCGCCGCGTCCGGGCTCGCCGATGCGCAGGGACCGGCCGTTGCCGTGACCCGTGAGCACCTTGACGGCGCTGCCGCGCCCGGAGCCCTCGGCGCACAGGAGACGACCGGCCCGGCCGCCGCCACCAACGCGCACCTGGGTGCCGCTGCGTCCATGGCCGCTGCCGGCCCGGAAGCGGGCGCGTCCGCCGTCGCCCTGGACAAGAATCCCGCCGCTGCCACGTGGGCCGCACCCGGCGACACCGCGCCACGGGCTACGCGCGTTGACGAAGCGTCACATCCCACAGTCCGGGCCACCGCCGCGGCGACGCGGCAAGGGCTGCTGCGACGGTGGCGGCCCGTCAAGGCCGCCATCGCTATGGGCATCGCCGGCTGCGCCCTGGGCGGCGTCGCCGTGGCCGCCGGAACAGGCGTGCTGCCCGCGCCGTTCGGGTCGAGCGGTGAGCCCGAGAGCGCACCGAGCGTCTCCGCGCTGGAGACCGGCGGACCCGGGACCGCACCCGCCACCCCCGGCGGGCCCACCCCCGTGCCGTCGCGCGGCAAGGACGGCGGCCCTCGGGAGAGCGGCCGCCCGACGGCGCCCGGTTCCACCGCGCCCGGCGCCGGTGCCACCGGCGACCGGGACCGGCGCGACAGACCCGGCGACGACACCTCCGCGCGCCCCGACGGGCGACAGGACCGCGACGCCACCAAGGACCCCACGGACAAGGACATGGACAAGGACGTCGGCAAGGCGACCGGCACCTGGGCCGTGCGCGTGTGCCAGGACGTCCTGGCCGCCCAGCAGCGCCGGGGCAAGGGCGCCGACGAGGACGACATGCGTCTGCTGGAGCGCACCGCCGGCATCGGCGCCGACGCGCTCGGCGCGTACTGCGAGAAGCTCGTGAAGGACGCCGATGCGAGCACCGGCGGCATCCGGAAGCCCGGCGGAACCACCGGCGGCAGCGACACCCGCCGCCGTTCCCTCCTCGCACCGCCCGCCGCGAGCGTCCCTCAGACGACGCCCGAGACCCCCGCTGTGACGTTTTCCGCGACGGTGGCGCTGTAAGAAGTGAGCCGACTGGTCATCGGCCGCGCACGAGCCGGAGTTCCCCCCATACCGTCGGCTCGGCGCATCGGCGCGGGCGGGGCTCTTCCCCCGGCCCTGCCCGCGCCCCCCTCCCTTCCCCGGTAGGCCGTGTCCGGCGGATCATGTGAGCGAGTGTCGCGGGTGTGTCGTGGCGCACCTCCGCTGCGCGGTGGTGTCCTCAAGCTCCCCCAGCTACCGCTGGGGTGCCCTCAACGGGCTGAAGGGGGCTGAGCCCAGCCACAATCAAGCCCGTCCGGCGATTGAGGACGCGCCCGCAGGGCGCTCGCCGCCGCAGGCGGCAAAGACGGCCCGCGGCCGAAAACCCGCGCCAGCCGCCGCAGGCGGCAAAGACGGCCCGCGGCCGAAGACCCGCGCTCGCCGCCGCAGGCGGCAAGGACGGCGGCCGGTGGCCGAAGACCCACCGGACACCGCCTGGCCCCCGGGCCCCCGCCGTGTCGCGGCTGCGCCGCACCCGCCCGTCGGCGCATCCTGTCAGCAGGGCCCCAGTGGGGGAGAGCGGCAGCGGGAGGCGGGAACCCATGGCGCACGAACCGGACCACACCCGGTCCACCGAGTCCGGAACACCCATCCAGCCGGTCTACGGCCCGCAGGACCTCGCCGGCCGGGACCCCGCCGAGCGGCTGGGCGAGCCGGGCGCGTACCCCTTCACCCGCGGCGTCTACCCGACGATGTACACCGGCCGCCCCTGGACCATGCGCCAGTACGCCGGCTTCGGCACCGCCGCCGAGTCCAACGCCCGCTACCAGCGGCTGATCGCCCACGGCACGCACGGCCTGTCCGTCGCCTTCGATCTGCCCACGCAGATGGGCCACGACTCGGACACCCCGCTCGCGAGCGGCGAGGTCGGCAAGGTCGGCGTCGCGATCGACTCCGTCGAGGACATGCGCGTGCTGTTCGGCGGCATCCCCCTCGACGAGGTCTCCACGTCGATGACCATCAACGCCCCCGCCGCGCTCCTGCTGCTGATGTACGAGCTCGTCGGCGAGGAACAGGGCGTACCGGCCGCCCGCCTGACCGGCACCGTGCAGAACGACGTCCTCAAGGAGTACATCGCCCGCGGCACGTACATCTTCCCGCCCAAGCCGTCGCTGCGCCTGACCGCGGACATCTTCCGCTACTGCCGCACCACGATGCCGAAGTGGAACACGATCTCGATCTCCGGCTACCACATGGCCGAGGCCGGGGCCACGCCCGCGCAGGAGATCGCCTTCACCCTCGCCAACGGCATCGAGTACGTCCGTACTGCCGTCGCCGCCGGCATGGAGGTCGACGACTTCGCGCCGCGCCTGTCCTTCTTCTTCGTCTCGCGCACGACGATCCTGGAGGAGGTCGCGAAGTTCCGCGCGGCCCGGCGGATCTGGGCGAGGGTGATGCGCGAGGAGTTCGGCGCCCGCGACCCCAAGTCGCTGATGCTGCGCTTCCACACCCAGACGGCGGGCGTCCAGCTCACCGCCCAGCAGCCGGAGGTCAACCTCGTACGCGTCGCCGTCCAGGGCCTCGCGGCCGTCCTCGGCGGCACCCAGTCCCTGCACACCAACTCCTTCGACGAGGCCATCGCCCTGCCCACCGACAAGGCGGCCCGGCTGGCGCTGCGGACGCAACAGGTGCTGGCGTACGAGACGGACGTGACGGCGACGGTCGACCCGTTCGCCGGCTCGTACGCCGTCGAGTCGCTGACGGACGCGGTCGAGGAGGCCGCCCTCGGCCTCATGCGCGCCGTCGAGGACCGGGGCGGTGCCGTGGCCGCCATCGAGGACGGCTTCCAGAAGGGCGAGATCGAACGCAGCGCGTACCGCATCGCCCAGGAGACCGACAGCGGCGAACGGGTCGTCGTCGGCGTCAACCGCTTCCAGCTGGACGAGGAGGAGCCGTACGAACCGCTGCGCGTCGACCCGGCGATCGAGGCCCAGCAGGTCGCCCGCCTGGAGCGGCTTCGCGCCGAGCGCGACCGCCGGGCGGTGGAGGCGTCGCTGACGGAGCTGCGGAAGGCGGCGGCCGGCACGGACAACGTCCTCGCGCCGATGAAGGAGGCGCTGCGCGCGCGGGCGACGGTCGGCGAGGTGTGCGACGCGCTGCGGGAGGTGTGGGGCACGTACGTCCCGGCCGACGCCTTCTGAGCGCCCCGCCCACCGGAGGTGAGCGACACTGGTGTGATGTCGTCTCCCCGCCGCACGTGCCCCGTCTGCTCCCGCGAGATCGCTGTCGTCGGTGGCCGCTATGCCCGTCACGACCCACCGGGCCGCCGCGTGTCGTTCGAGCTCATCTCCTGCCCCGGGTCGCGCCGCTCGGCACCGCTGCTGGCGACGGAACCGAGGCTCTTCGACCCGGAGGAACCGCCGATGGAGGGCCAGCAGCAGCTGTTCTGACCTTGTGAGGGTGGCGGGGAAAGGGGAGTTTTTCCCACCGACCAGGGGGCCTGGGCCACCCGATAATGACAGAGGGCGGGCGAAGAACCGGCCGGCCGGTCGGACGGGGTGGGGACAGCAGTGCGGATGGATGGATTCTCGGTCGGCCGCTTCACGGCGAAGGGCCTTCGCGGCCTCCGGCGGTCGCTGACCCTGTGGTGGCTCTCGCAGGTCGCCTTCCTCGTCTCCCTGCTGGTGTCCCTGATGCTCGCCCTGCTCGGTACGGGCCTGGGGCTGCTGATGCTGCCGCTCACGGTCGCGGCCGTCCGCCGCCTGGCGAACCGGCAGCGCGCACTGGCGGCCGACTGGACCGGCGAGCCGATCCCCGATCCGTACGCGCCGCCGCCCGTCCCCGGTTGGTCGGCCCGCTGCCAGTGGATCGTCCGGGACGGCCAGACCTGGCGGGACTGGCTGTGGCTGGTGACCGAGCCGGTGGTGGGCGGGACGCTCGCCTTCCTGCCGATCGGCCTGGTGCTGGCCGGGTCCTGGGGGATCTACCTCGGCTTCCGGGGCGTGGAGCTCGCGGAGCGATGGGGCGGCATCTGGTTCGAGTTCTTCCCCGTCCAGGGCGCGACGACCGCCGCGCTGTCGGCCGTCGTCGGCCTGCTCCACCTGGCCCTCGCCCTGTGGGCCGCGCCGTACACGGTCCGCGCCCACGCCGCGTACACCCACCGGCTGCTGGCCCCCAGCCAGGCGGCGCGGATGGCGCAGCGCATCGAGCACCTGTCGGCGACGCGTTCGGACGTGGTCGGCACGCAGATGGCGGAGATCCGCCGCATCGAACGCGACCTCCACGACGGGGCGCAAGCCCGGCTGGTGGCGATGGGCATGACCCTGGACGCGGCGGAACACCTCCTGGACTCCGACCCCGCGGCCGTCCGGCGGCTGCTGACGGAGGCCCGCGCCGCCTCCTCCAAGGCCCTGGAGGAACTCCGCGACCTCGTCCGCGGCATCCACCCGCCCATCCTGGCCGACCGCGGCCTCGCCGACGCGATCCGCGCGCTCGCCCTGGTCAGCCCCCTGACGACCGAGGTCACGATCGACCTGCCGGGCCGCGCGGAACCACCGGTGGAGTCGGCCCTGTACTTCGCGGTGTCCGAGGTCCTCACCAACGCGGCCAAGCACTCCGGGGCCGACCGGGCCTGGCTGGACGTCCGTTACGATCACGCCATGCTGTGCGTCACCGTCACGGACGACGGCCGCGGCGGCGCGGACATCACCCGCGGTACGGGGCTGCGCGGCATCGAACGCCGCCTCGCCGCCTTCGACGGCGTCCTGGCCGTGAACAGCCCCCTCAACGGCCCGACCATGGTGACGATGGAGCTCCCGTGCGTGTTGTCCTCGCCGAAGACCACTTCCTTCTGAGGGACGGCCTGATACGCCTCCTGGAGGCGTTCGGCCACGAGGTCCTCGCCGCCGTGGACAACGGCCCGGACCTCCTGACGTCCCTCACCACGACCCGCCCGGACCTCGCGATCGTCGACGTCCGCCTGCCGCCGGATTTCGCCGACGACGGCCTGCGGGCCGCGCTTGCGGCCCGCCGCGAGGTTCCGTCCTTGCCCGTGCTGCTCCTCTCCCAGTACGTGGAGCCGCTCTACGCGCACGAGTTGCTGGCCGACGGGGCGGGCGCGGTCGGCTACGTCCTCAAGGACCGCGTCTCCAACGGCGCGGAGTTCATGAGCACGCTGCGGTGCGTGGCGGACGGCGGCACGGTCATGGACCCGGAGGTCGTCACCAAACTCCTCCAGCGCAAGGGCCGCGACGAGGGCGTCGGCAGCCTGACCCCGCGCGAGCGGGAGGTCCTGGAATGCCTGGCCCAGGGCCGCTCGAACGCGGGGATCGCGGAGGCGCTGGTGATCTCGGAGAAGGCGGTGGCCAAGCACATCGGCAACATCTTCCCGAAGCTGAGCCTGCATCCTTCGGATACGGACAACCGGCGGGTGCTGGCGGTGTTGGCGTACTTGGAGCGGTGACGTCAGCCGTTACCGGGGCGGTCGAGGGTGCCTGCTTGGAGCGTGCGTATGAGGCCGGCGAGGCGGTGGGGGGTGAGGGGGAGGGTGGTGTGGGGGGTTTCGCTCTCGCGGAGATGGGTGGCGGAGGGGAAGCCGCCGATTTCTATGCAGTTCTCGGGCTCACCACCGCTGGAGTACGAGGACTTCTGCCATGTGATGGGGGTGGACACGGTTCGCGGCCTTTCAGAGGTCCTGGGCAATCCGATAGATCATGTCTCGTGACTCATCGGGACCCAAAGCCGAGTGAGCGATCCTGTCCAGCCGCGCTCGGTACCGCCTGAGCTGAGCTTCGGCGTCCAGGAAGATGCTCCCGTGCGCGGTATCGAGTTGAACTGTGTCGAGCTGCGACACCGGCCCCCCGAGGTAGAGCATCGCGTTGCCGGCTCCCCCGAAGTCGTCGGTGTCGAAGGGGATCACGCACACGGTCACATTGTCCCGCTCTGTCATCGTGAGTACGTGCCGCAATTGAGCACGAGCGGTTTTCCG
>NZ_JAGGOL010000066.1 GCF_018614525.1 Streptomyces sp. ISL-11
CTGCGCGACGAGCGGCAGCGGCTCGCGCTGCTGTCGGCCGAGGACACCGGCGTCGCGGCGGCGCTACGGGCCTCCCTGGCGCGGCTGTCTGAGGACGACGCGCGGCTGCTGGGCGCGCTCGGCGCGGGCTTCTCGCGGGTCGTGGACGCCTCGGCCGTGGCCGCGCTGGCCGGCGCGGATCCGGACCAGACGCTGTACGGGCTGGACCGGCTCGCGGAGATGCACCTGGTGGACGAGGAGGCGACCGGCCGCTATGTGATGAGCGATCTCGTGAAGCTCTTCGCACAGCGGACGCCGGACACGCCGGACGCGCCCGGCCCGGCGGCCCCGACAGGAAAGAACGCGGAACGTTAGCGGAGCGTTAGCCGATCGCCAACGGGCTGCGGAATGATCCCTGCCGTACCAACCGGCCGACGTCCCATCGGGGGAACCACCATGTCTCGTACCCGCAGCCTGCGGCTCGCCGCAGTCGCGCTCACCGCCGCGGCCGCCCTCACCCTGGCCGGGTGCGGCGACGGTACGGGCACCAAGACCAGTGGCAAGGCCGACACTTCCGGGGCGGACCGGACCGCGGACGACCAGGGTCAGCAGTCGACGGACGACTCCCGGACCTCGCAGACCACCGACAGCGACGGCAAGCCCGCCGACGGCTCCGGCAAGGACGCGGCGGCCCCCTCCGGCAAGGACGCGGTGAAGGCCGACAAGAACGGCAAGGTCCCCTGCGCCCCGGGGGCCGTCAAGGTCGAGGCGAAGGCCGTCTCCTCGCCCGTCAACCACCTGCTCCTGGTGGCCACCAACACCTCCAAGGGCCCTTGCCACGCCTACGGTTTCCCGTTCCTGCGCTTCGACGCGGACCAGGCCACGGCGATCTCGGTCGAGGAGAGCCGTCCGCAGGCGGTCGTCACCCTCGCGCCGGGCAAGTCCGCCTACGCGGGCGTGCTGACCTCCTCCGCCGACGGCTCAGGCGGCACCGTCCGCAAGGCCAGGAAGCTCTCGGTCTCCTTCCAGGGTCCGGGCGGCGAGCAGGGCGCGGGCGGCCGGCTGGAGGTGGCCGCGCCGAGGGGCACGGTCGCCGTCGACGACTCGGCGAAGGTGACGTACTGGCAGGACGACTCGGCGACCGCCCTCAAGTGGTAGGCGTACGGGGGGGCGTTCCCGCCCTCCGCTGATTGACCGTTCCGGTCCGGGGTACCCGGGGTCGTATGCCAGGCGGAACGGTCTATCGAGTTCGGAGGCGGTACCCATGGGCATGGGTTGGTGCATCGGTCTGATCGCGATCGGAGCGATTCTGACCTTCGCGGTCGACTGGCACCTCGACGGCATGAACGTCCACCTGGTGGGCCTGATCCTGATGGCGGTCGGCATCATCGGCACCTGCGCCTACGTCAGCATCTTCAAGCGGCGCCGGATGCAGCCGCCGCCCCCGGCGGCACCGGTGGTCGAGGAGGACCACCGGTACATCCGCTGAGGCGTAGACCACTGACGGGTCGACCGCTGACGCGCGTCGCTACCCGTCCAGCCCTGCCAGCACCAGCGGCAGCCGGTCCACCCCGCCTGTCACCACGCGCACCGGCACTCCCCAGTCCTGCTGGTGCATGTGGCAGGCGGGGTACTCGTTGTCGGGGTCGTCGTCGCAGGAGGCGGCCATCGCCGAGACGTGCAGGATCCCCTCGGTGACCCCGTCCGCCAGGACCAGGTCCCGGCCGAGGTCCGTCCCCGTGCCCGCGCCCTCCGCGAGGAGCTCCGGCGGGGTCGAGCCGACCACGAGGCGGGTCGAGGGGCCATAGCGGTCGTCGAGCTTCTGGCCCGCCGGGGCCTGGAAGACGACGTCCAGCCGCAGCCGTCCCGGCGCGATGTCGGTCGCCGCGCGCTGGGTGCGGTGCGCCACGGACTCGACCCGCACGGCCTCCTCCGGCAGCCGCAGCCGCGTCAGGCGGTGCCGGGCGGACTCCACGACCACGATGTCGTCGCCGACGAGCACGGCGCCGGAGGGCTCGCGCAGGTCGGTGGCGAGCGTCGTCACCTCGTCCGTCGCCGGGTCGTAGCGGCGCAGGGCATGGTTGTACGTGTCGGAGACGGCCACCGAGCCGTCAGGGAGGACGGTCACGCCGAGCGGGTGCTGCAACAGGGCCTGGCCGGCGGCCCCGTCGCGGTGCCCGAAGTCGAAGAGTCCGGTGCCGACGGCCGTACGGACGGCGTATCCGGCACCGTCGCGCTCGACCCAGCGCAGGGCCGACGACTCGGAGTCGGCGATCCAGAGCCGGTCCTCGGTCGCGGCCAGCCCGGACGGCTGCGAGAACCACGCCTGGTCGGCGGGCCCGTCGACCAGTCCCTCGTTCGTCGTGCCGGCCGCCACCTCGACGGTGCCGGTCTCCGGGTCGTACGTCCACAGCTGGTGGACGCCCGCCATGGCGATCCACAGCCGGCCGGCGAACCAGGCCACGTCCCACGGCGAGGAGAGGTCCACCTCCAGGGCGGGCCCGGAGGTGGGCCGGCCCTGCATCCACTGCCGGCCGGTGCCGGCGAGGAGGGTGACGTCGCCGGTCTCCGGGTCGTACACGCGCAGGGCGTGGTTGACGGTGTCGGCCACGGCGACCTTCCCGTCGGGCAGCAGCGTCAGGCCCTGCGGTTCGCTGAAGCCGCCGGGGCCGAAGCCGCGCTCGCCGGTGCCGACGCGCCGTACGACGGTCTCGCCGTCGGGCGCCAGCTCCACGAGCTGGTGGCGGGTGGAGTCGGAGACGAGGAAATGACCGCTGGGCAGCAGGACGGCCTTGCCGGGGAAGCGCAGGTCGGTGGCCTCGGGCTCGGGCGCGACGTACGGGCCGTCGCCGCGGCGGAGGGTGCCCTTGGCCGCGTGGGTGGCCTCCAGCTCCTCGACCAGCCTGGCCAGGGCGTGCGCGTGGCCCTCGCCCGCGTGCTGGGCGACGACGTAACCCTCGGGGTCGATGACGACGAGGGTGGGCCAGGCCCGCACGGCGTACTGCTTCCACGTCGCGAGCTCGGGATCGTCGAGGACGGGGTGCCGGACCTCGTACCGCTCGACGGCGTCGACGACGGCCTGGTGCTCGGCCTCGTGCACGAACTTCGGGGAGTGCACACCGATGATCACGACGGTGTCGCGGTGCTTCTCCTCCAGCTCGCGCAGCTCGTCCAGGACGTGCAGACAGTTCACACAGCAAAATGTCCAAAAATCAACGACAACGCACTTACCTCGCAGGTCGGCGAGCGTCAGCTCCTTGCCTCCGGTGTTCAGCCAGCCCCCTTTTCCGACCAGCTCGGGAGCGCGGACACGGGCACGGCGGGGCGCGGGCGCGGGGGTGGGCGCCGAGGCGGCATCGTTCATGCTTCAAGCTTGCCATCCGCCCATGAACGCCGGATCACACCCGCGCGAAACGCCTGATCAGGGCACCGCTCCACCACGGCGACTTCCGAGAACTCCCGGAGGTAGGTCATGTGACCCGTTCGGCCAGTGTGCTCAATACAGATGTCGGTGCACACCTCCGCGTTGCCCGTGGGCGCGGAGGTCCACTGGCAGTCCGGGTTCAGGCAGCGCGCGGTTGCCGTGGTTTCCGCCGAGGGGTGGCGGTGCATGACGTAGCTGACGTACCGGAGTACCGCTCTCATGCCGCCCCCTTGGGGTGCGGGTGATTCCGGAGTTCCACATTGCAGTCGCTCACTGTGGAGCCGTCGCCCCTCAAGCGGGCCTCTCTACGCTGGCCGGCCAGGGCGGCGCACACTCCGCAGCCGGCCACCGCTTCGGGCTCCGGATCTGTTCGCAGGGGTAGCTCTACCGGGGGTTGCGCGTAGGTGATCGGCTTCACCGTCCCGCTCCTCGTGTCGTCCGTGCAGTCACCACGCTAGGAACGCCGGAGCTGGACCCCCCAGGAGATTGCATGACGTTGCACGGTCGTCACCTGAATGTCTGCATGGCGCTCGTGATCAGCGCTCGGGCCTTCACTCCGTAGACCGCCATGTCGGCCAGTTCCGCGAACGTGTCGGCGTACGCGGCGACCTCGCTGGGCTGGGTCAGAGTGAGGTAGCCGGAGACCAGCTCGACGTTGATCTGTGCGGTGTCGAAGATCCAGAACCCCTCCACCGGCATCCGGGACCGGTCGGTTCGTGTGGGGACCACACCCAGGCTGATACTGGGCAGAGAGCCGACTGTGAGGAGGTGGCGGAGCTGTTCCTCCTGCACCTCCGCCCCGCCGATCCCGTTTCGCAAGACCGATTCCTCAACCAGGAACGCGAACCGCCGATCACCCTCGTAGAGCACGCGCTGACGCTCCATGCGGACGGCGACCGCGTCGGCCACGTCGTCCACCTCGACCCGTCTCCGCTGGACCGCACGCAACGCCGCCTCGGTGTAGCCGTACGTCTGGACCAGTCCCGGAACGAACCAAGACGAGTAGGCGCGGAAACGGCGGGTGCGCTCGAACAGCGGCAAGCGGGCTTCCTGCGCCTGCTTCAACCCGGCGCGTTCCATCCGCCGCCACCCGATCCACATGCCTTCGGCAGTGCGCAGCGAAGCGATCAAGTCGTCTGTCTGAGCCTCCACGCCACACGCGCGGCACCACGCCCGGATGTCATCAGCGGACGGGGGCGTGCGCGCGTTCATGATCCGTGACGACTTGGACGGATGCCAGGAGCACAGACGGGCGATGTCCCGTCCGGTCAGGCCGGCGTCCCGGCACAGCTCAGCGAGTCGATTCGCCAGAGCCTGCCGGGCCTGCTGAGCGCTTGATGATGGTGAGACGGCCATGGTGGTGACAGCTCAACGCGGTCGGTACTCCTCGTGGGGAATAGCCCGTTGCCAGGCGGCCTCGAAGGCGTCGGCGCACAGCTTCACCCGCTCAGGTTCGTCCGTGTACTCCCGCCCGTCCTGGTCGAGCTGTCCGTTCCCGGTGAAGTGGTGGAACAGCGCTTGCGCACCGTCGAACAGCCAGAAGTCGGTACCCGGCAAGGTCAAGTCCGTGGTCCGTCGCCGGGGAAGCCACCGAACCAGCTCACCCGCCGCGATGTTCGTGAAGGTGCAGTCGTACTCGTACCGCACGTAGTCGCTGATCGGCTCCGACGCGATCCGGACCCGACGGACCACGACCCCGCGGGAGGTCGCCTCACTCACCGCGCCGTGCCAGCCGCCCCACCATGAAGGCCGGTCCGCGGGATCAAGGCGCTTCCCCCGCTGCCACGCGATGAACTCGGGATCATCGAGCATGTAGCTGTCACGCAACTCAAGGTGCACCGCCGAGTGCTGTGCTCGTGCCAGTGCATGACGGGCGGGTGGTTGCACGTGCTGCCTCTCAGTTGTCGTCCGGGCGGGGGATGTACTTCAGCATCACTGCGGGCAGCCGGACGATCGTCTCGTGGTCCGGCACGTCCGTGGAGTGGCCCGGGATCGAACCGATCTCCTGGCACGCCTTCACTTCTTCCTCGGTCGCTTTGTACGACTGAATCAGAAGGTCGCCGGTCTCCTCATGGAGCCAGATCGTCGGAGACTCGTCAGTCGGCGTGTTCGGGATGATGCCGAGGAACTTCAGGCTCACGGTCGCTCCCGCCGTCGAGTGGGTTGCACCAGCGTGCACGAGCCTGACCCTTGCGGCTGAGTCGCGCAAGAGGGCCGTCAGGCAGGGTGGTTGGGCTGACATCGAACGCGTGGAAACCCCCTCACCCGTCGCCCCGGTCAGGGGTGGCGGGCACGGGGCTCACGGTGTTCCACGCCCGTCCGGACGGCTTCTTGGGGCCTTCGGCGGGCCTCGCGGGGCGTCAACTGCGTCGTTCTCGCCTCGCCAAACCTCGGAGGTCGGTGCGGGTATTCCGGCTTACGCGCGCACGGCCTTCGGCCGCGTTGTCCTCACACGCCGGACGGGCCGGTTCTCAGCACCCGGTCCTTCAAGGCCGGGAATTCCTCCCGCGTCTTCGTCACCCGTTCCAGGTCCAGCTCGACCGTCAGGATCTCCTCGTCCGGGCCCGCCTCGGCGAGGACCGTGCCCCAGGGGTCCACGACGATGCTGTGGCCGGCCTGCGGGACGTTCGCGTGGGTGCCGGCGGTGCCGCAGGCGACGACGTACGACTGGTTCTCGACCGCGCGCGCCCGGGCCAGCAGCGTCCAGTGCTCGCGGCGGCGCTCGGGCCAGCCCGCCGGGATGACGAGCAGCTGCGCGCCGGCGTCCACCAGGGCGCGGAACAGCTCGGGGAAGCGCAGGTCGTAGCAGGTGGCCAGGCCGAGGGTGGTGTCCGGGAGCGGGACCGTGACGATCTCGGTGCCGGCGCTCATCAGGACGGCCTCGCCGCGGTCGAAGCCGAACCGGTGGATCTTGCGGTACGTGCGGACGAGGTCACCGGAGGGCGAGAAGACCAGGGAGGTGTTGAAGAGGGGTCCCTCGGGGTCCCGTTCGGCGATCGAGCCGGCGTGCAGCCAGACACCCGCGTCGCGCGCGGCGGCGGACATCGCCTCGGCCGTGGGGCCGTGCAGGGGCTCGGCCTCGGTCGCGAACGACTCGTAGGCGAAGGCTCCGACGTGCCACAGTTCGGGCAGGACGACCAGGTCACGACCCCGTTGTTCGCGTACGAGCCCTGCCACGCGCTCCCTGCGGTCGGCGACCGGTTCGGCCGGGTCCACCGCTGTCTGGATCAAGGAGACGCGCACAGTTACCACCACTCTCAGCGTCCGAAACGACTGCCGGGTTGCCCGTGCGCAGCGTAACTTAACCGGTGAGCACCCAGACAGCACTTGCCCCGCAGCCGCCGCACCCGCACTTGCAGCCGATCGACACCCGAGCCGCCTGTCCGCGCACCGTACGCACCGCCCGAGGGATTCCGTGACCGTCCACCCCAGCCTTCAGCCCAGCATCGACGCCTGGACCCACTCCATCGAAGCGATCCACGAGTTGGTGACACCGCTCGCCGAGGGCGACTGGAACCGGGCCACCGAGTGCCCTGGCTGGTCCGTGCGCGATGTGGTGTCCCATGTCATCGGCGTGGAGAGCGAGATGCTGGGCGAGCCACGACCGATCCACTCGCTGCCGCGCGATCTCTACCACGTGACCGACGAGTTCACGCGCTACATCGAGGTACAGGTCGATGTGCGGCGCTGTCACACCGCTCTGGAGATGACCTCGGAGCTGGACCTCATCATCATCAGGCGCTGCCGGCAGCTGCGCAACGAGTCGCGCGGCCCGCAGACGCCGATCCGCTGGCCGCTGGGCACGAGCAATGAGCAGTCGCTCGAACGGACGCTGGTCCGGCGGACGTTCGACGTATGGACGCACGAACAGGATCTGCGGCGGGCGCTGGGCGTGCCGGGCAATCTCGACTCCCCCGCCGCCGTCATCAGCCGGGACTTCCTGCTCGACGCGCTGCCGAAGGTGGTCGCGAAGGACGCGGGGGCGCCGCCCGGCTCGGCGGTGGTCTTCGACGTGCACGGCGAGCAGGAGTTCCTGCGGACGGTGCGGGTGAACGAGCAGGGGCGGGGGAAGATCGACGGCAGTGTGACGCTGGGGCCGACGGTGACGCTGGGGATGGACTGGGAGACGTACGCGCGGCTGGCGTGCGGGCGGGTGCGGCCGGAGGCGGTGGCGGACCGGATCAAGGTGGAGGGCGAGCCGGGGCTGGCGAACGCCATCCTGCGGGAGTTCTCGATCACGCCGTGAAGCGGTCCGGGCCCCGGCCCGGCCGCTCTCACACCGGTACGTGCAGCGTCTCCACCCGTGACGCGACGATCCGCTCCTCCTCGCGGCGTTGCGCGCGGGTGCGCAGGCGCAGGATCTGGGACAGGCCCAGCGCCTCCAGGACGAAGACGGAGGCGAAGGCGGCGCGGTAGTTGTCGCCGGTCGCGTCCAACAGAAGGCCGACGGCCAGCAGGGTGGTCATCGAGGCGACGAAACCGCCCATGTTGACGATTCCGGAGGCCGTTCCCTGACGTTCGGGCGGATTGGCGGGGCGGGCGAAGTCGAATCCGATCATGGAGGCGGGGCCGCAGGCGCCGAGGACGACGCACTCGGTGATCAGCAGCCACAGGGGCGCGTGCGCGCCGGGCCAGAAGACGGTGGCCGCCCACAGCAGGGCGGTGGCGGCGACGGTACCGAGGGCGAGCGGCAGGCGGGCGGCGTGGTGCCGGCCGATGACCTGCCCGTAGACGAGCCCTATGGCCATGTTGGACAGGACGACGAGGGTGAGCAGCATCCCGGCGGTGCCCCGGGAGAGGCCCTCGGCCTCGACGAGGAACGGCATGCCCCACAGCAGCAGGAAGACCATGGCGGGGAACTGCGTCGTGAAGTGCACCCACATGCCGAGCCGGGTGCCCGGTTCCCGCCAGGCGCGCGCGATCTGCCGGCGGACGAAGCCACTGCCGGTGTGGGGGTGCGGGGCGGGCTCGTACCCCTTGGGGTGGTCCTTGAGGAACAGCAGCATCAGGACGAGGACCACGAGGCCGGCGGCCGCGCTGCCCGCGAAGGTCCGGGTCCAGCCGGCGCTGTGCAGGAGGCGTGCGAGGACGACCGTGGAGATGAGGTTGCCCGCCATTCCGAACAGCGCGGCGACCTGCGCGATCATCGGCCCGCGGCGGGCTGGGAACCAGCGGGAGCCGAGCCGCAGCACGCTGATGAACGTCATGGCGTCACCGCAGCCGAGCAGGGCGCGGCTGGCCAGGGCGGTGCCGTAGGAGTGGGAGAAGGCGAACGCGAACTGCCCGGCGGTGAAGAGCACGACGCCGAGCGTGAGCACCTTCTTCGTGCCGAGTCGGTCGACCAGGAGGCCGACGGGTATCTGCATGCCGGCGTAGACCAGCAGCTGGAGTATGGAGAAGGTGGACAGCGCGGAGGCGTTGATGTGGAAGCGCTCGGCGGCGTCGATGCCGGCCACGCCGAGGCTCGTACGGAAGACGATCGCGACGAAGTAGACGCCGACGCCCAGCCCCCACACGGCCATCGCGCGCCGGCCACCGGGCGGGTCGCCGGGCAGCGCGGTGGCGTCCTGGCTCATCGGACCTCTCCCTGGGCGAGGTTGCGCACCCAGCTGACGTGCTGGTCGATGACGTCGACCGCGGCCTGCGCGTCGCCGGAGCGCAGGGCTTCGAGGATCTCGGTGTGCTCGGCGTGGTTCTTCGCGATGCGGTCGGGGTGGGCGTGCATGACGGCTACGCCCATCCGCAGCTGCCGGTCGCGCAGCTGGTCGTAGAGGCGGGAGAGGATCTGGTTGCCCGCGCTGCGGACGATCTCGGCGTGGAAGGCGCGGTCGCTGACGGACACCGCGGCGAGGTCGCCCGCGGCGGCCTGCCGGCGCATGTCGTCGAGGAGCTCCTCCAGCCGCGCGAGCAGCCGCCCGGAGGCGGGGACGGCCTTGGCGGCGGCGTACTTCTCCACCAGCAGGCGGGTCTCGACCACGTCCGCGATCTCCTGCGCGGACACGGCGAGCACGAGCGCGCCCTTCTTCGGGTAGAGCTTGATCAGCCCTTCGGCCTCCAGCCGCAGCAGTGCCTCCCGCACGGGCGTCCGCGACACCCCGACCGCCTCGGCCAGGTCGCCCTCGGTGAGCAGCGTTCCGCCTTCGTAGTGACGGTGGAGTACGGCGTCCTTGACGTGGGCGTAGACGCGGTCGGCGGCCGGGGGCTGCTTGGCGTTGACGACGGGGGCGGCAAGGTGAGCGGTCGGCATGCGTACAGCTTAGATACAACACGCATCCGTGAGGAGTGGGCGTCCACCATCCGGGACCGGTGGGGGTGGTCGAAAAGGGGGCGTGCGGGGGCGGAGGGCCTAGCCGGGCTGGCCCGACCAGCCGTCCAGCGGGGTGATGAAGACGAAGCGCAGGTCAGGGCGCTGTATGGGGAGGAGGACATGCGTGGTCACGCGTATTTCCGCGTTGCCGTGGTACGGAAGGCGGAGTCCGAAGACGTGGCCGTCGCGGTGTTCGACCACGTCGTGTTCCGCGGACCAGATGCGGCGGCAGTCCGCGTCGGCGTCGAGGATGTCGCGGACGAGAGTGTGCAGTTCGGCGTTGTCCGGGTCGCTGTTGGCGGCGACCCGGAGCATGGCGAGGTAGGCGCGGGCACAGCTGTTCTCCCAGTCGAGCATCTGCTCACGGGCCTCGGGGTCGAGGAGGGCCCAGCGCATGAGGTTGGCGCCGGGGCGCCGGGTCCAGGGAAACCACTCGCCCATCAGGGAATTCGCCGCGACGATATTCCAGGCCACGTCGGAGAGATAAGCGGGATAGGAAACCTGCTGTTCCAGCAGCGCCGCGACGCCGTGCGGCAAGTCCTTTCGGTCCCGGGAGAGCTCGCCGGGCGGGCGGCGGCCGCAGACGGCGAGAAAGAGGGTGAGGGTTTCCGCCTCGCTCAGCCGGAGCGCGCCCGCGACGCGCAGCAGAAAGCTTTCGGAGAAGTCCTGGCGGCGGCCGGCCTCCAGGGCGCGGTACCAGCCCTCGCTGACGCCCGTCAGCCGCGCTACGTGCGCCTGCGAGAGCCGCCGGCCGGGGCGCGGGGACGTGCCGCGCAGCTCGGGGATGGTCCGGGCGTCGACGCGGGAGCGCCAGGCACGCAGGAGGCGGCTGATGGATTCACCGTCCACGCGGCCGTGGGGGCCGATGCCTTCCACACGTCCTCCCGATCCGACACTGCAAGTGTCGGTCAATCTTAAGTAAATTGCCGAGCACGGGCCATTCCACCTTCTGCCAAGGTGGTTTTCCCGAGGCCGCTCCGTTTGACGACGAAGGGCCCGGACGCCGCTCTCTCCTCACTGGAGGGGGGTGAGGAGGGAGGCGTCCGGGCCCTTTGTCCTTGCGTGCCCGCATGCCGCCTTCGGGGCTGCTTTTGGGCGACTTCTCGGGTGACCTTTGCCGTTGAATTGTTTCCTATTCAACGGCTCCGGTCGTCATCCCCTCGCCATCTTGAGGGCGGTCACCCTCAGCCCCACGTGATCAGGCGCTGCGGGTTCTCCAGCACCGCCGCGATGTCCGCGAGGACCTTCGAGCCCAGCTCGCCGTCGACCAGGCGGTGGTCGAAGGACAGCGCCAGGGTCGTCACCTGCCGGGGCTTGACCTTGCCCTTGTGAACCCACGGCTGGAGCTTGACCGCGCCGAAGGCCAGGATCGCGGACTCGCCCGGGTTGAGGATGGGCGTGCCCGTGTCGACGCCGAAGACCCCGACGTTGGTGATCGTGACCGTGCCGCCGGACATCTCCGCCGGGCTGGTCCTCCCCTCGCGCGCGGTGGCGATCAGCTCGCCCAGCGCGGCCGACAGCTCGGGGAGGGTCTTGACCCCCGCGTCCTTGATGTTCGGCACGATCAGGCCGCGCGGCGTGGCGGCCGCGATGCCGAGGTTGACGTAGTCCTTGCGGACGATCTCCTGGTTGGCCTCGTCCCAGGCCGCGTTGACGTCCGGGTTCCGCTTGATCGCGACGAGCAGCGCCTTGGCGACCAGCAGCAGCGGATTGACGCGCAGCCCGGCCATGTCCGGGTCGGTCTTCAGCTTCTGTACGAGCTTCATCGTGCGGGTCACGTCGACGGTGATGAACTCCGTGACGTGCGGCGCGGTGAAGGCGCTGGCGACCATCGCCTGGGCGGTGGCCTTACGGACGCCCTTGACCGGGATCCGGGTCTCGCGCGCGCTGAGGTCACCCGGAACCGCCCGGGCCGCCGGTGCCGCCTCCGCCACGACACCGGGGGCGGCGACGGCCTGCTGGGGTGCCACGCGCTCCACGGAGGCAGCGGCGGCGGCGTGTACGTCCTCACGCGTCACCACACCGTCCGTGCCCGTCGGGGTGACGGTGGTGAGGTCGATGCCCAGGTCCTTGGCGAGCTTGCGGACCGGCGGCTTGGCCAGCGGCCGGCCGACGCCCGCGACCGGCTCGGCCGCCACCGGCGCCATAGGAGCGGGAGCGGGCGCGGCAGCCGCGGCCCCGTGCCCGTTCAGCTCCGCCTGCACCGCGGCCTTCACCGAGGACCCCGCCCCGGGCTGCGCCTTGCGCGCCCGGCGCTTGGTCGACGACGGCGCGGCCCCGTACCCGACGAG
>NZ_JAGGOL010000067.1 GCF_018614525.1 Streptomyces sp. ISL-11
CCCCGGACCCCGCCCGCCCCTTCCGGGACCGCCCAGGTCCCGGAAGGAACGTGGCCGGGATCTGCTGCGGGCCGCCGGCGCGGTCGGCACCCGGGTCGTGGGGTGGTGGGCTGGACGGCGGGCGTGCGGTCACGGGGCGGTCCTCCTCGGGCCCCCGGCGGCGGCCGGGGGAGTGGTCGGTGGGGCGGGGCGGCGGGTCACGCCGGCCGCTCGCCGTCGGGGCGGCCGGCAGGGCCGCTCGGGTGAACCGCCGCCGCGCGGGTGGGCTCCGCACCGGTGCTCGGCGCGGCGATCCCGCCCGGACGCCGGCCGCACCCGGCGCCGGTGCCGCGGCGGGACACGTATCCCGCCGTATCAGCCTCACCGCCGGACAGCGGTTCCGCGAGCCGGCGGATCGCCGACATCGGCACCGGCAGCCAGTCCGGCCGGTGCCGGGCCTCGTACAGGACTTCGTAGACGGCCTTGTCCGTCTCGTGGGCGCGCAGCAGCTGCGGCTCCTCGCGCGGGTCGCCGTGCACCGTGGCGTAGCCCTCGCAGAACGCGGCGCGGGCCCGCTCCGACCAGCTGCCGCCGGTGGCGCGGCCCACCGCGGCCGCGTAGTCGAAGGAGCGCAGCATGCCCGCGACGTCGCGCGCGGCCGGCTGCGGCCGGCGGCGCTCGGTCAGCGGGCGCGCCGGTTCTCCCTCGAAGTCGATGAGCGCCCAGCGGCCGTCCTCCGCGGTGCGCAGGGCCTGGCCCAGGTGCAGGTCGCCGTGGATGCGCTGGGCGCGCCACGTGCGCCCGGCCCGGCCGAGCGCGGCGAGTTCGTCGAACGCGCCGCGCAGCGCCGCCCGGTAGGGGCGCAGCGCGGGGACGGCGTCGGCGGCCGCGTCCAGGCGGCGGGTCATGGTGGCGGCCAGGTGTTCGAGCTGGGGCCGGCGCAGGACCACGGTGGGCAGCGCGTCGGCCAGCGCGGCGTGCACCTCGGCCGTGGCGTGGCCGAGCGCGCGGGCGGAGGCGGTGAAGTCGGCCCGTACGGCCAGGGCGCTGAGGGCCAGTTGCCAGCCGTCGGCGGAGCCGGGCAGGTAGGGCTGGAGCACACCGAGGGTCAGCGGGCCGGTCCCCGAGCCGGGCAGCTCGGCCTCGAACCAGGCGGCCGGCGGCGGCACCCGGTCACAGGTGGTGCCGGCGAGGGCGCGGGGGAGTTCGAGGTCGGGGTTGATGCCGGGGCAGACGCGTCGGAAGAGCTTGAGGATGTACGTTTCGCCGTAGACGACGGAGGAATTGGACTGCTCGGCGCCCAGCAGCCGGGGCACCAGGCCGGGCGCGATGGCGGCGCCCTCCTCGCGGCTGAAGCGCAGCGGCCCGAGCCGGCCCGGCGCCCGCAGCCGCTCCAGGAGCAGGCCGGCCAGGCGCGGATCGGCGAGGCCCTCGTAGACGGTGCGGCCGTGCAGCGGGCCGCCGGAGGGGCGGCCGATGAGCGCGGGCGCCAGATGCGGGGGCAGGACGTCCTGCACGCCGAGGAGCAGTTGGTAGCAGTCGTCGGTGCCGGTGTGAAGGGCCGCGGAGCCGGTCTCCGCGGGGATCTGCTCACCGGCGGGGGAGCCGGACTGGTGGGCGCGCACGAGCAGGTGGAGCAGCCCGGGAGTGGTGGTGCCGGTGGGCTGGGGGAGCAGCTCGGTGGCCGCGACGAGCGTGAAGCCGGTGATCGGTCGGCCCTTCCCCGCGAACCACCGCTGCCGGGGCAGCCACTCGGCGAGCAGCGGCACCAGTGAGCCGAGCAGCCCGGGCTCGCCGACGGCCGGCCGCAGCGCGGCGGTGGCCGACGCGGCGCGGACCGTGGACAGCAGCGGCTCGGGGGCCGCCCCGCGGCGGGTGGCCCCCCGGCGGGACGGTGCAGCGTCCGACATGGCGTCGCGTCCTTTCCCCGGGCACACGACAGGTAGGGCAAAGTGTCCCGGATTGCGGCTTTGACCGGTGCGCGGTGCGGGACGTGTCGGGCGAGGATCGTCCGTACGGTCAGCCCCTGCGGCCTGTGCGTGCGGTGCGTGCGATGCGTGCGGTGCGTTGCGGTGGCCTGAGGCGGCCCCTGCGGCGGATCGATGTGCTCGGCCCGGCCCGTGCGTAGTAGTGAGGGTTCCCAGGGTTCGCAAGGGAAAACCGCCCGTGCGCGGCCGATCGGACGCGCACGGGTTTTCCCCTCAGTGTCCGGCGGGCGGCGGCGCGTTGCGGCGCAGCCGGAACCAGTAGAAGCCGTGACCGGCCAGCGTCAGCAGATACGGCAGCTCACCGATGGCCGGGAAGCGCACCCCGCCGATGAGCTCGACCGGGTGCCGGGCGTTGAACGACCGGAGATCGAGCTCGGTCGGCTGTGCGAAGCGCGAGAAATTGTTCACGCACAGGACCAGGTCGTCGTCGCTCTGCCCGGGGACGCGGACCTCGCGCAGGAAGGCGAGGACGGCGGGGTTGCTGGAGGGGAGCTCGGTGTACGAGCCGAGTCCGAAAGCGGGGTTCTGCTTGCGGATCTCGATCATCCGGCGCGTCCAGTGCAGCAGCGAGGAGGGGCTGCTCATGGCGGCCTCGACGTTGGTGACCTGGTAACCGTAGACGGGGTCCATGATGGTCGGCAGGTAGAGCCGGCCCGGGTCGCAGGAGGAGAAGCCGGCGTTGCGGTCGGGCGTCCACTGCATCGGGGTGCGCACCCCGTCGCGGTCGCCGAGCCAGATGTTGTCCCCCATGCCGATCTCGTCGCCGTAGTAGAGGATCGGCGAGCCGGGCAGCGACAGCAACAGCGCGGTGAACAGCTCGATCTGATTGCGGTCGTTGTCGAGCAGGGGTGCCAGCCGGCGCCGGATGCCGATGTTGGCGCGCATCCGCGGGTCCTTGGCGTACTCCGCGTACATGTAGTCGCGCTCTTCGTCGGTGACCATTTCGAGGGTGAGCTCGTCGTGGTTGCGCAGGAAGATGCCCCACTGGCAGCGCGCGGGGATGGCCGGGGTCTTGGCCAGGATTTCCGAGACCGGGTAGCGGGATTCCCGCCGTACGGCCATGAAGATGCGCGGCATCACCGGGAAGTGGAACGCCATGTGGCACTCGTTGCCGCCCGCGGCGTAGTCGCCGAAGTAGTCGACGACGTCCTCCGGCCACTGATTGGCCTCGGCCAGCAGCACGGTGTCCGGGTAGTGGGCGTCGATCTCGGCCCGTACCCGCTTGAGGAACTCGTGGCTGCGCGGGAGGTTCTCGCAGTTGGTGCCCTCCTCGGCGAAGAGGTACGGCACCGCGTCCAGACGGAAGCCGTCGATGCCGAGGTCCAGCCAGAACCGCAGCGCGGCGAGGATCTCCTCCTGCACCGCCGGGTTCTCGTAGTTGAGATCGGGCTGGTGCGAGAAGAACCGGTGCCAGTAGTACTGCTTGCGCACCGGGTCGAAGGTCCAGTTCGAGGACTCGGTGTCCACGAAGATGATCCGCGCGTCCTGGTACTGCTTGTCGTCGTCGGCCCAGACGTAGTAGTCGCCGTAGGGGCCGTCGGGATCGGCGCGCGACTGCTGGAACCAGTCGTGCTGATCGCTCGTATGGTTCATGACAAAATCGATGATGACGCGCATGCCCCGCTGATGCGCCGCGTCCACGAACTCCACGAAATCGGCGAGGTCGCCGAACTCCGGCAGCACCGCGGTGTAGTCGGAGACGTCGTACCCCCCGTCGCGCAGCGGCGACTGGAAGAACGGCGGCAGCCACAGGCAGTCGACGCCGAGCCATTGCAGATAGTCCAGCTTGGCGGTCAGGCCCTTGAGGTCGCCGATGCCGTCGCCGTCGCTGTCCTGGAAGGACCGTACGAGCACTTCGTAGAAGACGGCTCGCTTGAACCAGTCGGGATCCAGGTCCTTGGCCGGGGTGTCCTCGAACGTGTCGTGGACGGGCTCATTGACGATCATGGTGTGGGTGACCCTCCGATCGGTGAGGACGGTCGCAGCGAGAACACGTGCGCGGGCGCGATGGAACGGCCCGGCTCCAGGCGCACATAGTTGTCCCTGCCCCAGTGATAGGTCTCTCCGGTGAGCTCGTCGCGCACCGGGACGGACTCGTGCCACGCGAGGCCGAGTTCCGGCATGTCCAACGAGACCGTGGCCTCCTGGGTGTGGTGGGGGTCGAGGTTGACGACCGTGAGGACGCACGAGCCGCCCGACCGCTTGGAATAGGCGATGACGGCGTCGTTGTCGGCGTGATGGAAACGCAAGTTGCGGAGCCTGCGCAGGGCGAGCTGACGCCGCCGCAGCCGGTTCAGGAGGGTGATCAGCGGCGCGAGGCTGCGGCCCGCCCGCTCGGCGCCCGCCCAGTCGCGGGGGCGCAGCTGGTACTTCTCGGAGTCCAGGTACTCCTCGCTGCCCTGTCGCACCGGGGTGTTCTCGCACAGTTCGTAGCCGGCGTAGACACCCCAGGAAGGGGAGAGCGTGGCGGCGAGCACGGCCCGGATCTCGAAGGCCGCCCGGCCGCCGTCCTGGAGGTAGGCGTGCAGGATGTCGGGGGTGTTGACGAAGAGGTTGGGGCGCATGCAGGCGGCCGCCTCGCCCGACAGCTCGCTGAGGTAGTCGGTCAGCTCGTGCTTGGTATTGCGCCAGGTGAAATAGGTGTACGACTGCTGGAAGCCGGCCGCGCCCAGCGCGCGCATCATCGGGGGCCGGGTGAACGCCTCGGCGAGGAAGACGACGTCCGGGTCGGTGCGGCCCACCTCGGCGATGACCCGCTCCCAGAAGACCACCGGCTTGGTGTGCGGATTGTCGACGCGGAAGATCCGCACGCCGTGACCCATCCACACGCGCAGCACCCGCAGCGTCTCGCGGAGGATGCCGTCGAAGTCCTCGTCGAAGGCCAGCGGATAGATGTCCTGGTACTTCTTCGGCGGGTTCTCGGCGTAGGCGATGGTGCCGTCGGCGCGGTGGCGGAACCACTCGGGGTGCTTGCCGACCCAGGGGTGGTCGGGCGAGCACTGGAGGGCGAAGTCCAGCGCGACCTCCATCCGCAGCTCGCGCGCCCGCTCGACGAAGTGGTCGAAGTCCTCGAAGGTGCCGAGGTCGGGGTGGAGCGCGTCGTGGCCGCCGTCCGCCGAGCCGATCGCCCAGGGGCTGCCCACGTCGTACGGGCCCGCCGTCAGGGCGTTGTTGGGGCCCTTGCGGTAGGCGGTGCCGATGGGGTGCACCGGCGGGAGGTAGACGACGTCGAAGCCCATCGCCGCGATCGCCGGCAGCCGCCGGGCCGCCGTCCGGAACGTGCCGCTGACGGGCGACCCGCCCTCCGGCAGCAGCGCGCCCTCCGAGCGCGGGAACAGCTCGTACCAGGAACCGAAGAGCGCCCGCTCGCGCTCGACGAGCACGGGCACCGAGCGGCTGGTGGTCACCAGCTCGCGCAGCGGATGGGCGGCCAGCGCCCCGGTGACCGAGGGCGTGAGCGCGGCGGCCAGCCGTGCGGCGACCGGCCGCCCGGCGTCCCGCAGCGCGTCGGCCGCGGCCAGCACCGCCTCCCGGCCCTCTTTCTTCGGCACCCCGGCGGCCGCCCGCTCGTGGAGCAGCGCGCCCTCCTCCAGGACCAGTTCGGCGTCGATGCCCGCCGGCACCTTGATGCCCGCCTCGTGCCGCCACGTCCCCACCGGGTCGCTCCACGCCTCCACGGCGTACGACCAGCGGCCCTCGGCGTCCGGGGTGACCTCCGCGCCCCACCGGTCGGTGCCCGGTGCCAGCTCCCGCATCGGCGTCCACGGGCCGCAGCGGCCCGCCGGATCCCGCAGCACCACATTGGCACCCAGCGCGTCATGGCCCTCGCGGAAGACGGTGGCGGTCACCTGGAACGCCTCTCCGGCCACCGCCTTGACGGGCCTACGGCCGCAGTCCACGAGCGGGCCGAGGTCCAGGACGGGAATGCGACCGATCATGGGATCACCTGGAGGTTCGACGGAATCGGGGGTCTGGCGGGTTCTGCTCTTTCTATCTGCTCCACCGGCCGTCGGCCGGACGCGGGAGGAACCGCGTTCTCCCGCGTTCACTCGGGTGGCCGCGGAGGAAATGCGGAAACGACGATGCCGTGACCGAAAGGGCCACGGCCCGGCCGGGGGAGTTTTCCCTGCATACCGATTGAGCTTGCCCACCGGCCCCGGGCGGGCATGCCCACACGGATGAACTACCGGTGCGTAGTTACCCTGGCACCGCGTGGGGAGGACGGCCGGCACGCCGTCACCCGTATGAAGTCTCCTCGTTGGGCCGATCGTGTGCAATGCGCGGAAAGGGGGTAAGCGGCGCCCGGACGGGGTAGCGACCGCCCGGCACCGTCGTCGAAGTGCGTAGGGTCGTCCGGCCGCCGGAGCGCGGCACGTACGCGTGGCGTATTTCCCGGTCGGCCGAGTGCATCAGCGGGTGATCCGCTCCGGGCGGTCGTGTTCCACGCGGGAGCGCGTGGCCGCCGCCTCCAGCAGCCGCAGCGCCGCCTCCGAAGAGGAGCCCGGTTCCGCGCTGAACGCCAGCAGCCCCTGGCCGCCGGTGTCCGGCAGCCGCATCATCTCGAACGCCAGGGTCATCGAACCCACCAGCGGATGGCGGAAGAACTCCTCCCCCGAGGTGCAGGCGCTCACCGGGTGGCCGGACCACAGTGCGGCGAAGTCCGCGCTGCCCGCCGACAGTTCGCCGACGATCTCCGTCAGGCCCCGGTCGCGGGGGTATTCACCCACCGCCAGCCGCAGCGAGGCGACCGCGCGCCGCGCCTTCTCCTCCCACCGCGGGTACAGCTCCCGCGCGCGGCCGTCCAGGAAGAGCAGCCGCTGGGTGTTGGGCCGCTCCTCCGCCCGTTCGGGGGCGTCGAACGCGAGGTGGGGCGCCAGCAGCGCGTGGCTCAGCGGGTTCCAGGTGAGGACGTCGTACCGCGCGTCGAGGACGAGCGCGGGCACGCCCATCGACGCCACCAGCTGCCGCACCCCCGGCCCCGCCGCCCCCACCACCGGTGCCGGCGACCGCCCGGCGCGCCCGGGGCGGGCCAGGTTCCGCAGATGGGCGTGTTCGTCCGGGGTCAGCCGCAGCGCCCGCGCGAGGGCGTCGAGCACCTCGTCCGAGGCATTGCCCGACTGCCCCTGCTCCAGCCGCGTGTAGTACGCCACGCTCACCCCGGCCAGCTGCGCCAGCTCCTCGCGCCGCAGGCCGGGCACGCGCCGGCGTGCGCCGTACGCCACCAAGCCCACGTCAGCGGGCTGAAGGCGCGCCCGGCGCGTACGGAGGAAGTCTCCCAACTCGACAGGTATATCCATGGCACCAGTCAACATCAGGGGGCGCACTCGCCGCCCGCTCCTGCCAGGGGTGGGCAGTTGCCGCGAACAAGCACGATCCGGGCCCCTCGCGACGCTACCGTCGTGGGGGTGAAGGCCATTCGTCGATTCAGTGTGCGCCCCGTCCTTCCGGAGCCCCTACGACCGCTCAGCGAGCTGGCGCGCAATCTGCGCTGGTCCTGGCACCCCGAGACCCGTGAGCTCTTCCAGGCCGTCGACCCCGAGGGCTGGCAGGCCGCCGCCGGCGATCCGCTGCGCCTGCTGGGCGCCGTGCCCGCCACCCGGCTGGCCGCCCTCGCCGAGGACCGCCGCTTCCGCCGGCGGCTCGCCGCGGCCTCCGACGACCTGCACGACTATCTCACCGGCCGGCGCTGGTACCAGGAACAGCCCGACGGGCTGCCCGCCGCCATCGCCTATTTCTCCCCCGAATTCGGCATCACCGCCGCCCTGCCGCAGTACAGCGGCGGCCTCGGCATCCTCGCCGGCGACCACCTCAAGTCCGCCAGCGACCTCGGCGTCCCGCTCATCGGCGTGGGACTGCTCTACCGTCACGGCTACTTCCGCCAGTCCCTCTCCCGCGAGGGGTGGCAGCAGGAGCACTACCCCCTGCTCGACCCCAACGAGCTCCCGCTGACCATGCTCCGCGAGCCCGACGGCACACCCAGCCGCGTCTCCCTCGCCCTGCCCGGCGGCCGCTGTCTGCTCGCCTACGTCTGGCAGGCCCACGTCGGCCGGGTGCCGCTGCTGCTCCTGGACTCCGACGTCGAGGAGAACGCCCCCGGCGAGCGGGAGGTCACCGACCGGCTCTACGGCGGCGGCGGCGAGCACCGGCTGCTGCAGGAGATGCTGCTGGGCATCGGCGGGATCCGCGCGGTCCGTACGTACTGCCGGCTGACCGGCCACCCCGAGCCGGAGGTGTTCCACACCAACGAGGGGCACGCCGGCTTCCTCGGCCTGGAACGCATCCGCGAACACGTCGAGCAGGGCGCCGACTTCGACTCCGCCCTCGAATGCGTCCGCGCCGGAGCCGTCTTCACCACCCACACGCCCGTCCCCGCCGGCATCGACCGCTTCGACCGCGAGCTCGTCGCCCGCCACTTCGGCCCCGTCGGCGAGCTCCCCGGCATCGACGTCGAACGCGTCCTCGAACTCGGTCTGGAGACCTACCCCGGCGGAGAGCCCAACCTCTTCAACATGGCCGTCATGGGCCTGCGCCTCGCCCAGCGCGCCAACGGCGTCTCCACCCTCCACGGACAGGTCAGCCGGCAGATGTTCGCCGGACTCTGGCCGGGCTTCGACCCCGAGGAGGTGCCCATCACCTCCGTCACCAACGGCGTCCACGCCCCCACCTGGGTCGCCCCCGAGGTGCTGCGGCTCGGCACCCGGCAGCTCGGCGCCGGCCGCGCCGAGGACGCCCTGTCCCTCGGCGGCTCCCAGCGCTGGGACGCCGTCGACGACATCCCCGACGCCGACATCTGGGAGCTCCGGCGCACCTTGCGCGAACAGCTCGTGCACGAGGTGCGCGACCGGCTGCGCGCCTCCTGGCGCCAGCGCGGCGCCGGCACCGCCGAACTCGGCTGGATCGACGGCGTCCTCGACCCGGACGTCCTCACCATCGGCTTCGCCCGCCGCGTCCCCTCGTACAAACGCCTCACCCTCATGCTCCGCGACCGCGACCGGCTGATGGAGCTGCTGCTCCACTCCGAGCGGCCCGTCCAGATCGTCGTCGCCGGCAAGGCCCACCCGGCCGACGACAGCGGCAAACGCCTGGTGCAGGAGCTCGTGCGGTTCACCGACGACCCGCGCGTACGCCACCGCGTCGTCTTCCTGCCCGACTACGGCATGGCCATGGCCCAGAAGCTCTACCCCGGCTGCGACGTCTGGCTCAACAACCCGCTGCGCCCGCTGGAGGCGTGCGGCACCTCCGGGATGAAGGCCGCGCTCAACGGCTGTCTCAACCTCTCCGTCCTCGACGGCTGGTGGGACGAATGGTTCGAGCCCGACTTCGGCTGGGCCATTCCCACCGCCGACGGCACCGCCACGGACGAGGACCGCCGCGACGACCTGGAGGCCGCGGCCCTCTACGGCCTGCTGGAGGAGCACGTCGCGCCACGCTTCTACGACCGGGGCGCGGGCGGACTGCCCGGCCGATGGATCGAGATGGTCCGCCGGACGCTGGCCACCCTAAGCCCGAAGGTGCTCGCCGGCCGCATGGTGCGCGAGTACGTGGAGCGGCTCTACGCCCCCGCGGCCGAGGCGCAGCGGGCCCTGAACCCTGACGCGGCACGGGAGCTGGCCGCCTGGAAGTCCCGGGTCCGCGAGGCGTGGCCGGCCGTCGCCGTCGACCACGTGGAGGCGGTGGCGGACACCACCCTGAACGGCACCGCCGAGCTCGGCTCCACGGTCTCGCTGCGGGTGAGCGTCACCCTGGGCGGCCTGGACCCGGCGGACGTCGAGGTCCAGGCCGTCGCCGGCCGCGTCGATCCCTCCGACCACCTCAGCCGCACCACCACCTTCCCCCTCAAGCCCACCGCCGGACCGGGCCTCGACGGCCGCCGGCTGTACGAGGGGCCGCTGACCCTGGACCGCACGGGCCCGTTCGGCTACACCGTCCGGACCCTGCCCGCCCACCGGCTGCTGGCCAGTGGTGCGGAGCTGGGCCTGGTGACCCTGCCGTCGCAGACGACGGCCGAGGCGGCGGGAGTGCTGCTGCGCTGAGCCGGCGCCGGACGTAGTGAGACGCCGTCCGGGGGAGTCGCACTCACCCCGGACGGCGCCCCGTCCGTACGGCGGCCGTCACCGGCCGCCGGTCACTGTGTGGATCAGAAGGTCAGCTTCCAGCTGTTGATCGTGCCGCTGTCGGCCGAGTAGACGTCCTGGACCTGGAGCTTCCAGGTGCCGGTGGCGGACACCGCGGAGGCGTCGACGGTGTACGACTCCTTCACGTCCGCGGCCGAGTCCCAGGAGTCCGAGTCCTTGAGCGACCAGGTCTTGCCGTTGGGCGCCACCAGGTCGATCGTGAGGTCGCCGCGGTAGGTGTGCGTGATGTTCACGTCCACCTTCAGGGCGGCGGAGCCGTTGCCGCTGCGGGTCACGACGATCGGCGAGGTGACGGCCGCACCGGCGTCCGGGATCGCCACCGGGGTGGTGTTCTCGAAGACGCTGCCGCCGCCCGTGGTGTTGACGGTCCACTTGAAGGTGGCGGTGCCCGTCTTGCCGGCCGAGTCCTTCACCGTCACGGTGACCGTGCTGGTGCCCGTGGTGGTCGGGGTGCCGGAGATCAGACCGGTGGAGGAGTTGATCGACAGGCCTGCGGGCAGCCCGGTTGCCGAGTAGGTCAGCGAACCGCTCGTGGAACTCGTCGCCTTGATCTGCAGGGAGACGGCGGTGTTCACGATGCTGGTCTGGTCGCCGGGAGAGGTGACGGAGACACCGGTGGAGACCCGGCTGCCGACGTTGATGGCGGCCCAGGCGTTGGCCGCGTTGTTGTACGTCTCGCTGCCGACGCCGAACAGCTCGCCGGCGGCCCACAGCGTCGCGTCGCGCGCGCTCGCGTAGTTGGTGTTGGACTGCATCCGCTGGCTCAGTGCCTTGAACCAGATCTTCGCGGCGTTGTCCCGGCCGATGCCGGTGACCGGCTGCCCGTCGGAGGTCGGGGAGTCGTAGTGCACGCCGTTGATGTCCTTGGGGCCGCTGCCCTCGGACGCCAGGTAGAACCAGTGGTTGGCCGGGCCCGACGAGTAGTGCACGTCGATGCCGCCGAGGCCGGAGTACCACGCGTCCTTGGACCGGCCGTCCTTGCTCGGCTTGTCCATGTAGCGCAACGGGGTGCCGTTGCCATTGATGTCGATCTTCTCGCCGACCAGGTAGTCACCCGGGTCGGACGGGTTGTTCGCCCAGAACTCGACAGCCGCGGCGAAGATGTCCGAGGTCGCCTCGTTGAGGCCGCCCGACTCGCCGCTGTAGGTGAGGTTGGCGGTGGCCGAGGTGACGCCGTGCGTCATCTCGTGCGCGGCCACGTCGATCGAGGTCAGCGGCTTGGCGTTGCCGGACCCGTCGCCGTAGGTCATGCAGAAGCAGCTGTCGTCCCAGAACGCGTTGACGTAGGCGTTGCCGTAGTGGACCCGGCTGTACGCGCCCTTGCCGTCGCCCTTGATGCCGGTGCGCCCGTGCACGTTCTTGTAGTAGTCCCACGTCAGCTGGGCGCCGTAATGCGCGTCGACACCGGCGGTGGCCGGGTCGCTGGTGGTGCCGTTGCCCCAGACGTCGTCGGTGTCGGTGAAGAGGGTGCCGGTGCCGGACGAGCCGTGCTTGAGGTCGTACGTCTTGTGTCCGCCGCGCGTTCCGTCGGTCATCGTGTACGAGGGGGTCGTGCCGATGGTGACCTTGCCGCTGTACTGGCTGTTGCCGGTGCCCTGCTTGACGCCCTGGAACTCGAAGAGCTTCGCGCCGGTCTTCGCGTCGGTGATGACGTGCAGCTGGTTGGGCGTGCCGTCGTCCTGGAGCCCGCCGACGACGGTCTCGTACGCGAGGACCGGCGTGCCCTTGGCCGCCCAGATCACCTTGCGCGGCGCCTTGTCGGCCTTGGTGGCCTTCGAGCCCTGCGCGTTGGCCGCCTTGACGGCGTCCTTCTCCGCGGTGGCGGCGGCGAAGGCGGGGGTGGTCGTGGCGACGGCCACGCGGGCCTTCGTCGCCTTGGCCACGGTCTTGACGGCGCCGCCCTTGGTCGCGTCGACCACGAGGTCGCCGCCGAGGACGGGCAGCCCGTCGTACGTGCGCTCGTAGCGGGTGTGCAGGGTGCCGTTGGCGTCCTTGGTCACATCGCGGACGACCAGCTGTTCCTTGGCGCCGAGGCCGAGGGACTCGGCGGTCTTCGCCTTGGTCGCGTTGGCGTCGCGTATGAGCTCGGCGCGCTGCGAGGGGCTGAGCTTGGCGGGGAGCGCGCCGGGGTCGGCCTTGGCGACGACCTTGCGGCCGGCGGGTGCGTCGTCGGTACGGGCGTCGGCGGAACCGGTCTGTACGCCGACGGCCAGCATGGCGGTGACGGCGACCAACGCGCCGGTGGCGACTGCTCGCCGATGGGGGGTGGGTCTCACGCTGACTCCTTCTGCGGTGGCCACGGTGGGTGACCGGAAGAGGCCGGGCGGCGAGCTGACCGCCCGGGCGGAGCGTGGTCTGCTGCACGGGCCCACCGGGTGGGGCTTCGGGAGGCACGCGGATACGGCGACGCGACGCCCGGCGGTGGTGCCATGGGGAAGCCGTGCGTCGGTGGAGGGAAGAGTGCCACTGCGGGCATGTACGTGTCAGGAGTCCGGCGGAAGGTTGGCCGGATTGCGTCCGTTGACGTAAGAACACGGTCCGCATAGCGGTGACCCGTGGGTTCGGGGTTCGCGCGTTTGCCCTGTGCGGGTGTGGTTCCCGCTGCGCGGCGCGCTGTCCGCTGCGCGGGGCTGTTCAGATGCGGGGTCGGGCCTCCGCGGGTGCTTGTCGGGGCTGCTTCGCTTTACGCCCTGACAAGCACCCGCTCCGGCCCGCCCCTCCCGCGGGCGGTGGGAAGAACCCCTCTCCGGTTCCGGCCAGTTGCGCGGTGCCGGCCGCCACTGGTCTTTACCTCCCACCCACCGGCAGGAGGGGACGGGGCTGCGGGGGCCTGTTGTCGGGGCGTAAAGCGAAGCAGCCCCGACAACAGGCCCCCGCAGCCCCGGCACCGACCGCCAACAAGCCCCGCGCAGCGGCACAAGCCCCGCGCAGCGGCACAAGCCCCGCGCAGCGGCACAAGCCCCGCGCAGCGGCACAAGCCCCGCGCAGCGGAAACGGCACCGCGCAGCGGAAACGGCACCGCACGGGGCAACCGTGCGAGACCCCGACCGGCCGTCAGGCCAAACCGTCGCGCCAAGCTCGATGGAGCTTCGCGTAGCGCCCCGTACCCGCCACCAGCCCGGAGGGCACCCCGTCCTCCACGATCCGGCCGTCCGCCATCACCAGCACCCGGTCCGCGATCGACACCGTCGACAGCCGATGCGCGATGATCACAGCCGTACGCCCGCGCAGCACCACCCGCATCGCGCGCTGCACCGCCCGTTCGCCCGGGATGTCCAGCGAGGACGTCGCCTCGTCGAGGATGAGGACCGCCGGGTCGGCGAGCAGCGCGCGGGCGAAGGCGACCAATTGGCGCTGGCCGGCGGAGATGCGGCCGCCGCGCTTGCGGACGTCCGTGTCGTAGCCGTCCGGCAGCGCCGTGATGAAGTCGTGCGCGCCGATCGCCTTCGCCGCCTGTTCGATGTCCTCGCGCGTCGCGCCGGGGCGACCGATGGCGATGTTCTCGGCGACCGTCCCGGAGAAGAGGAACGCCTCCTGGGTGACCATCACGACGCCGCGGCGCAGCTCCGCGCCGGCCAGGTCGCGCAGCGGGACCCCGTCGAGGCGGACCTCGCCCTCGGTCGGGTCGTAGAAGCGGGCGAGGAGCTTGGCCAGGGTGGACTTGCCGGCGCCGGTCGAGCCGACGACCGCCACCGTACGGCCGGCGGCCAGGGTCAGGTCGAAGCGGGGGAGCACCTCGCCGCCCGTCCGGTAGGCGAAGCGCACCCCGTCGAGGACGACCTCGCGGCCGGGGCTGCCGGCGGGGCGCGGGGGCAGGGGCGTGGGGTCGCGCGGTTCCGGGACGGAGGGCCGCTGGGCGAGCAGGCCCGCGATCTTCTCCAGGGACGCGGCCGCCGACTGGTAGGAGTTGAGGAACATCCCGAGCCGGTCGATCGGGTCGTACAGCCGCCGCAGGTACAGCACCGAGGCCGCGAGCGCGCCGAGCGCCAGCCCGCCGCCGGCGACGCGGTAGGCACCCCACAGGACGATCGCGGCGAGGACGGTGTTGGCCGTCAGCCGGGAGAGGACCACGTAGCGGGCCATCTCCAGCATGGCGTCCGCGTTGGCCCGCCGGTGGGTGTCGTTGAGTTCGTCGAAGTGGGCGTCGTTGGCGGACTCGCGGCGGAACGCCTTGACCGGGCGGATGCCGTTCATGGTCTCGGTGAACTTCACGATGACCGCCGCGATCGCGGTGGAGCGCCGGCTGTAGACCCGCATCGAACGGCGCCGGTAGGAGCGTACGAGCAGATACAGCGGCGCGAAGGACAGCAGGGCCGCGCCACCCAGGCCCGGGTCGAGGTACAGCAGCGTCGCCGAGACGTACACCACCGAGAGGGCGACGCCGATCAGTTCCTGGAGGCCGTCGTTGAGCAGCTCGCGGATCGACTCCACGTCGGTGGTGGCGCGGGAGATCAGGCGGCCGGAGGTGTAGCGCTCGTGGAAGTCGACGCTGAGCGACTGCGCGTGGCGGAAGATGCGGCCGCGCAGGTCCAGCAGGACGTCCTGGCCGATGCGCGCCGCGAGCCGGACGAAGGCCAGCTGGAGCAGCCCGGAGGCCAGAGCGCACACCGCGTACCCGACGGCGACGGCGACGAGAGGGCCGTGGTCGCCGCGACGGACCGCCGGCACACCGCGGTCGATGGCGTACGCCACGAGCAGCGGCCCGGCCTGGACGGCGGCCTGCTGGAGGAGCAGCAGGACGACGGCGAGCCGGGCCGGGCGGCGCGCGGGGGCCAGGAGCGAGCGCAGCAGGGCGCGGGAGGCGCCCTGGGGCGTGGGCAGGACGTCCTTGTCGAAGGGGTCCCGGGCGGGTGACGCGACGGTCGGGCCGGCCTCGGTGGCCGGCTGGTCGGCGGTGGTGGTCATCGGGGCCGGCCTCCTGTCGGCTCGCCGGACATGAGCGAGGCGTACTCCCGGCTCTGGCGCAGGAGTTCGTGGTGGGTGCCCACCGCCGCCACGCGCCCGCCGGACAGCAGTGCCACCCGGTCGGCGAGCAGGACCGTGGAGGGGCGGTGGGCGACGACGAGGGCCGTCGTGGTCGCCAGGACCTCGCGCAGGGCGGCCTCGACCAGGGCCTCGGTGTGCACGTCGAGCGCGGAGAGCGGGTCGTCGAGGATCAGGAAGCGCGGCTCGCCGACGACCGCGCGGGCCAGCGCGAGACGCTGCCGCTGACCGCCGGACAGGCTCAGGCCCTGTTCGCCGACCTGGGTGCGCGGGCCGTCCGGGAGGGCGTCCACGAAGCCGGCCTGGGCGACGGCGAGCGCGCGGCGGAGGTCCTCCTCCCGGGCGTGCGGCGCGCCCATCAGGACGTTCTCGGCGACGTCGGCCGAGAAGAGCGTGGGGTCCTCGAAGGCGACGGCGACGAGCTCGCGCAGCCGGTCGCGCGGCAGCGCGGCGATGTCCAGGCCGTCGAGGGTGATCCGCCCGGCGGTGGCCTCGTGGAGGCGGGGGACGAGCGCGGTCAGGGTGGTCTTGCCGCTGCCCGTGGTGCCGACGAGGGCCATGGTCTCGCCGGTGCGGATGTGCAGGTCGATGCCGCGCAGCACGGGCGGGGCGTCCGCCGGTGCGTCGGGATAGCGGAACTCCACGCCCTCCAGGCGCAGGCCGTCGTGCTCACCGGGAGCCACCGCGGCGGCCGTGCGGGGCCGGTCCGCTTCGGGTTCCGCGTCCATCACCTCGAAGACGCGGTCCGTCGCCGTCGCCGACTCGTTCGTCACCGCGAGCAGGAAGCCGATCGACTCCACCGGCCAGCGCAGCGCGAGCGCCGTCGACAGGAACGCCACCAGCGTGCCCGCCGACAGCTCGCCGTCGGCCACCCGCGCGACACCCAGGACCAGGGCGGCGCCGACGGCCAGCTCCGGCAGGATCATGATGAGCGCCCACAGCGTGCCCAGCAGGCCCGCCTTGCGCAGCTCGGTCCCGCGCAGCCCGCCGGCGAGCGCGGCGAACGCCCGCTCCTGCCCCCGGTGCCGGCCGAAGCCCTTGACGATCCGGATGCCCAGGACGCTCTCCTCGACGACCGTCGTCAGATCACCGACCTGGTCTTGTGCGGTGCGCGCGGCCTGGGAGTAGCGCTCCTCGAAGTACCGGCACAGCACGATCAGCGGGGCCACCGGCGCGAGCAGCACCAGCCCCAGCGTCCACTGCTGCGTCAGCAGAATGGCGAAACCCACCACGATGGTCACCCCGTTGACCAGCAGGAAGGTCAACGGGAACGCCAGGAAGATCCGCAGCAGCATCAGGTCCGTCGTGGCGCGCGAGAGCAACTGCCCCGAGGGCCAGCGGTCGTGGAAGGCGACGGGCAGCCGCTGGAGCCGGTGGTAGAGCGCGGCCCGCAGGTCCGCCTCGACACGGGTCAGCGGCCGGGCGACCAGCGCCCGCCGCGCCCAGAAGAGCAGCGCCTCCGTCGTGCCCAGCAGCAGCACGACCACACCGCCCAGCCACACCCCCGAGGGGTCGTGGGCGGCGACCGGCCCGTCCACCATCCACTTCAGGACGAGCGGTATGACCAGACCGGCGCAGGAGGCCAGGACCGCCGCGCAGGCGGCCGCGATCAGTCTGCCGCGCACCGGCCGCACGTACGGCCACAGGCGCAGCAGCGAGCGCGTCGCGGAGCGACGCTCGGTCGGGCGGGGCTCTGCCGTGGTGTCGGTCATCAGGAGCGAGACTACGGTTCACCACTGACAGTCCTCACTCGGTTTTCGGGCCCGGAGCCGGGGGCGCGATCGGACCACGGCCGTCGAAGTACGCCCGGAACAACAGGACCGACCGGGCGCGTACGGCCACGGGCGCACCCGCGCCCCGCCGTTCGCCCGGCGCGCTCTCCTGGCTCTCCAGCGCGGTGTTGACGAGGAGTTCGTAGCCGTCCGCCCACGGCGGCCCCGGCAGCGTGAAGGACACCGGCCCGGCGCCCGCGTGCAGGATCGCCAGGAAGCTGTCGTCGGTGACCGGTTCGCCCTCCGGGCCGCGCCGGGGGATGTCGCGGCCGGAGAGGTACATCCCCAGGGTCGCCGTCGGCGCGTACCAGTCGGCCTCGGTCATCTCCGTGCCCCGCGCCGTGAACCACGCCAGGTCCCGCAGCCCGTCCGCGCCGCGCGGGCGGCCGGAGAAGAAGGAACGGCTGCGCAGCACGGGGTGGTCCCGCCGCAGCGCCAGGAGCCGTGCGGCCAGATCCGTCAGCGCCCGCGGACCGGGCTCCTCCGGCAGCGACCAGTCCAGCCAACTGCTCGTGTTGTCCTGGCAGTAGGCGTTGTTGTTGCCGCCCTGGGTACGGCCCATCTCGTCGCCCGCGACCAGCATCGGCACCCCCGTGGACAGCAGCAGGGTGGTCAGCAGATTGCGCGACTGCCGCCGCCGCAGCGCCAGGACGGCCGGATCACCGGTCTCGCCCTCGGCGCCGCAGTTCCAGGAGCGGTTGGCCTCCGTGCCGTCCCGGTTGCCCTCGCCGTTGGCCTCGTTGTGCTTCTGCTCGTAGCTGACCAGGTCCCGCAGCGTGAACCCGTCGTGCGCGGTGACGAAGTTGACCGAGGCGTACGGGCGGCGGCCGCCCCACGCGTAGAGGTCGCTGGACCCGGAGAGGCGGTAGCCGAGGTCCCGTACGTCCGGCAGGGCACCCCGCCAGAAGTCCCGCACCGCGTCGCGGTAACGGTCGTTCCACTCCGTCCACAAGGGAGGGAAGGCGCCCACCTGATAGCCGCCCGAGCCCACGTCCCAGGGCTCGGCGATGAGCTTGACCCGCCGCAGCACCGGGTCCTGGGCGATGACCGCGAGGAACGGCGAGAGCATGTCCACGTCGTGCATGGACCGGGCCAGCGCCGCCGCGAGGTCGAAGCGGAATCCGTCGACACCCATCTCCTGCACCCAGTAGCGCAGCGAGTCGGTGATCAGCCGCAGGACGTTCGGCTGCACAACGTGCAGGGTGTTGCCGCACCCCGTGTAGTCGGCGTAGCGGCGGGCGTCGCCCTGGAGGCGGTAGTAGCGGCGGTTGTCGATGCCGCGCAGCGACAGCGTCGGGCCCAGTTCGCCGCTCTCGGCGGTGTGGTTGTAGACGACGTCGAGGATGACCTCGATGCCGGCCGCGTGCAGGGCGCGCACCATCCGCTTGAACTCGCCCACCTGCCGGCCGCGCGTCCCCGTGGCGGCATAGGCGGCGTGCGGCGCGAAGTACCCGATGGAGTTGTAGCCCCAGTAATTGCGCAGCCCGCACCGCAGCAGGTGGTCCTCATGGGCGAACTGATGCACCGGCAGCAACTCCACGGCGGTCACGCCGAGCCGTGTCAGATGCTCTATGGCCGCCGGGTGCGCGAGCCCCGCGTACGTACCGCGCAGGTGCTCCGGGACGCCGGGGTGGCGCATGGTGAAGCCGCGCACGTGCAGCTCGTAGATGACCGTGTCGGCCCAGGGCGTCTTCGGCCGGTGGTCGTCCGCCCAGTCGTCGCCGTCCGCGACCACCACGCCCTTGGGGACGTACGGGGCCGAGTCGCGCTCGTCGCGGACGGTGTCGGCGACATGCTGCTGCGGCCAGTCGCGGACGTGCCCGTACACCTCGGGCGGCAGGGCGAAATCACCGTCGACCGCGCGCGCGTAAGGATCCAGCAGGAGCTTCGAGGAGTTCCAGCGGGCACCGGTCCACGGGTCCCAGCGGCCGTGGACGCGGTAGCCGTAGCGCCGCCCCGGCAGCACGCCGGGCACGAAGCCGTGCCATATCTCGTGGGTCAGCTCGGTCAGCGGGAGGCGTGTCTCCCGCTCGGCCGGCCCGCCGCCGTCCGCGCCGCCGGTGGTGTCGTCGGGGGCGTCGTCGAAGAGGCACAGCTCGACGGCCTCCGCTCCGCCGGCCCAGAGCGCGAAGTTCGTCCCCGCCACCCCGCCGCCCTCCTTGAAGCGGGCGCCCAGGGGCTCGGGGCTGCCCGGCCACACCGTGGCGGCGGGTGCTTCCTCCCGTTCCTCCCGCCCCGGCCGCCGGTGCCCGTTGACGGCGGCCGGGGCCGGGGCCGCGCCCGCCACGGACGGGCGGCCCGGACCGGGGCCGTGGCCCCCGTCCCGCTCCGCCTCTTGCTCGGGTGCGCTCGACACGTCTTCGCCTCCGGCGGCTCTCGACCGGCGCGCCGGGCGCCGGCGGTGCGTCCTTCCCCCAGTTCTGCCCAGATCCCCGGGCGCGCTCACACAGGTGATCGGTCCGGCCGCCCGGCGACGGAGCGGCCCGCCGGCTGGTTTACGATGCCTCTCTTCGGCCACAGGCCACTCACCATGCGCACGACTCGTACCACCGTTCTCATTTGGGACCCAACGGTGACATTCCCGGGGTCTGCGGCACCGGTGGCATGTGGTTATCTATCGCCGGAGCGCGTGTCGTCGCGCTCCATGGGGGCGCCGCGTGGCCGCGGGCCGTGCGAGGGGAGACAACCGTTGTGAACGCGCAGCCGATATCGAGAGGGCGCACCGGCCGTACCGGCCTGTCGGCGTTTCTGCTCGGAGCGTTGTTGCTGCTGGTCACCGCCTGTGGTGGCGACGGGGACGGCAAGAAGGACAGCGGCGGGAAGGACGACGGCAAGCCCTCGCAGGCGGTCGTGACGATCGCTCCCAAGGACGGCGCCACCGACGTCGCGACGAGCGGCGCCCTGAAGGTGACCGCGGAGAACGGCACCCTGACCTCGGTCAAGGTCGCCGATGCGAAGGGCAATCAGGTCGAGGGCAACATAACCGGCGGCGGTTCGGCCTGGGAGCCGTCCGCCCACCTGGGTGCCTCCACCAAGTACACCGTGGACGCGCTGGCCAAGGACAAGAAGGGCCGCAAATCCGCCAAGCACGCGAGCTTCACGACACTCACCCCGCAGAACACCTTCGTTGGCTACTTCACGCCTGAGGACGGCCAGACCGTCGGCGTCGGGATGCCCGTCTCGCTCACTTTCAGCCGTGGCATCACCGACCCCAAGGCCGTCGAGCGCGCCGTGCAGGTGACCGCCGAGCCGTCGGTGCCGGTCAAGGGGCACTGGTTCGGCAACGACCGCCTCGACTTCCGGCCGGAGAAGTACTGGGCGCCCGGCACCAAGGTGACCGTCAAGCTCAACCTCGACGGCGTCCAGGGCCGTGAGGGCGTGTACGGCACGCAGACGAAGACCGTGAAGTTCACCGTCGGCCGCAGCCAGGTGAGCACCGTCGACGCCGCGAGCCACCAGATGGCCGTCGTGCGTGACGGCAAGCCCCTCAAGACCGTCCCGATCTCCGCCGGTGGCCCGGGCCACTCCACGTACAACGGGCAGATGGTCATCAGCGAGAAGCACGACGTGACGCGCATGGACGGCAGCACGGTCGGCTTCGGCGGCGAGTACGACATCAAGGACGTGCCGCACGCCATGCGCCTGTCCAACTCCGGCACCTTCCTGCACGGCAACTACTGGTCGGGCGAGTCCACCTTCGGCTCGGAGAACGTCAGCCACGGCTGTGTGGGCCTGTTCGACCAGCGGGGCGGCGGCGACCCGTCCACGCCGGCCGCCTGGTTCTACGACAACTCGCTCGTCGGCGACGTCGTGATCGTGAAGAACTCCCAGGACAAGACGATCCAGCCGGAGAACGGCCTCAACGGCTGGAACATGTCGTGGGCGGAGTGGACGGCCGGCAGCTGACGGCAGGGAACTGACGGGGCCTCTCTCCCGTACGACGACGGCCCGGTGCGCTGTGACGCAGTGCACCGGGCCGTTTTCCGTTAACCGGTACTAACCTGCTGTCATGACTGTGCATCTTGAGGTCGCCGAGGGCGTGGGCGTCATCCGCCTGGACCGTCCGCCGATGAACGCGCTCGACATCGCCGCCCAGGACCGCATCCGCGAGCTCGCGGAGGAGGTGACCCGCCGCCAGGACGTGCGGGCCGTCGTCCTGTGGGGCGGCGAGAAGGTCTTCGCGGCCGGCGCGGACATCAAGGAGATGCGCGACATGGACCACGCCGCCATGGTGGCGCGGTCGCGCGGGCTCCAGGACTCCTTCACCGCCGTGGCGCGGATCCCCAAGCCCGTCGTCGCGGCCGTCACCGGTTACGCGCTGGGCGGCGGGTGCGAGCTCGCGCTGTGCGCCGACTTCCGGATCGCCGCCGACAACGCCAAGCTCGGCCAGCCGGAGATCCTGCTCGGCCTGATCCCGGGCGCGGGCGGCACCCAGCGCCTGGCGCGGCTCGTGGGCCCGTCCAAGGCGAAGGACCTCATCTTCACCGGCCGTCAGGTCAGGGCGGAGGAGGCGCTGTCCCTGGGGCTCGTCGACCGGGTGGTGCCGGCGGCGGAGGTGTACGAGCAGGCGCACGCCTGGGCGGCGAAGCTCGCCAGTGGCCCGGCGCTCGCCCTGCGCGCCGCCAAGGAGTCGGTGGACGCCGGCCTGGAGACCGATATCGACACCGGGCTCGCCATCGAACGCAACTGGTTCGCGGGGCTGTTCGCGACCGAGGACCGGGAGATCGGGATGCGCAGCTTCGTCGAGGACGGGCCCGGCAAGGCCAAGTTCGTCTGATTGTCGGCGGGTTGACGCCGAATTGCCCGATGGGTCGGCGGAACGGCCGGTTCCGAGCGTGCCGCGGATTGCCTCTTGTGGGGGAATTCCGCGGCGTGCGCGCACCCCGTGGAGCCGCTCGCCGGACCTTCTTGGACGATCTTTCAGCGCTGTGCGGTCGCCGCAGGTCAGTATCGGTTTTCCGGTCAACTGCCTGCCCATGGCATATGTCGTCGAGGCGCCTTGGAGGCGTGGATTCCGGTAAATCGAATCCCCTCGTTCCAGCCCGTGACGTCTTTACGGCGGCCATGATGGGGTGCATGGCGGGCCTGGAAGGAACGGAGCATCCGCGACAGCGGGGTGGCACGGCTGCTGTCCGGTGGACGCCGTCCGTAGAGGATGAACTGGCGCTCAAGGCGCTCGATCTGTTCGGCGACCCCACCGCCGACGAGGTCCGGCTGCCCTCCCGCCCCGAGTCCGCCGTGGCCGCGCGCCGGCTGACCCAGTCGGTGGTCCTGCGCCACTGGGGACTCTCCGCCCAACTCGCCGAGCACGCCGTCCTGCTGGTCTCCGAGCTCGTCGGCAATGCCGTCCGGCACACGGGAGCGAGGTGCTTCGGGCTGCGGATGCGGCGCCGCCGGGGGTGGCTGCGGGTCGAGGTGCGCGACCCCTCCCGCGGGCTGCCGTGTCTGATGCCCGTACGTGAGCTCGACACCAGCGGGCGCGGGCTCTTCCTCGTCGACAAGCTCTCGGACCGGTGGGGTGTGGACCTGCTGGCGCGGGGCAAGACGACCTGGTTCGAGATGCGGGTCGCGGACCGCTGAGCGGTCGCGGATTTGCCCTTGCACAGTTCGCCGCCGCAAACCCGACGCCGGGGAGACGCCGGCATCGTCGGTCGGACCACGTGCATGCGAAGAGGCCCCCGTGCGTCGGAATGCGACGGCCGGGGGCCTCTTCGTGGCCGCCGCGGAGAAATGGGGTGTGTTCCGCGGCGGGCGTGGACGACCTGGCCCGGGTCAAAGGGGGTCGTGGCGTCGACTATCGCACGGGGGGCACCTCCATGCCAAAGCGATTACTAGGGCATAGTCGGGCAAGCCGGAAAAGCTGCCTCACTAATCAAAGGTGAGATGGAACACCCGCCTTGCATTCCATGAATGAACCGACGGTATCTCTTATTTCTATGCGGGGGGTGTGCCGGTGCTTGCGGTGCCGGATGAAGTGCAGTGTCATGTCCCTGCCACAGCCGCCGGTGAGTGAGCCCTGCCCCGGGAGCCCCCATGGAACACACCCCCACAGCCGGCCCGTACCCGCCCAGCCACTGGATACCGGCGGACAGCGCCAACTACACGGTCTCCGGACGCCCCGGCGCCTACCCCGTCGACTTCGTCGTGATCCATGTGACCGAGGAGACCTTCGGCGATGCCATGCGGATCTTCCGTGATCCCGCGGCGAAGGTCTCGGCGCATTACATGGTCGCCTCCGCCGACGGTTACATCGGGCAGTTCGTGCGGGAAAAGGACATCGCCTGGCACGCCGGCAACTGGAACTACAACACCCGCAGCATCGGTATCGAGCACGAGGGCTGGACCGACCGCCCCGCATACTTCACGGACGCCCTCTACCGCTCCTCCGCGCGGCTGACCGCCGCCGTCTGTGATCGTTACGGCATTCCCAAGGACCGGGCCCACATCATCGGCCACGTCGAAGTCCCCGGATCCACGCATACCGACCCCGGGCCGCACTGGGAGTGGGACCGCTATATCCACCTGGTCAACGGCGGCCGCTAATCTGTGCCGGTCACACCAGCACACAAAGGGGAGGCCGACATGGCCGATATCGACGCGCGCAAGGCCGAGGCACGCAAGGCTTTCGAGCGGTTCGACGTGGACGGCGACGGCCTGATCACCGCCGCCGAGTACAAGAGCGTGATGGCTCAGCTCGGCGACTTCAACGTCACCGAGACCGTGGCCCAGGCCATCATCAACAAGAAGGACGGCAACGGCGACGGCGTGCTGTCCTTCGACGAGTTCTGGGCCTCCGTCAACGGCTGACCCGGCCACCGGCACGGCACCGGGTCAGCGCCAGCCACGACGCTGCGCGCTGGCCCGCCGCCGTCGGTCGTTGCACAGCAGGCACCGCCCCCAGCCCGGCGGCAGCGGATCGTCCTTGTCCCCGTACAGCGGGTCGACGGCCCCCCGCGGATGCTCGGAGCATCCCGTCGCGGCCGTACTGGCTCCCAGCGCGTTCGCGGCGGACAGCGCCCGGCGCAGGGCGTCCACGAGCTGATCGGCCTCATGGGGCGCAGGCGCGGCGTCGAGAGAGAAGGCGATGTCCGAGGCGGTGTTGAGCGCGCTCTGGAGTTCGCGCAGGTCTGCGTAACTCATGTTCGTGAGCGTAACGGCCACCACTGACAACGCCGCCCCGGTGCGGCTGCGGTACGGTCGGCGCCATGTCCGAGGCCCAGTACATCGCCGTCATGACGACGACCGACAGCGAGGAGCGCGCGCGGCTCCTGGCCACGACCGCCATCGACCGCAGGCTCGCCGCCTGCGCGCAGATCGACGGCCCCCTCACCAGCCTCTACCACTGGCGCGGCAAGGTGGAGAGCGACATCGAATGGCGGGTCCTCTACAAGACCACGGCCGCCCGCTACGCCGAACTCGAAGCCCACATCAGGGGCCGCCACGACTACGCCACCCCGGAGATCATCGCCACCCCCATCACGGCGGGCAGCGACGAATACCTCGCGTGGCTGCGCAGGGAGACGGCCCCCGAGACCCGTACGGACCGCTGACCCCGCGCCTCAGGCGGGGCTGAGCCGCCACCGCTGGGCCGGTGAGGTCCCCTCGGCGCCGAGGCCGGCGCGGACGCCCTCGCCCGTGGCGTCGCGCGACGTGCCGCAGCGGTGGGTCTCCTGCTCCCACAGCCGTCCGTCGGCCTCCGAGACGATCCTCCGCCGGTCGCCGGCGGCCGGCTCCGGGCGGAACCGCTGGTGGGCCGCGCCGGCGTCGCACAGCGCCGTCACCAGCAGGGAGCCCTGCCGGTCGATGCACCGGTAGGGCTGGTCGACCGACGTGTACTGGTGCGTGGCCGGGCTGTATCTCCAGGACTGGCGGGGCGTCACGTCTCTGTCGCACGGCTGGAGCGCCACGAGCCACGGCCGCAGCGCGCCCCGGGGATCGTGGTAGGCGGACCCCTCCGCCGTGAGGCAGCCGCCGTACGCACCGCTGTGGACCCGCAGCGCGGGCGCCGGGGCGTCCGCGACGGCGGCCGGGGCGGCGAGCGCGAGGGTGACGGCGGCGGCGCCGAGGATCGCGGCGGTGGCGCGTGCGGGATGTCCCATGGCGGTGCTCCTCGTGTGTGTGGCACGGAAAGAGACACCCGACATTACTTTCGCGGCTCAACCAATGACATTCCGTTTCCGGTCATGGTGATCTCGGTGCCGCGCCGCGAGGGCGGACGCGTCGTGGGAACGCGACAGTCCCGGCCCGCCGGGTGGGCGGTGCCGGGGCTGTCGTTCGCAGCTCGCGAAGAGGGCTATCGGCCGTCGGCCGTTCCCGTCAGCACTCGATGACGTTGACCGCGAGGCCGCCGCGGGCCGTCTCCTTGTACTTGACCTTCATGTCCGCGCCCGTCTCCTTCATGGTCTTGATGACCTTGTCGAGGGACACGTGGTGGCGGCCGTCGCCGCGCAGGGCCATGCGGGCGGCGGTGACGGCCTTGGCGGCCGCCATGCCGTTGCGCTCGATGCAGGGGATCTGGACCAGACCGCCCACCGGGTCGCAGGTGAGGCCGAGGTTGTGCTCCATGCCGATCTCGGCGGCGTTCTCGACCTGCTCGGGGCTGCCGCCGAGGACCTCGGCGAGACCGCCGGCGGCCATGGAGCAGGCGGAGCCGACCTCGCCCTGGCAGCCGACCTCGGCGCCGGAGATCGAGGCGTTCTCCTTGAAGAGCATGCCGATCGCACCCGCGGCGAGGAGGAAGCGGACGATGCCGTCCTCGTCCGCGCCGGGAACGAAGTTGAGGTAGTAGTGCAGGACGGCGGGGATGATGCCGGCCGCGCCGTTGGTGGGCGCGGTCACCACGCGGCCGCCGGCGGCGTTCTCCTCGTTGACCGCCATGGCGTAGAGGGTGATCCACTCCATGGCGCGGGCCTGCGCGTCGCCCTCGGCGCGCAGCTGGCGGGCGGAGTTCGCGGCGCGGCGGCGGACCTTGAGGCCGCCCGGCAGGATGCCCTCGCGGGACATGCCGCGCGCCACGCACGCCTGCATCACGCGCCAGATCTCCAGGAGGCCCTCGCGGATCTCCTGCTCGGTGCGCCACGCCTTCTCGTTCTCCAGCATCAGCGAGGAGATCGACAGGCCGGTCTCGCGGGAGAGGCGCAGCAGCTCGTCGCCCGTGCGGAAGGGGTACTTCAGCACGGTGTCGTCGAGGACGATCCGGTCCTCGCCGACCGCGTCCTCGTCGACGACGAAGCCGCCGCCGACGGAGTAGTACGTCTTCTCCAGCAGGGGCGCGCCGGTCTCGTCGTAGGCGAAGAGGGTCATGCCGTTGGCGTGGTACGGCAGGGAGCGGCGGCGGTGCAGGATGAGCTGGGTCGGCTCGTCGAAGTCGATCTCGTGGTCCGAGCCTATCTCCGCGCCGAGCAGCCGCAGCCGCTTCGTGGCGCGGATCCGCTCGACCTCGGCGTCCGCCTGCTCGACGTCCACGGTGCGCGGCGAGTGGCCCTCCAGGCCCAGCAGGACGGCCTTGGGGGTGCCGTGGCCGTGGCCGGTGGCGCCCAGCGAACCGAAGAGCTCGGCGCGCACGGAGGTGGTGTGGGCCAGCAGGCCCTCGTTCTTCAGGCGGCGCACGAACATCAGCGCGGCCCGCATCGGGCCGACCGTGTGGGAGCTGGACGGGCCTATGCCGATCGAGAAGAGATCGAATACGGAGATGGCCACGGTGGCTGCTCCCTCGGGTCGGTGGTACATGGGTGGTGCGTGGTCGTGCGGGGTGGTGCCCCGACGTGGTGCGGGGCACCGGGCTCACCTTTCAGTGTGCCCAGTGCCCCGGACCGGCGGGTCGATCCGGTGTTACTTCAGCCCGGCGTACAGCGGGTGCTTCTCCGCCAGGGCGGTGACGCGGCCGCGCAGGGCCTCCGCGTCGTAGGACGGCTTCAGCGCCTCGGCGATGATGTCCGCCACCTCCCGGAAGTCCTCGGTCCGGAAGCCGCGGGTGGCCAGCGCCGGCGTACCGATCCGCAGACCCGAGGTGACCATCGGGGGCCGCGGGTCGTTCGGGATGGCGTTGCGGTTGACCGTGATGCCGACCTCGTGGAGGCGGTCCTCGGCCTGCTGGCCGTCCAGCTCGGAGTTGCGCAGGTCCACCAGGACCAGGTGCACGTCCGTGCCGCCGGAGAGGACGGAGACGCCCGCCTCGGCCACGTCCGGCTGGACCAGCCGCTCCGCGAGGAGCTTGGCGCCCTCCAGCGTACGCTGCTGGCGCTCCTTGAACTCCTCCGTCGCGGCGACCTTGAAGGACACGGCCTTCGCGGCGATCACGTGCTCCAGCGGACCACCCTGCTGACCGGGGAAGACAGCGGAGTTGATCTTCTTGGCGAGCTCGGCCGTGGAGAGGATCACACCGCCGCGCGGGCCGCCCAGCGTCTTGTGGGTGGTGGTGGTGACGACGTGGGCGTGCGGCACCGGGTTCGGGTGCAGACCCGCGGCGACCAGGCCCGCGAAGTGGGCCATGTCGACCATCAGGTACGCGCCGACCTCGTCGGCGATCCGGCGGAACGCCGCGAAGTCGAGCTGGCGCGGGTACGCGGACCAGCCGGCGACGATCAGCTTGGGGCGGTGCTCCTTGGCGAGGCGCTCGACCTCGTCCATGTCGACCAGGTTGGTCTGCTCGTCGACGTGGTAGGCGACCACGTTGTAGAGCTTCCCGGAGAAGTTGATCTTCATGCCGTGGGTCAGGTGCCCGCCGTGCGCGAGGTTCAGACCCAGGATGGTGTCGCCGGGCTTGATCAGCGCGAACATCGCGGCGGCGTTGGCCTGCGCACCGGAGTGCGGCTGGACGTTCGCGTGCTCGGCGCCGAAGAGCGCCTTGATCCGGTCGATGGCGATCTGCTCGACGACATCGACGTGCTCGCAGCCACCGTAGTAGCGGCGGCCCGGGTAGCCCTCGGCGTACTTGTTGGTGAGGACCGAGCCCTGGGCCTCCATGACGGCGACCGGAGCGAAGTTCTCCGACGCGATCATCTCGAGGGTGGACTGCTGGCGGTGGAGTTCGGCGTCGACAGCGGCGGCGACGTCGGGGTCGAGCTCATGGAGGGAGCTGTTCAGAAGCGACATGAGTTCTTCCTGGACTTCCTGGGCGGGAGGCGGGGGAGGGATCAGCCTGCGGTGAAGGCGGCGTACTCGTCGGCGGACAGCAGGTCCGCCGGCTCGTCCGTGATCTTCACCTTGAACAGCCAGCCGCCCTCGAGGGGGGCGGAATTCACCAGCGAGGGGTCGTCCACGACGTCCTGGTTGGCCTCGACGACCTCGCCGGTCACCGGGGCGTACAGGTCGCTGACCGACTTGGTCGACTCCAGCTCACCGCAGGACTCGCCCGCGGTGATCGTGTCGCCGACCGCCGGGAGCTGGGCGTAGACGACGTCGCCGAGCGCGTTGGCCGCGAACTCGGTGATACCGACCGTCGCCACGCCCTCCTCGGCCGCCGTCAGCCACTCGTGCTCCTTGGTGTAGCGCAGCTGCTGGGGGTTGCTCATGACTAGATTCTCCTGTACGCGCGTGGATGCTTGTGCAACGGGTCTTGACAGGTGGGATGAGGGGGTCTCAGCGCTCGCGCTTGTAGAAGGGCAGCGCGACGACCTCGTACGGCTCATGGCTACCGCGAATGTCCACCGCCACACCCTCCGTGCCGGGGGCGGCGTGCGCGGCGTCGACGTACGCGATGGCGATCGGCTTGCCCAGCGTGGGGGAGGGGGCGCCGGAGGTGACCTCGCCGATCACCTGGCCGGCGGCGACCACGGGGTAGCCGGCGCGCGGCACCCGGCGGCCGGTCGCGACCAGGCCGACCAGCTTGCGCGGCGGCGCGGTCTCGGCGCGCGCGGCGGCCGTCTCCAGGGCCGCCCGGCCCACGAAGTCGCCCGGCTTGTCGAACTTCACGACCCGGCCCAGGCCCGCGTCGAACGGCGTGGTCGCGGTGGTCAGCTCGTGCCCGTACAGCGGCATGCCCGCCTCCAGGCGCAGCGTGTCGCGGCAGGAGAGCCCGCAGGGGACGAGGCCGGCCTCGGTGCCCGCGTCGGTCAGCGCCCGCCACAGCTTCTCCGCGTCGCCCGGCGCGACGAACAGCTCGAAGCCGTCCTCGCCGGTGTACCCCGTGCGGGCGATCAGCGCGGGCACGCCCGCGACCGTGCCCGGCAGGCCCGCGTAGTACTTCAGGCCGTCGAGGTCGGCGTCGGTGAGGGACTTCAGGATCCCCGGCGACTGCGGGCCCTGGACGGCGAGGAGGGCGTAGTTCTCCCGGTCGTCGCGGACGGTCGTCTCGAAGCCCGCGGCCCGCTCGGTGAGGGCGTCCAGCACCACCTGGGCGTTGGAGGCGTTGGCGACGACCATGTAGGTCGGGACGCCGTCCTCGTCGGCGAGGCGGTAGACGATCAGGTCGTCCAGGATGCCGCCGTCGGCGTCGCAGATCATGGTGTAGCGGGCGCGGCCGGGCTTGAGGGCCGAGAGGTTGCCGACCAGGGCGTGGTCCAGGGCCGCCCCGGCCTGGGGGCCGGTCAGGGTGATCTCGCCCATGTGGGAGAGGTCGAAGAGACCGGCGCGGGTGCGCACCGCGACGTGCTCGTCGCGCTCACTGCCGTAGCGCAGCGGCATGTCCCAGCCGGCGAAATCGGTCATGGTCGCGCCGAGCGTGCGATGCAGGGCGTCGAGCGCGGTACGGCGAGGGGCAACGGTCATGGTGTGGGCTCCCAGGCATGGCGGTGAGGACGTCCTCCCCATCTGTCATCGGAACCTGAGAGGTTCACCGGGGCCGCGACGACACGCGGGATCCCGGCTTGCACCTTGGGTGGAGCCGCACACGGCGGCCCGCTTTTCAGATCTGCCTCACCCGCGCGGTACGGGGCCTGAGAGATTCAAGGGAGGAACTTGCTCCTTCGGCGTCCAGCACGACGGCTGGAACTCTCCCGCGCGGATTCGAGCGGCCTGTATGCAGTTGAGTGTGCTCTTGGCGCGCACATCATTGCACGGACCGGCGCGTGGGAGGCTGCCCACAGCCCTCTCAATTGGATTACCTTTTCTTTACATTGGCCGGGTAGGGGGCAGGGACCTGACCGGGGGAGGTCGATCGCCGTGGCGACGCGGGGCACGGACACGAGACGAGCGGTACCCGCACCATCCGGGCCGCCGCACGCCGCGCGCGAGCGGCCGCGGGAGCCCGGGCCGGCCGGCGTGCTGGACCTGCGCGGCGGCGCGGGCCGCGCCGAGCTGCGGTATCCGGCGGGCGACCTGCTCATCGTCTCCGGACTGCCCGGCAGCGGTAAGTCCACGCTGATCCGGCGTACCGTGCCCGCGCTCGACGCCCGGGGCGCGCTCCTGTGGTGCGTGGACTCCCAGGACTCCCGCGAGCGCCTGGAGCGCCGCACGCCCGGCTGGCTGCCGTACGGGGCCTACCGCCCCCTCGTCCGCCTGGTCCACTACGCGGTGCTGCGCCGCGCGCTGCGCGCCGACGCCGGCGCGGTCGTGCACGACTGCGGGCAGCGCGGCTGGGTCCGCCGCTGGGCGGCGCGCGGCGCCCGGCGGCGCGGTGCCGCCGCCCACCTGCTGCTGCTCGACGTGGCGCCGGGCGTCGCCC
>NZ_JAGGOL010000068.1 GCF_018614525.1 Streptomyces sp. ISL-11
AGGCATGGCGCCGGGCGCCGGCGCCCGGCCTTCGGCCGGGGCCGGCCTGCTGCGCGCAGCGCGCGGCGCGCCCGCCACGCCCGGTTACGCCTCCGTCGGCTGGCGGACGTTCGTGTGGACCCAGTCGACGATGGACGTCGTCGTCGCGCCCGGTGTGAAGATCGCCGCGACGCCCAGCTCCTTGAGCGGAGCGATGTCCGCCTCGGGGATGATGCCGCCGCCGAAGACCTTGATGTCCTCCGCGTCGCGCTCCCGAAGGAGTTCGATCACCTTGGCGAAGAGCGTGTTGTGCGCGCCGGAGAGGATGGACAGGCCGATCGCGTCGGCGTCCTCCTGGATCGCGGTGTCGACGATCTGCTCCGGGGTCTGGTGGAGGCCGGTGTAGATGACCTCCATACCGGCGTCGCGCAGCGCACGTGCGATGACCTTCGCCCCGCGGTCGTGGCCGTCGAGCCCCGGCTTGGCCACCACTACGCGGATCGGACCGGTCACTCCCATCACTGCCTCCATGTACGACTGCCGGTAACCGGCCGCGAGGTTCCCCGTGCCCCAGGGCCCAGGGATGTGAACGAACGTTATCCCCAGCATCCCGCAACCGGCCGTTTCGCGGTGGAGAGCGAGGGGGAAATCACACGTGGGACAACACGTTCGCTACGCACCGCCCCGCACTGCCGCGTCTCACGGCCCGTACGGCCACTCACGTTGCCGGGACGGGCGGGTCGGCGGGCGGTGCGAGGGCAAGCCGCGGCGCACAGCGGCCCGGCTGTCCGCGAGTGCGCACGGGGGACAGAGCCGCCTTCTGTGTGCCGTTCGGGAGGTCGGCCATGGTGGCCCTGCGCTTTCTCACGATCCTCTCCACCCTGCTGCGCCCCTCGGCCGCCCTCGCGCGGTCCACGGTGCTGGAGCTGGCGATCCTCACCGGTCATGTGCTCCTCTATCCGACCGGCCTGACCCAGGAGCGCCGCCCGCCGTCCCCGCCCGTCCCCCCATCCGGCCCAACCGACACGCCCGGGCTCACGACAAAGGCAACAAAAGTGGGCGAACACCCCCCTGTTCTCCTGCTCCACGGCTTCATCGACAACCGCTCCGTCTTCGTCCTGCTGCGCCGCTCGCTGCGCCGGAACGGCTGGCGGCAGGTCGAGTCCCTCAACTACTCCCCGCTCACCTGCGACGTCCGCACCGCCGCCGAACTGCTCGGCCGGCACGTGGAGGACTTCTGCGCACGCACCGGCAGCCGGCGCGTCGACGTGGTGGGACACAGCCTCGGCGGACTGATCGCCCGCTACTACGTCCAGCGCCTCGGCGGCGACGCCCGCGTCCGCACGCTGGTCACGCTCGGCACCCCGCACGGCGGCACCCGTGTCGCCCCCCTGATGTCGGCACATCCGCTGGTCCGGCAGATGCGGCCGGGTTCGGAAGTCATCCGGGAACTGGCCGCGCCCGCCCCGAATTGCGGGACGCATTTCATCGGCTTCTGGAGCGATCTGGACCAATTGATGGTGCCCGTGGAGACCGCGCGTATCGACCATCCGGACCTGATCGCCCGCAATGTGCGGGTGACGGGCGTGGGCCATCTCGCGCTGCCCGTCCACTGGGCGGTGGCGACGGGCATCCGCCAGGCCCTGACCACGGAGGAACCGGCGGCCGACGCCTCGGGAACGGCCTCCGTCGCCTGACCGTTTCTCCACAGCAACCGCACCGCCGAAGGCGGCCCGCCGCCCGTCGGCCGCTCGACAAAAACCGAACAAACTTCGAACGTCAAATCGGTTTCCCGGGGTTCAGTCCACCGAAAGGCGGCTAAATGCCCGGGCCGCCCCCGCTTGAAACGTGACGAAGATTGTCGCCATCCCGAACCGCCGGGTACAGTCGCCGCTAATTCTCCTGCTCCCGAGGCGAAAGAGAAGTGGTGGTGAACGACCGTCACCCGTCGGCGGGCTCCGGCCCGACCGGTCCCGCTCAGGACGTCTCCTACGGGCACTACACGTCGTACGAGCAGCAGAGCGCGCCGTACGGCTACACCGGGCACGACGGTCACGCGACCGGCGAGTGGTCTGCCGGCAATCAGTGGGACACCTCCACAGGCCAGTGGGACACCACCGGGCAATGGGACACCAGCGGCCAGTGGGACACCGGTCAGTGGGATACCACCGGCCAGGCCCAGACCGGCCAGACCCAGACCTGGGACACCAGCGCGTACAGCACCGGGCAGTGGGACACCACCGCCGCGTCCCAGCCTTCGGGCCAGTGGGACACCGGCGGCTGGGACACCTCCGGCGCGACCGGCCCGTACGACACCTCGGGCCACTCGGGCCAGTGGGACACCGGCGCCCACGCCCAGAGCTGGGACACCGGCGGCAGCCAGTACCCGTCCTGGGACACCTCGGGTCAGTGGGACGTCAGCACCCAGCAGACGCAGACCTGGGACACCAGCGCGTACGCGGCCATGGAGGAGAGCCGACCCGAGGCGCAGCACACCCCGACACTGATGGTCGACCTCTCCGGCGTCGACCTGAACTCCGCCCCGGCTCCGGCCGTGCCCGGCGCCCGGGCCGTCGCGGACGCCGAGACCCGCACCATGTCGGTGATCGAGGAGCCGGAGTCCGCCGCCCTGGACGACGCGCCGCTCACGCCGGCCGGCCAGGACACCCCGGGCCCGGCCCGTAGCCGCCGCAAGGGCGCCACCGCCCGTACCGGCTACCGCCCGCGCCGCAAGGCGCTGTTGACCGTCGCCGTTCCCTCGGTCGCCGTCATGGGCGTCGCCGGGATCGCCGCCGCGTCCGTGTCGGCCGGTGGCGACAGCGACACCAAGGCGCCGCAGGCCGCCGCCGCCCCGGACACCTCGGCCGTGCCGGCGCAGGCCAACAGCAAGCTGGACACCCAGCTCGCGAGCCTCAGCCACGGCGCCGACGACTTCGCCAGCCGCGCCAACCGCACCCAGGAGCGCATCGACCTCAAGGCGCGGCAGGAGGAGGAGAAGAAGAAGAAGGCGGAGGAAGCGGCCCGCAAGGAGGCCGAGCGACCGAAGTACTCGCTTCCCGTCAACCAGCACGGCCTCAGCGCCTATTACGGGCAGGCGGGCGTCAACTGGATGTCGGTGCACACCGGCATCGACTTCCCCGTGCAGTACGGCACCCCGGTCATGGCCGCGACCGACGGCACGGTCCGCACGCAGTACAACGTCGCCTACGGCAACATGGCCATAGTGACGTCGCCCGACGGCACGGAGACCTGGTACTGCCACCTCAGCAGCACCAAGCTGCGCTCCGGCCAGGTCAAGGCCGGTGACGTCATCGCCTACTCCGGCAACTCGGGCAACTCCACCGGACCGCACCTGCACTTCGAGGTACGGCCCGGCGGCTCGGCCGTCGACCCGCTGCCGTGGCTGCGCGGCCACGACCTCGACCCGACGTGAGCGGCGCCCGCCGCTGAGCGGTTAGAGCTTCTCCACCGGCGCGTACCGCAGGAGGAGCCGCTTCGGCTTCTCCTCACCGAAGTCGACCGTGGCCTCGGCGTTGTCACCGCTGCCCTTGACGCCGACGACCGTACCCAGCCCGAACGAGTCGTGGGTGACGCGGTCACCGATGGTGAGCGCCACCACGGGCCGGTCCTTGGCCCGCCGCGTCGCGAAGCCGCTGGGCCCCGACTTGCCCCCGCCCAGGCCGCCCGAGCGCGAGGACGGGAAGGACGACGACACCGCGCCCATCGACGCGGACGGCGTCGCGGGGCCGGTGCGGCGCCACTGCACGTACTTCTCGGGGATCTCCTCCAGGAAGCGCGACGGCGGGTTGTAGGCGGGCTGGCCCCAGGCGCTGCGCATGCTCGACCGGGTCAGATACAGCCGCTCGCGGGCACGGGTGATGCCCACATAGGCCAGCCGCCGCTCCTCCTCCAGCTCCTTGGTCTGGCCGAGGGCGCGCATGTGCGGGAAGACGCCGTCCTCCATGCCGGTGAGGAAGACGACGGGGAACTCCAGGCCCTTGGCGGTGTGCAGGGTCATCAGCGTGATGACGCCACTGCCCTCGGTGTCCTCGTCCGGGATCTGGTCGGAGTCGGCGACCAGGGCGACCTTCTCGAGGAACTCCGCGAGCGTGCCCTGGTCCTCCCCTTCCCGCTCCTGCTCGAACTCCAGGGCCACGGCGGCCAGCTCCTGGAGGTTCTCGATGCGGGTCTCGTCCTGCGGGTCGGTGGACGCCTGGAGCTCGGCGAGATAGCCGGTCCGCTCCAGGACCGCCTCGAGCACGGTGGCGGGCCCGGCGCCGGACTCGACGACGGTGCGCAGCTCCTCCATCAGGACGTTGAAGCGCTTGACGGCGTTGGCCGAGCGGGCCGCCATGCCGTACGCCTCGTCCACGCGCCGCAGGGCCTGGGGGAAGCTGACCTTCTCGCGCAGCGACAGCGCGTCGATCATGGCTTCGGCGCGGTCGCCGATGCCGCGCTTGGGGACGTTGAGGATGCGCCGCAGCGGCACGGTGTCCTCGGGGTTGGCGAGGACCCGCAGGTAGGCCAGGACGTCACGGACCTCCTTGCGCTCGTAGAAGCGCACGCCGCCGACGACCTTGTAGGGCAGGCCGACGCGGATGAAGATCTCTTCGAAGACACGCGACTGGGCGTTGGTGCGGTAGAAGATGGCGACGTCGCCGGCCTTGGCGTCACCGGCGTCGGTGAGCCGGTCGATCTCGTCGGCGACGAACTGCGCCTCGTCGTGCTCGGTGTCGGCGACATAGCCGGTGATGGACGCGCCCTCGCCGGCCTGGGTCCAGAGGTTCTTCGCGCGGCGGTTCTGGTTGCGCTCGATGACCGCGTTGGCGGCGGAGAGGATCGTCTGCGTGGAGCGGTAGTTCTGCTCCAGCAGGATCGTCGTGGCCTGCGGGTAGTCCTCCTCGAACTGGAGGATGTTGCGGATCGTCGCACCGCGGAAGGCGTAGATCGACTGGTCGGCGTCGCCCACGACGCACAGCTCGGCCGGGCCGAGGTCCGGGATGTTCTCCGCCGTGCCGACGAGCTCGCGCACCAGGGTGTACTGCGCGTGGTTGGTGTCCTGATACTCGTCGACCAGCACGTGCCGGAAGCGCCGGCGGTAGTGCTCGGCGACGTCCGGGAACGCCTGGAGCAGGTGGACCGTGGTCATGATGATGTCGTCGAAGTCGAGGGCGTTGGCCTCGCGCAGCCGCGACTGGTACATCACATAGGCCTGGGCGAGCGTCTTCTCGAATCCGTCGGCCGCCTGCGACGAGAAGTCCTCCTCGTCGATCAGCTCGTTCTTCAGGTTGGAGATCTTGGCGCTGAAGGACTTCGGCGGGAACTTCTTCGGGTCGAGGTCCAGGTCCCGGCAGACCAGCGCCATGAGCCGCTTGGAGTCGGCGGCGTCGTAGATCGAGAAGGACGAGGTGAAGCCCAGCTTCTTGCTCTCGCGGCGCAGGATCCGCACGCACGCGCTGTGGAAGGTCATCACCCACATGGCGTGGGCGCGCGGGCCGACGAGCTCCTCGACGCGCTCCTTCATCTCGCCCGCGGCCTTGTTCGTGAACGTGATCGCGAGGATCTGGCCGGGGTGGACATGGCGCGCGCCCAGCAGGTGGGCGATGCGGTGGGTCAGCACGCGCGTCTTGCCCGAGCCCGCGCCGGCGACGATCAGCAGCGGCGAACCGGTGTGCACCACGGCGGCGCGCTGCTGGTCGTTCATCCCCTCCAGCAGGGCGGCGGGGTCGATGGCAGGCCGGACCGCCCCGTCGCGGTAGTACGCCTCACGGGGCACGGGCGCGTCGAAGGCGCCCCCGAAGAGGTCGTCCGGCACCGGCTCCGGTGCCGCGTGCTCCGGGGGCGGCGGGTGCTCCTCGTCCGCAGGGCCGAGATCCGCCAGGAAGCTGTCGTCAAAGAGGCTGCTCATCGCCTCCCGAGTCTAGGCCGCCGCACTGACAGCCGGTCCCGCTTCCCCGAACAGCCTTCGAATGAGGCGGGCGTCACTCCCGTACGGAGCGCCACTCCCGTACGAAGCGTCGCTCCCGTACGAAGCGGGTGGGGGCTATGTGCCGGTCACGTCCACAGCACGGCGACGAAGATGTTCGCCGCGGTCAGCGCGCCGACCGTGCCGAAGGCGGCCGCCTCGACCTTCTCGTCGTCCCGCTTCACGTAGACGAGCCCGAGGATGACGATCAGGAGCGCCAGCTTCACGCCGATCTTGAGCGTGTTGACGGTGTTGCCGTCGGCCTGGTTGAGGCCGACCAGCGCCACGCCGGTGACCAGCATGGTGAGCGCGCCGTGCAGCATCGCCGGGACCATGCGCGCCTCGCCCTTGCCCATGGCCTTCATCTGGGTCATGAAGCCGCCGAGCAGGGCGGCGATGCCGACGATGTGGAGGCCGACGACGGCGTGAATCAGTACGTCCATGAGGACCGACCCTAGCCGGGGCCATAGCAGCTGCCGGAGGCGAGGTGGGGCTCAATCGCCACATCGGTCACGCAGCGGGTTTATGAATCCATCCCTGCCCGGGCAGCCCTGTCACTCTCTGTCGCGGTGCAGCCGATTCAGGGCATTACCGGTCATGTGTGTTCTCGGGCGTGACCGCCCGGTTTACCGTCCCTCTCCAGACGGCGGCCCGCGCTCTCCCCCTTCGCCGGCGGGCCGCCGCCCACCACCCCGCCCACGGGACAGTGACCCTGCGTGACCCTGCGTGTCCGGTACGACCCGCAGGTGTGGAAGGAAGTGACGGCCGACGTGGCATCGCATCGAAAGCCCAAGCAGCACCCGCTCGCCAGCAGCACCGTGCGGACAGCGGCCACGCTCGCCCTGGCGGGCGTGGCCGGCACGACCGCTCTGGAGGGCACCGGGCACGCCGCGCCCCTGCCGGACCCGGCGCAGCTGAGGGCCCGCGTCGACCGGTCCTATCAGGAGGCCGAGGTGGCCACCGAGCGTTACAACGGTGCCAAGGAGAAGGCCGACCGCGCCGAGGCCGCGCTCGACGGGCTCCAGGACGAAGCGGCCCGCAGGACCGAGCGGCTCAACGCGGCCCGCGATGCCCTCGGCTCCCTCGCCAGCGCGCAGTACCGCGCCGGGGCCGTCCCCGAGAGCGTCCGCCTGCTGCTGTCCTCCTCCCCCGGCCAGTTCCTGGAACGGGCCTCCCTGACCGACCGTGCCGGCGACCGGAAGGCCGTCGTCGTCGCGCGGTTCCAGCGCGAGCTGCGGGAGGTGCGGCAGGTGCGGACGACCGCTGCCGGGCGGCTCGCCGAGCTCAGGAGCGAGCAGGACACCCTCGCCCGGAACAAGCGGACGGCTGCGGCGAAGCTGACGGAGGCCAGGGCGCTGCTGGAACGGCTGCCCTCGCGGGAACGCGCGGCGGTCGAGCGCGGTGACGCGGCGGACCCCGCGACGGGCGCCGGGCGGGCCACCGCGCTCCGGGCCGACCGCCCGGCCTCGCGCGACGCCGTCCAGGCACCCACGGGCCGGGCCGCGCAGGCCGTGGCCTTCGCCTATTCGGCGCTCGGCAAGCCGTACGTCTGGGGGGCCACCGGCCCCTCGGGGTTCGACTGCTCGGGGCTGACCCAGGCGGCCTGGCAGGCGGCGGGCGTCTCCCTGCCGCGCACGACGTACACCCAGATCAACGCGGGCCGGCGGGTGTCCCGGGGGCAGCTGGCCCCGGGAGACCTGGTGTTCTTCTACTCCGGCGTCAGCCATGTCGGCCTCTACGTCGGTGGCGGGCAGATGATCCACGCCCCGCACCCGGGGGCACCGGTGCGGCTCGCGCCGGTCGACGAGATGCCGTTCGCCGGTGCGGCGAGGCCGGCATGAACGGCGCGGGCGCTGGCGGTGTCATGCGCACCACCGCTGCGCGGCGGTGTCCTCAAGCGCCGGACGGGCTTGATTCGGCTGAGCCCAGCCACATCAAGCCCGTCCGGCGCCCGCCGCCGCAGGCGGCAAAGACGGCCCGCAGCCAAAGACCCGCCGGACACGGCTAGCGCTTGACCTGCTTGGTCAGCCAGCGGAAGACGTCCGGGACCTGGCGCTTCCACACGGCCGTGCCGTGGCCACCCGCGCCCGCCGGGATCATGGTCACCTGGACGGTCGTCGGGGGCTTGGCCGACTGCTTGATGGCGAGGCCGCCCTGGTAGCCGTCGCCCTCGGCGCCGGAGAGGAACAGCGCCACGCGCGGCGGCGTCTTGGCGCGCTGGAGCAGCTTCCAGGGGTTGTGCTCGTCGCGCAGCTCGGGCGTCTTGGCCGTCAGGGACGAGGGCTCGCCGATGGGGTCGTTGTAGCCGGAGAGGCTGACGCCGGCGCGGTAGCGGTCGGGGTGGGCGATGGCGAGCTTGGTGGCGCAGTGGGCGCCCGCCGAGTAGCCGGCGACGGCCCAGCCGTCGGGCTCGCTCTCGGCCCGGAAGTTGTCGACGACCATCTTGCGGACGTCGACGCTCAGCCACGAGTCGGCGTTGGCCTTGCCGGTGATGTTGGCGCAGCCGGTGTCGACGTCGCCCAGGAGCGTGGTGCGGGGCGCCACCACGATGAAGGGCGCGACCTCGCCCTTCTCCATGAGCGGCTTGAGCTGGGTGTTGACCTCCAGCGTGCCGAACCACGCCTTGGCCGAGCCGGGGAAGCCGGGGAGCACCTCCACCACCGGGAACTTCTTGTCCTTGTACGCCGGGTCGTCGTACTGCGGCGGCAGCCAGACGTAGACCTCACCCTCGACACCGGATATGCGGCCCTTGAGCTGGGTCTCCTTGACCCCGGGGCCCATGCGTTTGTCGGACGCCGGCTTGAACTTCTGGAGGGTCTTCGGCTCCGTGTCGGCGTTCTTGCCGCCGGTGCCGTCCGGCCCGAGGTCGGCGGCCACCTTGACGTGGTCACCGGTGCCCAGCAGGTCGTCCCAGTTGTCGAAGAGCCCGTTGGAGTTGTTGACGATCACGAAGACCATCGTGATCGCGGTGGCCTGGGCGAAGAGCAGCATGAACAGCCGCGTCGCATGGCGTACGAGCCCGGGGCCGCCGATCCTGCCCCACAGCGCCAGCGGCAGCGCGAGGGCCACCACGACCAGCGCGATCGTGGTGAGGAAGAAGGGCGTCCCCGTCAGGCTCATCGGGCTCTCGTTTCGGGTCTCGGGCCCGGTGGCGGGCCTGGGCCCTGCGTGAGTGAGAGCCTCTCGTCCGTTTAGATGGGCTGGGGGCCGCGGAGGTTCCAGCCGGTCGACGGACCAGTGGTCGGATCAGTGGTCGGACCACTGATCGGTCCGGGCGTCAGACCAGCCGTCGGGCCGTCGCCCAGCGGGTCAGTTCATGGCGGTTGGAGAGCTGGAGCTTGCGCAGGACCGCGGAGACATGGGACTCCACCGTCTTCACCGAGATGAACAGCTGCTTGGCGATCTCCTTGTAGGCGTAGCCGCGGGCGATCAGGCGCAGCACCTCGCGCTCGCGCTGGGTGAGGCGGTCGAGGTCCTCGTCGACGGGCGGGGCGTCGGTGGAGGCGAAGGCGTCGAGGACGAAGCCGGCCAGGCGCGGGGAGAAGACGGCGTCGCCGTCCTTGACCCGGAAGACGGCGTCGACGAGGTCCGTGCCCGTGATGGTCTTGGTGACATAGCCGCGGGCGCCGCCGCGGATGACGCCGATGACGTCCTCGGCGGCGTCGGAGACCGACAGGGCGAGGAAGCGCACCGGGCGCTCAGGGTCGGCCATCAGGGGCGCGCAGCGGCGCAGCACCTCCACCCCGCCGCCGCCGGGCAGGTGGACGTCCAGCAGGACGACCTCGGGGCGGGTGGCCGTGATGACGGTGACCGCCTGGTCCACGTCGGCGGCCTCGCCGACGACCTCGACGCCCGTACGGTCGGTGGCGCCGATCTCCGCCTGCACACCGGTGCGGAACATCCGGTGGTCGTCCACCAGCACGACGCGTGCGTGGCGCTCCGTCGTCTCTTCGGTCGTCATGACGCCCTCTCCGCCCTCTCCATTTCCAGCTCCACTTCGGTTCCCCCACCGGGCACGGAGCGCAGTCTCGCCGTGCCGCCGTTGCGCTGCATCCTGCCGATGATGGATTCGCGGACGCCCATCCGGTCGTCCGGCACCGCGTCCAGGTCGAAGCCCGGGCCCCGGTCGCGTACGGAGAGAAAGACCGTGCGCCCCTCGACCTCGGCGAAGACCTGGACGGCGCCGCCCTCGCCACCGTACTTGGCGGCGTTGACCATGGCTTCACGGGCGGCCTGCATCTGTGCGGTCAGTTTCTCGTCCAGGGGGCAGTCGCCGACGACCACGACCTCGATGGGCACGCCGTGGTGGTCCTCGACCTCGGCCGCGGTGGCCTTGACCGCCTCGGCGAGCGTGGTGGGTTCCTCGGCCTCGTCCTTGCCGCGGCCCTCGGGGCGGTAGAGCCAGGCGCGCAGTTCGCGTTCCTGGGCGCGGGCGAGGCGGGCGACCTCGCGGGGGTCCTCGGCGTTGCGCTGGATCAGGGTGAGCGTGTGCAGGACGGAGTCGTGGACGTGGGCGGCGACCTCGGCCCGCTCCTGGGCCCGGATGCGCATGGTGCGCTCGGCGGAGAGGTCCTGGGTCATCCGCACCAGCGAGGGGCCCGCCAGCAGCGCTATGCCGACGAGGACGGCCAGCGACGCCTGGAGGACCGTGCCGAGGTGCTCCGCCGACCCCTGGAGGACGACGATGCCGGTGACGCCGAGGCCGGCCAGGGCGACGCCCGCCGCGCCGCGGGCGAGCGGCAGGACGCGCTTGCGGCGGCTGACCTCCATCCAGTGCGCACGGCGGGCGTTGTCCGCCTGGCGCCAGACGAGGGCGACGCCGGCGCCGACGAGCAGCAGCGGCCAGATGTAGGCGTTGGCGCGGCCGAGGTGGAGGTTGTCGACGAAGATGGCGGCGCCGATGACGAGCGCGACGAGGGCGAAGACCTGACCGCGGTCGGGCTTGCGGGCGAACAGCCGCCGCCTGCCGTCGGGATGGGTCTCGGCGGCAGGCGGCCGCGGCGCGTCGACCCCGCCGACGCCGAGCGGCACCACGAACCAGAACACCGCGTACAGCACCGCGCCCATGCCCTGGGCCAGCAGCAGCGCCAGGAAGACGATGCGGACCCAGGAGACCGGCACGCCCAGGTGGCCGGCGAGGCCGCGCGCGACGCCGCCCAGCATCCGGCCCTCGGCGCTGCGGTAGAGCTTGCGCAGCGGGGGGCCGTCGGCGTGCTGCGTAAGGGACGGGACGGTCATGCACTGATCGTCACATGCGCGCGGGTGCGGTGGCATCAGGGTTGGCCCCTGACGGGACCCCTAGTGCGCGTCGGGCCGGAAGCCGTCGCGGACCACTCCGAAGACGGGGCTGTACTTGTCCCAGTCGGCCTTCGGCGCCGAGACGTAGATCGCGTACTCCTTCTCGCCCGGCCGGCCGAATCCGAGGTCGGCGGCCCGGAACTCGCGCGCCCGGCCCTGCCACGTGAACTCCCAGATCGCGGCCGGCTCCCCGCGGTACTCCGTGTCCTCCATGCGCAGCTGCTTGTAGCCGGGCAGCTTGCCCTCCTTGAGGGACTTCTCCTCGTCGTTCTTCCAGTGCTGGAGCGGATCGCTGCTCGCGAGCTCCAGGACGGAGACCCGCAGGCCGACCAGTCCGCTCGGGTCGGCGTAGACGATCTCATCGCTGTCGGTTGCCTTCGTGCGCTTCCAGCCATCCGGTACGGGGAAGGAGACCGACACGCCGCGCTTCTCCTCTCTCACGAGGTGGTAGCCCTTGGGCGGCGGCTTGATGACGGAGGGCGAGGGCGTCTGCTCGTCCGATTCCGCTGGGGACGGCCCGGTGTCCTTGGCGGGCTCGGTCGCGGCAGCGTCGTCGTCACCGGAGTCGTCGTCGCTGTCGCTGTCGCCGAGGAAGAGGTACGCGCCGCCCGCGAGGCCCGCGAGGAGGACGACGGCCACGGCGATCCACAGGGGTGCGCGGCTGCGGCGGCTCTCGGTGGTTTCGGCCCGGGGCGTGGCCTCGGGTTTCTCCCTGGTGGTGGATTCCCTCGGTATGGATTCGGCAGCCGGTGCCGGTGCGGTACGCGGCTCCGGCACGCTCATGTACGCCGTCTCCGACTCGGCGGCGGGCTCCCGCAGGATCTGCTCGGCGAGCTCGGCGGGCGGCCGCAGGTCGGGTTCCTTGGCGAGCAGCGTCTCGATCAGCCTGGCCAGCGCCCCGGCCCGGCGCGGCGGCTCCAGGGGGTCCATGGCGATCGAGTACGCCGTCTCGACCGCGGTGTCCTTGCGGAACGGCGGCCGGCCCTCCACGGCCTGGTACAGCGTCGCGCCGAGGGCCCACAGGTCGGAGGCGGGACCGGGCTTGCCGCCCTTGACCCGCTCGGGCGCGATGTAGTCGATCGAACCGACCATCTCGCCCGTCTTGGTGAGCGTCGAGGTGCCGGACGCCTGGGCGATGCCGAAGTCGGTGAGGACGACCCGCCCGTCGTCGCCGAGCAGGACGTTGCCGGGCTTGACGTCGCGGTGCAGCACCCCGGCGGCGTGGGCGGCGCGCAGGGCCGCGATCATGCCGCGGCCGATCCTGGCGGCCTCCTCGGGGCTGACGGGGCCGTGCTTGAGGATGTCGCCGAGCGTCGTGGAGGGCACGTACTCCATGACGATGCAGGGCAGGCCGTGGTCGTCGACCACGTCGTGGACGACGACGACGTTGGGGTGGTTGATGCGGGCGGCGCTGCGGGCCTCGCGGCGGGTGCGCTCGTAGAGGGTGGCGAGCTCGTCTTCCTCCAGGTAGGCGGAGACGTGCAACTGCTTGAGGGCCACCTGACGGCCCAGCAACTCGTCCTCCGAGCGCCACACGGTGCCCATGCCGCCGCGGCCTATCCGTTCGAGGAGCCGATAGCGCCCGGCGACCAGCCGACCGTGGTCCGGTCCCGGCCCCGCCGCCGCGAACCCGGACACTGACTCTGCCACCGTGTACCCTCCGGTTCCCGTTGATGATCGGGCGCCACCATATACGGCGCCGTCTCAGGGGTGATCTCAGGGAACGGCCAGGGTTGTCAGGTGTGCCGTAAGCGCGTTCCGGTTGACACCATGTCCCTATGACCGACACACCCACCAGCGAGGACGCACAACCGGCGGGCGCGGTTCACGGCACCTCACCGGATGCCCGGCGCCCGCTGCGGCGCAGCCGTGAGCACAAGATGGTCGCCGGGGTGTGCGGCGGCCTCGGCCGCTGCTTCGACCTCGACCCCGTCATCTTCCGGGTTGTGCTCGGCGTGCTCGCGGTCACCGGCGGGCTGGGCCTGATCGTCTACGGCTTCGCGTGGCTGCTCATCCCCTTGGAGGGCGAGGAGGATAACGAGGGCCGCAGGCTGCTGTCGGGCCGGGTCGAGGGCCCGGCGCTGACGGCGGTGCTGTGCGCGCTGGTGGGCTGCGGGCTGTTCCTGTCGATGCTCAACAACAGCGCGGTCATGTCCTTCGCCCTGATGCTGACCCTGGCGATAGCGGGCGCGACGTACTGGTCGGCGCACCGCCACCGGACGGAGGGCGAGGAAGCCGCCCCCACGGCGCAGAAGACCGGCCCCGCGCCGCCGGAGACCAAGGCGCCTCCCGTGCCGGTGACGCCGTCCTGGTGGCGCGACCCGATCGTCAAGGACGGCACGACGGGCCCGATGGGTGTGGAGACCGGCTATCTGTGGGGCCCGGACGACGGTCCGGAGGACCGCCGGGAGAGCACGCCGCGGATCCCCGTCCGCCCGGCCAAGCCGGGCCCGCCGCTGGGCGGCTGGACGTTCCTGCTGGCCCTGGTCGCGTTCTCGCTCGGCACCGGCCTGGCCTGGCACCACCAGCCTCTGGGCACCTGCCTGGAGATCGGTCTGGCGTGCGCGCTGGGCGTCTTCGGCACAGGGATGGCGGTCAGCTCCCTCTACGGGCGGACGGGCGGCGGGACGGTCGTCGCCGCCGTGCTGACGGCCGCGCTGCTGTCCGGGGCCGCCGCGCTGCCCAAGTCGGTGAGCACGGACTGGTCGCGCTCGACGTGGCATCCGGCGAACACGGCCGCGCTGCGCGGTGACTACCGCGTGGGCAGCGGCGTGGGCCTCCTCGACCTGACCGGTCTGGCCCTGCCGAAGGACGCGCCGGTCCGTACGCGCGCCGAGGTCGGTGCCGGCCGGCTCAAGGTCGTCATCCCCGAGGACGTCAGGGCCGAGCTGACCATCGACGTCGGTGTCGGTGACATCCGGCTGCCCGGCGAGGGGCGCGACGACGTGGACGTCAAGCCCGGGCAGAAGAAGCGCACAACGCTGGAGCCGCGCGCCGGGAAGCCCTCCCGGGGCACCTTGGAGCTCCAGCTCAAGGTCGGTCTCGGCCAGGTGGAGGTGCGACGTGCGGCGGCATGACTTCGAACCGGGCAAGCTCGTCGTCGGGCTGGTGCTGCTGGGCGGCTGCGCCGCCTATCTCGCCGCGGCCCACGGTTCCTGGCACTTCCCCTCCTACACGCTGCTGCCCGTCCTGGCGGCCGGTTTCTGCCTGGCGGGGCTGGTGTCCTCCCTCGCGTTCGTGGTCCGCCGTCACCGCACGCGCGGCGCGGGGCCGGCGGTCGCGGACCGGCCCACCGACCAGGCGGACTGACCAACCCCGGGGGGCGCGTGGTGAGCGTCTCCGGCCGTACGAGACCCGCCGGGCGTCAGGCGACTCGCGCTTCCGACCGGCCGGCGGACAGGTACGCCCGACCGCCGGACGCACCGGCGGACGGGCTGCCCGACGGGGTGTCCGACGGGCTGTCCGACCGGGCGTCCGACCGGCTGTCCCACCGCGTGTTCAGATCCGCAGCCCGGCGCGTCGGCGCCCGCCCCGCCGCCTGCGGGTCCGCCACGCGGCGTCCAGGGAGAACACCGGTGCCCCCGCGATGACCAGCGGCAGCCAGGCCATCAGATAGGCCAGGTCGTTTCCGTAGTAGTAGGGCGTGGACGCCCAGCTGACCGTCATCCACAGGCTCAGCGAGATGAGCGCTCCGCCGGCCGCCGCCACACGGGCGCACAGGCCCAGCAGCGTGCCTATGCCGACGGCCACCTCCCCGATGCCTATCGCGTAGCCGAAGCCGACCGGGCTCTTCAGGGCCAGGTCGACCAGACCCGGTATCGCGGAGGCGTCCCGCACCGAGTGCAACAGCTCGCCGAGGGAGCCCGGCCCGCTGCTCGCCAGGAACGCGGAGTCGGTGAGCTTGTCGAGCCCCGCGTAGAGGAAGGTGACGCCGAGGAAGATGCGCAGGGGAAGCAACGCGTACAAGGAGAGGGCTGACCGGCGGTCCGTGCCACCGCCGCTCACCGCTTCTCCACGTCCCAGGAGTGTCATACCGACCGCCGCCTCTCCGTCTCTGCCGTCATCCGACCATACGGACACGCGACGAAGCGCGCTCAGCCTGTGGACAACCACGGACCGACACCCACCGTCCGGTCACATCATCGGACCGCCCCCTGTGGACAACTCGACGGCCCGGACCGGCGGGCGGACGGCTCCTCCCCGATCGCCGGCTCGCCCGGCCCGGCGGACTCAGCCGGCGCGGACCCCCAGCGCGCTGCCCTCCAGCCACTCGGCGAGCCGCTCCTCGGTCTCGGCGCCGCCCCCGCATCCGGTGACGGCCAGGCCCGTCAGGGCCAGGCGGCGGACAGCCCGAGGCAGCGGGTGAGGCGGCGCATGGTTCTCCTACGGTTCTTCCGGGCTAGGGACAGCCGGTTCCTCCGGGCAAGGGGCAGCGGCCGGCGCCGCGTGGCCCCGCCCGGGGACATGGCGATGCCGAGGCGATTCCCGCCTCGGCATCCATCCATCGTATGCGGCGCTTTCACCGCAAAGCAGGCCCGTGAGGACGACTCACCCCCGCCGACCGGAAGGGGTGAGTCCGCCGGGAGCGCCCGCCGGTCTCAGGTCAGCAGATCCGGCTCGCTGCGCGATATCTGCTGGTAGAGCGGCTGGTAGTTGATCCACGCGGCCAGGTCGTTGCCCAGTTGGTCCCGGGTGTGCGCCGCGCTGGCGGCGTCGATCGGCACCGGTTTCCCGGCGGCCTTCGCCACCAGCTGCACCTGGCAAGAGCGCTCCATCGTGATGAACCACCACGCCGCCGCGTCCACCGAGTCCCCGACCGTCAGCAGCCCGTGATTGCGCAGGATCACGGCCTTGTGCGGGCCGAGGGCGGTGGCGATCCGCCGCCCTTCCTCCTCGTCCACGACGACGCCCGTGTAGTCGTCGAACAGCGCGTGATCCTGATAGAAGGCGCAGACGTCCTGGGTGATCGGCTCCAGCAGTTCACCCAGGGCCGACAGGGCGCGCCCGTACGTGGAATGGCTGTGCGCGGCGGCCACGACGTCCGGCCGGGCCCGGTGCACCTGCGAGTGGATCGCGAACGCCGCCTGGTTGACGTGGTGACGGCCCTCCACGACCCGCCCCTCGTGGTCGACGAGTATCAGATCGCTGACCCTGATGTGCTTGAAGGACATCCCGAAGGGGTTCACCCAGAAGCAGTCGGTGAATTCCGGGTCCCGCGCGGTGATGTGGCCCGCGACCCCCTCCTCGAAGCCGAACCGGCCGAACAGCCGCAGCGCGGCGGCCAACCGCTCCTTGCGGTGGCGCCGCTCGTCCTCGGCGTTCTCGTGCCGGGGCGGCAGGGCGAACTCCAGCTGGTCCGTGGGGACGGGCCTGGGCGGCTGCGGCATCAGGGGCTCTCCTCTGCTTCGTTCGGAGCTGCTTCTTCGTTCGGAGGTGCTTCTTCGTTCCCCGCACGCGTCATTCACTACGAACGGAAGCTACCGCCGGGTACCGGCGGGGAACAGAGCCGCGACACCACTGGGTCAGGCCTCCGCGGCCCGCCCCTCCCCCGTGTGCGCGAGGATCGCGTCGGCGAGCGGCCGCAGGCACTCGCGAGGCAGCGCGTGGCCCATGCCCGGCATTTCCACCAGGGTCGCGGCCGTGATGACCTGCGCGAGGTGGTGGGCGTTCAGCGACGGGAAGAGGGGATCGGCCGTGGCGTCGACCACGAGCGTGGGCACGGCGTTGCGCGCGAGTGCGGCCGTGCGCAGCATGCCGGAGGAGTCCGCGCGCGCATGGGCGGTGGAGGAGTCCTGGCGGCCCGCGTGCGCGAGGACGCGGCGCTCGCGCTCGCGGATCTCCTCGGCGTGGAAGGGCAGTTCGTCGCCGCTGAGCATCCGCCAGAGCTCCACCGCCCGCTCCAGCGCGGCCTCCGGCCCGGGATCTCCGGCCGGCCGCTCGGTGAGCACGTCCAGCATGCGCGGGCTCGGCCCGGGCAGGTCGGCGACCGGCGTCCGCGTGCCGTCCGCGTGGACCAGCGGCGCCTCGCTGAGCGCGCGGGTCCCGATGAGGGTCGCGCTCAGAACGCGGTCGGGGTGGTCGGCCATCAGCAGCTGGGCGAGCATGCCGCCCAGCGACATGCCGACGACGTGCGCGCGCCCGACACCGTGGGCGTCCAGCACGGCCAGGGCGTCGTCCGCCAGGTCGGTGATGCGGTACGGACGCTCGTCGAACGCCCAGGTCGAGCGGCCGGTGTCGCGGTGGTCGTAGCGGATCACGTGGTGCCGTTCGGCCAGGGCGTCGACGAACTCCTCGGGCCAGGCCAGGCCCGAGGCCGAGGCGCCCATGATCAGCAGGAGCGGCGGGGCATCGGCCGGCCCGCGCTCCTCGGCCCACAGCCGCACTCCGGGGACGAGGTCGATGGTTCGCTGCACGGCGGTCCGCCTTCCAGAAGTCAATGACACCAAGTTAACGACACGAAACGTTTCGTCTCGCGTTCCTCATGCTGCCATGCCGCCCTTCCAGCGGCAAGAGGCTTCGGTGTCGGCGAGCCACCGCGGCGAAAGGTCCCGGAACGACCGCGCCGCCCTCCTCGTACGAGACGAGAAGGGCGGCGCGGCCACGGCGTCAGCGGAGGATCACTCCCACTCGATCGTCCCCGGCGGCTTGCTCGTCACGTCGAGCACCACGCGGTTGACGTCCTTGACCTCGTTGGTGATGCGGGTCGAGATCTTCGCCAGCACGTCGTACGGCATGCGCGTCCAGTCCGCCGTCATGGCGTCCTCGGACGAGACCGGGCGCAGCACGATCGGGTGACCGTACGTGCGGCCGTCGCCCTGCACGCCGACGCTGCGGACGTCCGCCAGCAGAACGACCGGGCACTGCCAGATCTCGCTGTCGAGACCGGCGGCCGTCAGCTCCTCGCGGGCGATGGCGTCGGCCTCGCGGAGCAGGTCCAGGCGCTCCTTGGTGACCTCACCGACGATGCGGATGCCGAGACCCGGGCCCGGGAACGGCTGCCGCTGGACGATCTCGTCCGGCAGGCCCAGCTCCGAGCCGACCATGCGGACCTCGTCCTTGAACAGCTGGCGCAGCGGCTCGACGAGCTCGAACTCCAGGTCCTCGGGGAGGCCGCCCACGTTGTGGTGGGACTTGATGTTGGCGGTGCCGGTGCCGCCACCGGACTCGACCACGTCGGGGTAGAGCGTGCCCTGGACGAGGAAGGCGACGTCCTCGCCCTCGGCGCCGGCCTCGGCGACGATCTCGGCCTGCGCCTGCTCGAAGACGCGGATGAACTCGCGGCCGATGATCTTGCGCTTGGTCTCCGGGTCGGAGACGCCGGCGAGGGCGTTCAGGAAGCGCTCCTGCGCGTCCACGACCTTCAGCTGCACGCCGGTCGCGGCGACGAAGTCCTTCTCGACCTGCTCGGTCTCGCCCTGGCGCATCAGGCCGTGGTCGACGTAGACGCAGGTGAGCTGGTCGCCGATGGCCTTCTGCACGAGGGCGGCGGCCACGGCGGAGTCGACGCCGCCGGACAGCCCGCAGATGGCGCGCTTGGTGCCGACCTGCGCGCGGATCGCGGCGACCTGCTCCTCGATGACGTTGCCGGTGGTCCAGGTGGGGTCTATCCCGGCACCGCGGTAGAGGAAGTGCTCCAGGACCTGCTGGCCGTGCGTGGAGTGCAGCACCTCGGGGTGGTACTGGACGCCGTAGAGCTTCTTCTCGTCGTTCTCGAAGGCGGCGACGGGCACGACGTCCGTGGACGCGGTGACCGTGAAGCCCTCCGGGGCGGCCGAGCAGGCGTCGCCGTGCGACATCCACACCGACTGCTGGGCCGGGGTGCCCTCGAAGAGGGTGGAGCTCGCCCTGGAGACGGTCAGCGGCGTACGGCCGTACTCGCGCGCGCCGTTGTCGTCGACGGTGCCGCCGAGGCTCGTGGCCATCAGCTGGAAGCCGTAGCACATGCCGAAGACGGGGACGCCGGCCTCGAACAGGGAGCGGTCGATGCTCGGGGCGTCGTCCGCGTAGACCGACGACGGACCGCCGGAGAGGATGATCGCCTTGGGCTTCTTCGCGAGCATCTCGTCCACGGGCATCGTGCTGGGCACGATCTCGCTGTAGACCCGGGCCTCGCGGACGCGGCGGGCGATGAGCTGGGCGTACTGCGCACCGAAGTCGACAACGAGCACCGGGTCCGCGGTGTTGTCGTGGGCTGCGGCGGGGGGGGCTGCTGACACGGGAGCGGCCTTCCGGCGGTGGAGGAGAGGGGTCTGTATTTGTCGATTCTACCGGGGTGCGGGCGGTTGGTTTTGTCTCACCATCCGAATGCGCGTTGGCCCCGCGGCCTCCCAGGGGCCATACTGTGCGCCATGCGCAAGCACCTGACCTTCGTCTTTACCTATGGCACCGGGCCCGTCCGGCTGCCATGGTCGTGCTGCTTGAGCAACTGACAAGCGACTTTCCAGGCGCCCCGGGCCGACAAGGCCCGGGGCGCCTGTCGTTTTCCCGGGCTTCGCCGCTCCAGGGGCACTCACCCCTTTTGGAGAAACACACATGAGCACCAGGACTCTCACCGACACCGACGCCCGTACGGACGAGGCGGCGGGCGTGATCACCGACGCGCGGGGGCGGATCGACGATCTCGACGGCCGGATCATCGGGCTGGTGCAGGAGCGGATGGCCGTCTCGGCGGTGATCCAGCGCGAGCGGATCGCCTCCGGTGGGCGGCGGGTGAACCTCTCCCGCGAGATGGAGGTCCTCACCCACTACAGCGAGCAGCTGGGCAAGCCCGGCACGGCTCTCGCGATGACGCTGCTGGAGCTGTGCCGGGGCCGGATCTGAGTTCGGCAGCCCGCGTCCGGCGCGTCACCCGTACGGCGCGTGACCGCCCCGCGGCCGCCTTCGTTGGACCCGGTGTCCGCGCCAGCCAGGAGCGGCCCACCGAGATCCACGCGTGGCTTCCGTCCCTGTTCACCTGGGCGCCCGGCAACGACAGGGCGGATCCACCGGAGTGTGAGACGTACGCGTACGTATGTCGTGGGACCTCATTCCGGTGGCACGGCGACCGGTCAGCAGGGGACAGCAGCCCGGCCGCCACCCAAGGGACGGTCGGTTCCGGGGACGCCTGGAACCGACCGTATCCGGTCGAAACGGTTGCGCCGAGCGAGGCGCATCCAGCACGATGCAAAGGGGACATCGAGCCCCTCATCCCGCTCCGCCATTGGTCCGACCACCGGACCACTTCCCGACCCGCGGCGCTCCCCCCGGCGCCGCCCCTCGGCACCGACCCTGCCCTGACCTCGGTGCCGGCAGTCAAGGGCCCCGTGGCCGCCCGCACGCCCCCGCGGAGGCGGCCCGGGGCCCTTCGCCGTGCCGTGCGCGGGCCCGCGTGAGCCATGATCCGTAAGGCCCACCGGTAAGACCCGCTTTCCTTGGAGAGTGCCCCTTACCGCTGCTCTCCCTCCGCAGCCCGCTTCGGCACCGGCGGCACCGCCAGGAGCGGCAGGCGCAGTGCCGCGAAGGCATCCTTCGGTACCGCCGGGTAGCGGGGCTCGACCGTGGCCACGCGGGCGTACGCGGCGCCCTGTGCCGGGCGCGGGTCGGGCTCGCCCTTGTTGGGCCAGAAGGACATCGCCCGTTCCGCCTGTGCCGTGATGGTCAGGGACGGATTGACGCCGAGGTTCGCCGAGACGGCGGCGCCGTCGACGACCGAGATCCCCGGGTGCCCGTACAGCCGGTGGTAGGGGTCGATGACCCCCTGCGAGGGGTCGGAGCCGATCGGGCAGCCGCCGAGGAAGTGCGCCGTGAGCGGGGTGCCCATCAGCTCGCCGACGTTGCTGCCCGCGAAGCCGTTGATCTCCTGGGCGATGAGCGTGGCGGCCTCGGCCGCCTCCGGGATCTGCTTCGGGTTCGGCGCGCCGTGCCCCTGCCGGGCGGTGAGGAGGCCCTTGCCGAAGCCCTCGCGCTTCCGGTACGTCGTCAGGGAGTTGTCCAGCGACTGCATGACCAGACCGATGATGGTCCGCTCGGACCAACGGCGGTTGGACAGCGACCGCGCCAACTGCACCGGGTGGCGCGCGCAGCGGGCCGCGAAGGCCAGCGCGCGGGGCGCTCGCGTGCCCACCGGCACCTGGAGGATGGACAGCAGGCCCATCGCGTTGGAGCCCTTGCCGTAACGGACGGGTTCGATGTGGGTGTCGGCGTTCGGGTGGATGGACGAGGTGATCGCGACGCCGCGGGTGAAGTCGACCCGGTCCGCGCCGTGGGCCCTGCGGTAGCGGTGGTCGTCGGTCTGGGCGCCGACCAGTGCCTCGGAGTTCGTACGGGTCAGGTGGCCGAGCCGGCCCGGGATGCGGGGCAGCAGGCCCTTGTCCTTCATGGTGTGCAGCAGGGTCTGCGTGCCGTACGTGCCCGCGGCGATGATCACGTGCTCGGCGCGCAGCACCTTCGGCGCCGCCTTGTGCCGCTTGTCGGTGGGCAGGGTGACGACGCGGTGACCGCCGTCCCGGTGCTCGGTGACGGCGACGACCGTGGTCATCGGGTGGATGACGGCTCCGGCCTGCTCGGCGAGGTGCAGGTAGTTCTCGTCGAGGGTGTTCTTCGCGCCGTGGCGGCAGCCGGTCATGCATTCGCCGCACTCGGTGCACGCCGTGCGGACCGGCCCCGCGCCCCCGAAGTAGGGATCGGCGGCCTCGGCGCCCGGCGTCACCCGTTCCGTGCCGTCGCCGTCCTCTCCGTCCCCGAAGAACACGCCCACCGGCGCCATGTGGAAGGTGTCGCCCACGCCCATCCTCTCGGCCGCCGCCCTCAGGTGGACGTCCGACGGTGTGGTGGTCGGGTTGAGCCGCACGCCCAGCATCCGCCGCGCCTGGTCGTAGTAGGGCCGCAGTTCCTCCTGCCAGTCGGTGATGTGGGCCCACTGCGGGTCGTCGAAGAAGGGCTTCGGCGGTACGTACAGGGTGTTGGCGTAGTTGAGCGAACCCCCGCCGACGCCGGCGCCCGCGAGGACCATCACATGGCCCAGCAGGTGGATGCGCTGGATGCCGTAGAGGCCGAGGGCGGGCGCCCACAGGTAGTTGCGCAGGTCCCAGGAGTTCCTGGGCAGGGTCTCGCGGGTGAAGCGCCGGCCGGCCTCCAGCACGCCGACGCGGTATCCCTTCTCGGTCAGGCGCAGGGCGGACACCGCTCCGCCGAAGCCCGAGCCGACGACGATGACGTCGTAGTCGAACGCTGACACGATCACCTCCGGTGGAACGGCACGCACAGGGTCCGGTCAGCGCAGGCGCAGGGCCTTCATCGCGCGCAGGCCGCGGGTCATGAGCTCGGCGTACTTCTCGTCCGTCAGCCCGAAGGCCGGCCCGAGCGGCATGAGCCGCTGGTGGGCGACGGTCTGTGCCTCGGTGTATTTGAGGATGCCCTCGGAGCCGTGGCGGCGGCCGAGTCCGGAGTCGCCCATGCCGCCCATGGGCGACTGCGCGCTGCCGTAGGCGGCCGCGTACGCCTCGTTGACGTTGACGGTGCCGGCGCGCAGCCGTGCGGCGATCTCGCGGCCGCGGCGGCCGTCCGCGGTCCAGACGCTGGCGTTGAGGCCGTAGGGCGTGCAATTGGCGAGGGCGACGGCTTCGTCCTCGTCATGGAAGCGGTACACCGACACGACCGGCCCGAAGGTCTCCTCCGCGCACACCGCCATGGGTGCCTCGACGCCGTCGAGGATCGTCGGCTCGTAGAACAGCGGCCCGACGTCGGGGCGCGGCCTGCCGCCCGCGAGGACGGTGGCGCCCTTGGCCATGGCCTCCTCGACGTGCCGGCTCACGTTCTCCAACTGCCGGTGGGAGACGAGCGATCCCATGTCGGCGCCGTAGGCCAGGCCCGTGCCCAGTCGCAGTGCCCTCGTTCGGGCGGTGAAGCGCTCCAGGAAGTCGTCGGCGACCGATTCGTGCACGTACAGCCGCTCGATGGAGACGCACAGCTGCCCGGCGGAGGAGAAGGCGCCGCGGACCGCGCCGGCGGCGGCCTTCTCGACGTCGGCGTCGTGCAGGACCAGCATGGCGTTCTTGCCGCCGAGTTCGAGCGAGCAGCCTATGAGGCGGGCGGCGGCGCTCCGGGCGACCTCGCGGCCGGTGCGGGTGGAGCCGGTGAAGGAGACGTAGTCGGCGTGGGCGACGACGGCGGGGCCGACGACCGGGCCCTCGCCGAGCACGACCTGCCAGACCTCCTCCGGCAGGCCCGCCTCGATCAGCAGTTCACGCGCCCACAGGGCGGTCAGCGCGGTCTCGGTGTCGGGCTTCATCACCACGGAGTTGCCGGCGACGAAGGCGGGCAGGGCGTCGCCGACGGACAGCTCGAACGGGTAGTTCCACGGCGCTATCTGACCGATGACGCCGCGCGGCTGGCGCAGTTCGGCGACCTTGGTCAGCGTGGGGATGACGCCGGTGTGGCTCCTGGGCCGCAGATAGGCCGGTCCCTTGCGCCCGTAGTGGCGCGCGGCCACGGCGACGGCCTGCACCTCCTCGTGGGCGTGCAGGCGCGCCTTGCCGGTCTCCAGCTGGATGAGGTCCAGCACCTCGGACTGGCGGTCGAGTACGAGGTCGTGGAAGCGCAGCAGGACGGCGGCGCGCTCCCGTACGGTCACGCGGGCCCACTGCGCCTGTGCCTCACGCGCGCGTGCGAAGGCGGTGGCGACGTCCTCGGGCGTGGACTCCGGCAGGTCCGCCAGCTTCTGTCCGGTGAACGGCGTGTGGCTGACGGTGGTTCCCGAGCCGATGACACCCCGGGTGAGGCGGGTGACGAGGGCCGGGGTGACGACGTCGGCGGCGGCGCGGGTGCCCGCCGGGGTGACGGGATTTCCGTCGGCCACGTCCGTTGCCACTGCTGCGCTGTGCCGCGAGTCGGTCATGCGGCGAGCGTATGACGGGTCGGACGCTTTGGGTACCCGGCAGTAACTACTTTTCGCCGGGTACCCGGGCGGCTCACTGCTCCTTGATCTTCAAGTACTTGAGGACGTCTTCGAAGAGCTTGTCGCCGTTCTTGCGGCCCTCGCCCTTCTCGGGCATGGTCACCCGGAGCGTCCAGGAGGCGGTCTTCGCGTCGTTGACGATGACCTGGGTGCGCAGGAGGCTCTTGGGGGCCTCCTCGCTGTCCCCGGACTCCCGGTAGACGGTGACGACCTCCGCCGCGTCCATGCCCTGGTGGCGCGCCGCCTCGGCCGTGGTCGACTTGGCGTCGTTGACCGAGAGCGCGCTGCCGCTCTTGAGGTGATCGGCGATCCTCTTGGCCTCGACGTCGGCCGAGCCGATGTCCTTCGGCTCCTTGTCCACCACCGACTTGCGGCGCTGCTCCAGGGTGTCCCGGTCCAGGCTGATATGGAAGACACCGCTGGGGTCGCCGAACTCGACCAGTCCGTCCTCGGCCTTCAGCTTCTTGGTGTAGTCCTCGGGGACCGTGAGGGACGCCTTGACGATCTCGGGCTCGTCCACGACCTTCCAGTGCAGCGGAACGGCCGGTCCCACCGCGAAGGGGTTGACGATGAACAGCGCGGCCGCGGCGGCCACGGCCACCACACCGCCGCCGAGCCCCCACTGCGCCTTGCGGTTGCCCTGGAGGACGGGCGGCATCCACTTGCTGCCGGTGGCCTGCGGGCGCGTCGCGGTGAACGCCGCCGACTGCGGGGCCGGCCGGGCCACGGCGTCCAGTACTTGCCGGACCTGGGCCTGCGTCGGGCGGGAGGCGGGGTCCTTGCGGAGCAGCCCCATGACGATCGTGCCCAGCTCGCCCGAGCCGCGCGCGGGCGTCTGCGGCTCGGTGGACAGGATGGACTGGAGGGTCGCGGGGGTGTTGGAACGGCGGAAGGGCGAGACGCCCTCCACGGCCGCGTACAGCACGACACCGAGCGACCACAGGTCCGACTCCGGGCCCGGCCGCTGGCCCAGCACTCGCTCCGGCGCCACGTATTCGGGCGAACCGACGAACGCGCCCGTCTCCGTCAGACCCTGCTCGCCCTCGATCTGGGCTATGCCGAAGTCGGTGAGCACGACGCGCTCGTTGGGGCCCAGCAGGACGTTGTCGGGCTTCACGTCGCGGTGCAGGACGCCCGCCTCGTGCGCGGCGGCCAGTGCGCCCAGGACGGCCAGGCCGATCCGGGCGGCCTCGCGCGGATCCAGGGTGCCTTCCGCGAGCACGTCGCCGAGCGACCGACCGCGCACCAGCTCCATGACGATCCACGGACGACCGTCCTCGACGACGACGTCGTGGACGGTGACGACCGAGGGATGGTCGATACGGGCGGCGGCGCGGGCCTCGCGCTGCATGCGCTGGTGGACGTTCTGCCGCTGGTACTCGGGCAGGTGGTCGGGGACGCGGGGTTCCTTGACGGCCACGTCGCGGTCGACGACCTCGTCGCGCGCCTTCCAGACGGTGCCCATGCCGCCGTGGCCGAGACGCGAGACGAGGCGGTAACGGCCGCCCAGCAGGCGGCCGCTGCCGGGCTCGGCGGCGGAGGGCTCGGGGGCCGGGGCGTGGACGGTGGGCTGCGGGGCGGGCGGGGTGGCCGGGGTGTACGGGTGGCCCGCTGTCCGCGGGGCGGGCGGGGTGTGTCCCGGTTGCGGTGCCGGTGGGAAACCCGGCGCGTGAGGGGCCGCTGAAACCTGCGGTGCTGCGGGTGCGGCGCTCCGGGCGGGTACAGGCGCCGGCGGCTGGAGGTCGTAGCTGGTGGGCTCGTTCGCCCATCCCCCGTCGTTCGTCATGCCCCCATCATCACTGATGCCGGTGTCCCGGCCGTACCCGCTTCGCGGGCCGCCCCGGCGGCCCGGGCGCCGGGCTCAGGGGCTGGAAACGGGCCGGACCCGTACGAACGTGGCGAGCGCGGTGTCCGCGTACCGCCGCGCCTCGGCGGCCCGCGACGCCGGGCCGGACACCCACAGGTCATACATCTTGCCCCCTTCGTCCCAGCAGATGTCATACGTGCGCAGCGGCCCGGTGCCGGGGCCGTTCCAGGTGAACTCCCACGTGGCGGCCCGGTGGCCGCGGTGCGTGGTCTGCCCGAGCGTGGCGGAGCGGTAGCCCGGGTAGCGCTCCGGGGCCTGCGCGGCGGCACCGCGCAGCGCGCCCAGGGGGCCCTCTTCCTGCGGATCCTGGATGAGGACACCGAGGCGGAAGTCCCGGTCGGACGAGTAGTAGTAGACGCGCGGCGGTTCGAGAGAACGGGTGAAGCCCTCGGGGACGGCCAGGGCGAATCCGGCCGGATCGCGCACGGCCCGGTAGCCGGGCGGCGCCACGACGGTCGCGGTGGCGGGCGGCTCGGCGACGGACGGGGACCAGGCCACGGGCCCGCTCGTCGCGCGCGTGGGCGCGGAACCGCTGCCGGTGGCGTCCCGGCCGGCCAGCAGGACGGCGGCACCGGCGCCCACGCCGGCGAGGGTCACCACCGCGACGGCCGCCATGAGGGCGGTACGGGCGCGCGGCCGGTGACCGGGCCCGTACGGGCCGGGTGAGGCACGCTGAGTCGGTACGGCGCCGGCCGGGGGGCCGGGATCCCGGTCGGCGGCACCTCGTTCGACGTACGCGCGCAGCAGCCGTTCCGCCTCCTCCGCGCCCATCCTGCGCAGAGGGTCGCGCTCCAGCAGGCCCCGTACGACCGGCAGCAGCGGGCCCGCGCCCGCCGGTGGCCGGATCTCGTCGTGGACGACCGCTTGGAGGACACCGCCGAGCGAGTCCCTGTGAAAGGGCGATTCGCCGCTGAGCGCGACGCACAACAGCACGCCCACGGACCACAGGTCGGAGGCGGGACCGGTCTCGACGCCGGAGATCCGTTCGGGTGCGGTGTACTCGGGCGAGCCGACGAACGCGCCCGACTCGGTGATGGTCGTGGCCCCCGATACCTGCGCGATGCCGAAGTCCGTCAGGACGACGCGTCCGGTGCCTGCCTCCAGCAGGACGTTCGCGGGCTTGATGTCACGGTGCAGCACCCCGCGCGCGTGCGCGACGCGCACCGCGCCGAGCAGCGCCACCCCGATCCGGGCCGCCTCCCACGCGCCCACCGGCCCGTCCGCCACCAGCACGTCGGACAGGGCGCGGCCCTCGACGAGCTCCATCACGATCCAGGGCCGCCCGTCCTGAAGCACTATGTCGTGCAGGACGACCACGTTCGGGTGACTGATCAGCGCCGCCGCGCGGGCCTCGCGCAGCGTGCGGTCGATCTGCGCGTGGGCGGCGGGCCCGGCGAGGGCTCCCCCGTCCAGGTGCAGCTCCTTGACCGCGACTTCTCTGGCCAGCAGTTCATCCGTGGCACGCCATACGGTGCCCATACCGCCGCGAGCGATCCTCGCGCTGAGGCGGTAGCGTCCGGCGATCAGACCATCGTGCGCAGCGAAGGTCCCCATACGCCCATCTTTCCCCACCTCCCCCCGGCCCACCGCCTCCGTACCGTCCGCTTCGCCGCGCTACCGCTCGACGATGATCAGCACGCCGTGGCTTCCGGCCCGCACGGCGTGCGGTGTGCGCGGCGGCACGAGGCACAGCTCGCCCGGACCGACGGTCAGACGGGTGCCGTCGAGGTCGAGTTCGAGAGCCCCCTCGACGACGAAGAGCGCCTCGGCATCGCCGTGCACCTCCTCTTCGCCTTCCGCGCCGTCCATCCGCAGCGCCTTCACACGGGTCCCGCCGAGGTCACCCAGCACCTGAGATTTCCATGCCGCGCCAAGCCCTTGGGCCACGTCGACAACGTTGATCGTTTCCATGGGGCGAGACGGTAGTGCGGCGGTGCGCACAGTGGGCTGACCGTTGGGCAAAGGTTCGCGGGAGGGAGCGGCGACCCATACTTGCCAAGTTGGAAAGTACAAGTCATTCTGGAAAGAGAGGACAGCAGGCCAAGGTCTGACGAGCACAGGGGGCGGGGACGGGGCATGAGCGGATTCACGGACGCCGCGACGACGTTGAGGCGGGCGGCCGAACTGGAGCGGTCGGCGCGGACGCGAAGCGGCTGGTACGCGCGCTACCTCTGGGCGTTCGCGGCCGCGCAGCTGGTTCTGGTTCCCATGGCCCTCCTGTGGCACGGCCCCACGTCGGCGACCGTCTACGCACTGGCCAACACACTGCTCGTGACGGGGCTGACCATCTATTCCACGCGGCAGCGCGCGGTGCGCCGGGGCTTCGGAGTGACGCACGGGGTGCTGGTCGGCTCGTGGGCCACCGTCTTCGCCCTGACGGTCGTTCTCGGCACCACGGTCTTCAGGGACAGTTGGGCCTTCGCGGTCGTCAGTGCGGTGGGGTGTGCGCTGCCGCTGGCCACGGGTGCCTGGCGGGAGGGGCACCGGTCGTCGTGAAAGAAGAGGCAACGACCGGCGAGCCCGGGGGCAAGCACCCCCGGCACGGCCTCGCGCCCCTGCTGAACGCTCCCGTAAGGCTGTCGGTGGTGGCAGCGCTGGCACCGCTGGACAAGGCCGAGTTCGGCTTCGTACGCGACCTGGTCGAGGTCTCGGACTCGGTGCTCTCCAAGCAGGTCGCGGCGTTGGAGGAGGCGGGCTGGGTCACCGTTCACAAGGGACGGGTGGGGCGGCGCCCTCGCACCTGGCTCTCCCTGAACGCCGAGGGCCGCGCCGTCTACCGGCGGCATGTGGCGGCACTGCGGGCGATCGCGGAGGGCGGCGGGTAGGGCCTGGGCGACGGCGTCCGCGCCGACGGGCCCATACGACATTTGTCATGGGGAATGGAGTACACCCCGCACTGCCCCCGGCGCCCGCCCGACGGAATGATCGTGGGTGTCAGGAAGACGGCACACCAGATCACTCACCAGAGGCGGGGCACATGAACGGCATCACCGAGGGGCAGACCGAGAACACGCAGGCTGCCGCTCTGTCCGAGGTGAAGCCCCTGCCCGTGTGGTTCTTCGCCTTCGAAGGCGCCCTGGGTGCGGCGTTCGACCTGTGCAAGGCGTGGGACAACGCCTGGATGGTGCTTGTCGCGCTCGGCGCGGTGAACATCGTGATCGGGCTGACGGTGCTGCGCCGCCGTACGAAGCTGGTGAAGGCCATGCTCAAGAACTCCCGCACCCGCAAGATCGTATTCGCCCTGGTCGCCCTTCGTCTCGGCGTGCACGTCCTGCTGGGTGTGGTCGGCGCCCCGGTCACCTCCACGGCGGCCCACGTGGCGGTCGGGCTCGTCATGGCCGCGGTGACGGTGGGGCTGCTGTGGTTCGACCAGCGGGTCACGTTCCGCGCCCTGGGGCTCATACCTGCCCGCACCGCCTGACCCCTCGGCGCCGGGTGGTGTCCGGCGGCGCGGCGGGACCCCCTGGGGCAGCCCGGCCGCCGCACGGACGTCAGACCGTCTGGGCCACCGCCACGAAGACGGCCCTGCGCATACGACGCAGCCGCACCGCCCGCTGCGCCGCCTGCGCCAGCCACTGCGCTGCCGCACGGTCCGCGTGGCGGGCGCGCTCGCCAGGGACCACCGTCTGCGGCAACTCCGTCGGCCGCACGGCCCCGTAGTCCGTGAACCGTACGACCCCGCACCCCTGGCACCGCGACTCGCCCCGACCGTGCGACCACCCCGCCTGATGCCGGCATTCCTTCGCGCGTACGGACATCAGCTCCACTCCTTCACCGGCGTGTGCGCCGACCGCCAGTGCCGCCGCTGCGCGACGAGGGCGTTGCCCGTCTCGACCTCGTCACTCCCTTGCGCGGCGGCCCGGTACGCGGCATCCAGCTCCGCGCATTCCGTGCAGCCGTACAGGGGCCTGGTCCCGGCCGGCCACAGCCCGGCCGCCTCCCGCTCTTCTCTTGTCGCCAAACGCAGGGCGGCGAAGGGGACTTCCCACTCCCGCCCCCCGCCGGGCTCCCGCACCCGCGTGTGCCTGCCGCTGCCATCGACCACTTGCGCGATCCGTCCCTCGCGCGTGTCCACCACGAACGCGCCGTTTCTATAGGTCACTGTTCCGCACCTCCCGCGCGGGACTGTAGCGCTGTTCGCGAATAGCAGCAATGGATCCCAGCTGACGTTAATCCGTTAGGGGTCGCATAACGTGGGAGCCCACAAAGGGCGAAAGGTCAACGGCCGGAGGGCATCGTGAGCATCAGCGAGGCGGACGCATCGGACCGTCGCTCACTGCATGAGCGGATCGCCGCGGATCTGCGCGACGAAATCATGAGTGGTGACCTGGGGCCTGGCGACAACCTGCCGTCCACTTCCCGGCTCAAGGCCAGGTTCGACGCCTCCAGCGCCACGGTGCAGAAGGCCCTGCAACTGCTCAAGGAAGAACGGCTGGTCATCGGACGGCCCGGAACCGCGGTGACCGTACGCGGGCGGCGCCAGCGAACCATGCGTCCCGCGTCGTACATGGCACCGTCCCCAGCGGGTGCGTCGTACCGCTGGCTCACCGAGGCGACAAAGCATGGCGGCCGGGCCCGCAGCGAGCTTCTGGGCGTATCCGAGGCCACGCCCTCCGCGGACGTCGCGGCAGCCCTGAACCTCGCCGCAGGCGGCACGGCTCTGCTGCGCCGCCAGATACTCCTGATCGATGACGAGCCGGTCGAATTGGTCAAGTGCTACTACCCGTTGAACGTCGCCCGCGACACGGCCCTCATGGAACACCGACGGATCAAGGGCGGTACGCCGACCCTCCTCGCCGACCTGGGATTCCCGCCTCGCCTCAGCGTGGACAAGGTCTCGGCCCGGGTACCCACTCAGGAGCAGTACACCGCGCTGCGACTGCCCGGCAGCCTGCCGGTTCTCCGGACACTTCGGGTGGTCTACAGCGACAACGAACGTCCCGTCGAGGTCGCGGTCATGGCCAAAGCCGGGCATCTCTATGAGCTTCAGTACGAGTTCACGCCGGAATGACCGGCGCCCGGAGGAGGGAAACGCCACCGTGCCCGCACCCACACCTCAACCGTCCTGGGACAGCGACTCCACCCGTTACCTGACCCCGCGCACCCCCGGGCAGTCCGACGCCTGGGCCGAGGAAGCCGCCCAAGACAAGCGACGTGGTGGGCAGCGGCTGCTCGGGGCCGGAGGCGTCGTGCCGCCGGACGGCATCGCGCGGGCGCTCGGGCTCGCCGACGGGGAAGAGGTGATCGTGCGGCGGCGCCTGATCCTTCTCGACGGCTCGCCCGTCGAGCTCGCCGACTCCTACTACCCCGCCCGTGTCGCCGCCGGCACCGCGCTCGCCGAGCCCAGGAAGGTGCCCGGCGGCGCGGTGACCCTGCTCGCCGACCTCGGGTACACCGCCACCCGGGTCGAGGAGGCGGTCACCGCTCGCATGCCCACGGAGAGCGAACGCGAGGCGCTGGAGCTCGGCGACAACGAGCCCGTGCTGGTCCTCTCGCGGATCGTCTTCGCCGGGGACGGCCTGCCCATGGAGGCATGCGAGATGACCATGACCGCGAAGGAGCGGACCCTCCGCTACCGCATGCGGCTCGCCTGACGCGGCGCGGAGCAGGCGTGGGCATGAGCGGGGTGAGCGCGGCCGCAGCGGATCCCCGGGTCTACCAGGGCACGACCTGCCCCTGGTAATCAACGAAGTGGAGGCCAGGCTTCCCCTGGTGGCGCTCGATCGTCTCCGCGACGCCGGGAACGCTCTCCTCCACGCTGAGATCGGCGTCCGGTCCGCCGAGTTCGGTGCGGACCCAGCCCGGATCCATGAGCAGCAGCGTCTGTGTGTCCCCGGCATGGCGGACGGCGTAGCAGCGCATCAACTGGTTCAGCGCGGACTTGCTGGCCCGGTACAGGTCCTGTCCGCCTTCGGTGTTCAACGTGATGCTTCCCTGGTCGGAGGACATGACGCCGATCGTCCCGGTCGGCGCGACCAGCGGGCGGAGGGACTCCACGACGCGCATCGGACTGAGAGCGTTGGTGATCATGACCTCGGCGAACATATCCGTCGGGACCTCACCGATGGGCACATCGCCGCGTGTGATGGCGGCATTGACGAAGAGCAGGTCGAGGGTGCGCCGTGCCAGGCGGTCGCGCAATGCCGAGATCTGCTCCGGCTCGGTCATCTCCAGTGACTCGATGGTCAGCCGCCCTCCGGATGCTTCGGCCAGGTCGTGCAGGCCGGTGCGCCGACTGCCGCGGACCGTGCCGATGACGTCCCAGTCACGACGAAGGTATTCGGCGACGAGCCCGAGGCCCAGGGCCCGTGAGGCCCCGATGATGAGGGCGGTCTTGCGGGTGTCGTTCATGTAATTCCTTAAGAAGTGAGCCGGTTCGGCAGGGCTGCGCTCACGGGCGGCATCCGAGAGTTCGGCGGGGCCGCGCGAGATGGCCGCTATGTCAGCGCCGCAGGACGGGGTGCTGTCCTGCCGGAGAGCACAGGAATCGGCTGGCGGCGTCGGCCGTCGGCGTGTGTGTGGCGATCACGCTGCAAGTCTCCGAGGGGTTCGGCCGGACGTCCAATACCCTTCCGGCCGCATTGATACCGTTACGGCATGGATCTGGATCTGCGGAAGCTCCGCTATTTCGTCGCGGTGGCGGAGCACCGGCACTTCGGCCGGGCGGCACAGGCGCCGTTCATCGCGCAGCCGGTCCTCAGCCGGCAGATCCGCTCCTTCGAGCAGGAGTTGGGGTGCCCGCTGTTCACGCGGACCACTCGCAGCGTTGAGCTGACCCCGGCGGGGAAACAGCTGTATGACGAGGCGTCGAGGATCACCACGGTGGTGGACGTGGCGCTGCGGCGCGTGCAGGAAGCCCAGCGGGGTGAGCAGCGGCTCGTCGTCGCCTTCTCGCCCGGCCTCCACGTGTCGGAAGCGATCCGGACGTTCGCGGCGAGCCATCCGAAGGCCGTCATCGATGTCTTTCCGCTGCGCTGGTGGGAACGGGACGCGCCGCTCCGCGACGGCCGCGCGCACCTGGGGTACCTCCGGCGCCCGTTCGACGACTCGGGGCTGCGCACCATCCCCATCGGTCACGAGACCAAGGTCGCATGCCTGCCCGTGACGCATCCGCTGGCCGGCCGCCGCGCCCTCACGTCGTCCGATCTCGACGGTGAGCCGATCCTCGGCGGCAGGACGCGGCGGACGTCCTCACTGGAGGAGAAGTTCGAGCTCATAGCCTCCGGGCAGGGCATCGCGCTCGTCCCGGTCAGCATCGCGGACTCGTACTCCCGCCCTGACCTCGTCTACCTGACCGTCACCGACGCCCCGCCCGTCGAGACCTGCCTGGCGGTACCGGAGAGCAACTGCCCGGGCCCCGCACAGGACTTCCTGGACATCGCCACCACAACGCTGCGCCGGCACACCAGCGGTTCGGAGGAGGAGCCCGGGGCCGCGAGCCGTTCGACTTGATCGCCCGCATGTCCGCGCGCATCCGCGCGACGCTCCACCTCGTCGCAGCGCCCCGCCGCACAAGGGGTCGGGCCAGGGCGTGTCCGGTGGGTCCAGGACATGTCCGACGGGCGACGAACGGCACGGTCGGGTGCCCCCTCCGCTCGACCAGCCGTTGCCGGTGGCGCGCTTCAGTCGGTCTTCGCCGACTCCTCGAAGAACCTGACGATCCGGGGCAGGGCTTGCCGCACCGATCCGTTGTGGTCGTAGTCGCCGACGTCGGTCAGCCGGGGAGCAGCGCCGTTCCTCGTCAACTGGTCGGCGCAGTACGTCGCGTGACTGAAGTCGACGTCCTTGTCGCCCCGGCCGTGGTAGATCTCCACCGGTACGTTCGGCCGCCAGTCGCACGTGTTGTCCATCGGGCGCAGCTTGTCCTTCAGGACACCGTCGGGCTTGCGGATCTTGTTCAGGAAGCCCTCGGTGAACAGGTCCTCGGAGGCCGCCGGGAGTTTGTCGACGATCTGCTTGGTGGTGTGATAGCCGTCGAAGAGACCCTCCACATCGCTGGCGTAGGGGGAGCGGAAGACATCGCCGGGTGACGTGTAGAGGCCGTACATCTTGTTCCAGGCGGTGACGAAGTAAGCGAGGTAGATGCCGGATTTGGCGATCTTGTCGTCGGCTGCGGCGGCCTCGAAGGCCGAGAGGTCGTAGGGGCCGCTGACCGGGGCGAGTGCCCCCAGCCGGAAGTAGCGGTCGGCGCCCCCCTGCTGAAGCGCCCGGCCTACCAGCATGGTTGCGGGGCCGCCCTGCGAGAACCCGCTGACCTGAACCTTCCGCTTCAGCTCCCGGCCGTTCCGGTGGGCGACGGTCCGGGCCGCGCGCAGGCCGTCCACCGAGGCCGCGATGGTGGCACGAGGGTCACCGTAGGGGTGGAAGCCTTCGCCCGAGCCGAGGCCCACGTAGTCGGGCGCCGAAACGGCGCGCCCGGTCGAGGCGAACAGCAGTGCGGCGAGCCGGTCGTTCGACTTCGGATTCTCCGAGGCGACGTCCTTGCGGTAGACGGTGGTGCCGTGCAGCCAGGAGACAGTGGTCAGGTGAAGCGTCCCATTCTTGGGCAGGACGACGAGCTGGCTCGCGGTCGTGGGGACGCCCGCGCTGTCAGTGGTGCGGTAGATGACCCGATAGGCGGTCACGCCGTAGCGGACCTGGGACGAGTCGATGTTTCCCCGGAGTTCCGCGGCCACTTCCTGCGCTGTGAGGTCGGCCGCTTGCTCGACGGAGACGACCGCCCCGTCTTGTGCCCGCTCACTGTGGGGGCCGGCCGCCGCCGAGGCCGGAGCGACCAGGGCGGACACGCTGCCGAGGACCGCCGCACCAGCCAGAATCCGGATTTTTGTTCGCCGTGAAGTCATGGGTGGATCATGCCGTCGGCCGCTCCGCTGGGACATGGTGCGACCCCCCGGGCCGCAAGGGGGAAACCCCCATCGGGGCCTCTAGGGGATGGCGGATGCCCCACCCCCTACGGGACCGACCAGACCTCGCTGATCAGGTCTGACACCGCGGCCGCCCCGGACGAGGACGGCGGGGCCGTGTGTGCGCCCCCGAGACCAAAGTCGCGCGCCCGCGACCAAAGGAGCGCTGAGGCTCCGCCGATCGGCGGACCCGGAGAAGCCGAAAGAGGGATTCGCCGGACCCCGGGGCGAGTTGAGACTGGTTCGCATGAGGCGAGAGCAACGGTGGCGCACCGTCCGGAAGGTCGCCGCCTACGGGGCGGCGCTCACACTGACGCCCTACCTGCTGATCAAGGTGTCGTGGGTCGTCGGCACACTGCTGGGGCTGTTGCCGATGGGAGAGGGATTCAGCATCACCGAGTGGGTGGTGCTCAACACCGTCACCGTCGGGATGGCCGCGATCGGGATCGTTCTGGCGCTGGTTCTGGCGCGGCCGTGGGGCGGGCGGCTACCGGCGGCTCCCGTGATCTTCTGCGCGTGGGTGGGGGCCGGGTTCCTGGTTCCCGTGATCCCATACATGCTCATCAGCCAGTTCCTGGGCGCGAAGGGGTCGGAGGAGCATGGGAACGGCGGCGCGGGCGGCGACGCGGGTGGAGGAGGCGGCGACGCGGCGATGCCCGGCTGGGAAGTGGCCCTGATCGGGGTCGGCTTCCTCGGCATGGCCGTGGGGCTGGCCGTGGCTCTCCCCCTCTACCTGTGCGAGCGGTGGCCCCAGGCGTTCCATGGGCCGGTGGGAGACGACGCGCCGGAGGACGGACGCGCCGGGGCGGGAGCACTCCGCCCGTGGCCGGCCGGGCTCGCGGTGGCGGCGGCGGCCGTGCTGGGCCTGGCCGGGCTGTACTGGGCCTGCGGCGGAACGGCCGGCATCGACCACCCGGGCCTGCGGGACCTCAACCCGTCCCTGATGACCGGCAACGCGGGCCTCTGGGCGCTGATCGGCGGCTGCGCCCTCTGGTCGCTGACCACCCGCCGCACCACCCGCCGCGCCACCCGTCTCCCCCTGTGGATACCGGTGACGCTCACGGGAGTGGCCTCCGGATCACTCTTCGCCTGGGGCGGCTGGAAGCTCCCGGTGACCCTGTACTTCGCCGTGGTCCCCCACGGCGATCCCCAGCCGCAGAACCTCGTCGTCGCCGCGTCCCAGCACGCCGTGAGCATCGCCACAGGGGCGACGATGCTGTACGCGCTCCTGCGCGTCCTTCGAAGGCGCGTCGCCGGGGCACCCCGCGACGGGCGCCACCCCGCGACGGGCACCCGTGCGATCGAGCCCCGGAACTTCCTGTAAAGTTGTCCCCGCAACGCCCCGCACTCGTAGCTCAACGGATAGAGCACTTGACTACGGATCAAGAGGTTGCAGGTTCGAATCCTGCCGAGTGCACCACCTCCTCCGGGAGTCCTACGGGAGCCAGACATAGCGAATGTCGGGCTCCCGTTCCTCATTTCCGGCGCCGTCCGTGCGCTCGGCCGCGACGAAGCCGTGGCGCTCGTAGAAGCGGTGGCGCTCGTGGAAGCGGTGGGCCGGCGTATTGACCTGGGCGGTCCACAGCGCCCCGGGTTCGCCCGGACGCGGGCCCCCAGGAGGACAGCCTCCGCCCTGCTTCCTACGCTCGCTCCATGAGCAGCCCCCGCCCCCGTGTCACCGACGAACAGCGCCGCGCCCGCCTGGGTCGTCGCCATCTGCTCGCGCCCGCCCACCGCGTCGGGACCGTGGAGGAGGTCGCGGACGCCCTGGTGGCGCTGCACGCCACCGACGCGGCCACCGTCTACCTGTCGGCGTGCGCGCGGCTCGCCGAGCCGTCGTCGGCGGAGGTCGAGCGCGCGCTGTACGAGGACGTCACGCTGGTGAAGCTGCTGTCCATGCGGCGCACCCTGTTCGCCGTGACGACCGGGCTGGCACCGTACGTCAACTCCTCCACGGCCCGCACGATCGCGGCGCGCGAGCGGGCGGCGTTCGTGAAGTTCCTGCGGGAAGGGACCGGGGGCGGCTGGGACGAGCAGCGGCTCGCGCGCACCGAGAAGGAGGTGCTGGCCGCCCTCGCCGCGCGCGGGGAGGCGACGACGGCCGAGCTCGCCAAGGACGTGCCCGTGCTGCGGGAGACGATCGTGGTGTCGGCCGGCAAGCCGTACGAGGGCCGGCAGAGCGTCGGCAGCCGGCTGCTGCGGTTGCTGGCCTCCGACGGGCACGTACGCCGCAGCCGGCCGCGCGGCTCGTGGACCAGCAGCCTCTACCCGTGGGCGCCCGTGCCGCAGATCCCCGACATGGACGTGCGGGAGGCGAAGGCGGAGGTCGCGCGGCGCTGGCTGGCGGCGTTCGGGCCGGCGACGGAGGCGGACCTGAAGTGGTGGACGGGCTGGACGCTCGGCGACACGCGCGGGGCGCTGGCCGATGTGGGCGCCCAAGAGGTGCGGTTGACGGAGGGCGTCGGCCACGTCCTGCCGGACGATGTACCGGACGACGCGGCGGACATCGAGCCCACCGGGCCCTGGGCGGCCCTCCTGCCCGGTCTCGACCCCACCGCCATGGGGTGGCGCGGCCGCGACTGGTACCTCGGCCCCGAGCACGTGCCCGCCCTCTTCGACCGCGCCGGCAACATCGGCCCCACCGTGTGGTGGAACGGCCGGATCGTCGGCGGCTGGGCCCAGCGCGCGAACGGCACGATCGTCTGGCGGCCGCTGGAGGACACCGGCCGCGAGGCGGCCTCCGCGATCGCCGCGGAGGTCGCCCGGCTGTCCGGCTGGCTGGGGGACGTACGGGTCACACCCCGGTTCCGTACGCCCCTGGAGCGGGAGTTGGTGAGGTGACCCCGCCCCTGCCCCGCCCCGCCCGCTGCCCGGTTGGCCCCGCGCGTCAGCCCCGCCGCGTCCTGCCCGGCACGGCCAGCGCGCCCAGGGCCGCGCACGCGGTGAACACCGCCGCGATCAGCAGCGCCCGCCCGTAGCCCGCGGTCAGTGCCGCGTCGACGTCCTGCGGGTGGTCCGCCAGGCGGCCGGCGCTCGTGTGCGAGGCGATGGTGGCCAGGAGGGCGAGGCCGAGCGCGCCGCCGACCTGGCGGGAGGTGTTGACGAGGCCCGAGGCGAGCCCGGCCTCGGCCCGGTCGGTGCCGCTGGTGGCCGCGACGGTGGCGGGCATCATCGCCAGGCCCGCGCCGAAGGTCGCCAGGACGAACGGCGCGAGCACGTCGCTCGCGAAGGTGCCGCCGGCGGTGATCCGCGAGAGCCAGAGGAAGCCGACGGTGCTGAGCGCCATGCCGGTGACGAGCAGCGGGCGCGGGCCGGTGCGGGCGATGATCCGGGTGGCCAGCTGCGCACCGGCGATGATCGCGAGCGAACCGGGCAGGAAGCACAGGCCGGCCTGGACGGCGCTGTAGTCGAGGATCTGCTGGAAGTAGAGGGACAGCAGGAACCACATCGCGAAGGTGGCCGCGCCCATGCCGATCACCACGAGGTTGGCGGCGGCCAGGCTGCGTCGGCGCAGGATCCGCAGCGGTACGAGGGGGTGGGCGACCTTGGACTCGATGACGAGGAACGCGGCGAGCAGCAGCACACCGGCGGTGAGCGGCGCCCAGACCACCGGGGCGCCCCAGCGGTGCGTCTCGGTGGAGATGATCCCGTAGACCAGGGCGGTCAGGCCGGCGGTGACGGAGACGGCGCCGGGCAGGTCGAGGCGGCGCAGGCCGCCCTCGCGCGAGGCGGTGGCGGGCACGTACGCCAGGGCGGCGGCGAGCAGCGCGACGCCGATCGGGACGTTGACGAACAGCACCCAGCGCCAGCCGGCGTACTGGGTGAGCACGCCGCCGATGACCGCGCCCGCCGCGCCACCGGCCGCCATCACGGCGCTCCAGGCGCCCATCGCCCGGGTGCGGGCGGCCGGCTCGGTGAAGGTCGTCATGATCAGCGTGAGGGTGGCGGGCGCGAGGACCGCGCCGCCTATGCCCTGGACCGCGCGGGCCGCGATCAGCAGCGTGCCGTCGGTGGCGAGGCCGCCGGCGAGCGAGGCCACGGTGAAGGCGGCCAGGCCGGCGAGGAAGGCCCGCTTGGTACCGACGAGGTCGGCGGCACGGCCGCCGAGCAGCAGCAGGCCCGCGAAGCCGAGGGTGTAGGCGTTGACGATCCACTGCTGGCCGGCGCCGCTGAGGTGGAGTTCGTCGCGCATGGCCGGGAGGGCCACGTTCACGATCGACACGTCGAGGATGACCATGAACTGCGCCGCGCAGGCGATCAGCAGGATCGCGGCGGTGGACCTGGGGCCTCGGGCGGAGAGCGGGGCCCGGGAGGTCGAGGCGGGGGCGGCGGTCGGCGGTGCCGACGGGCCGGAACTCATGCCGGTGCTCATGGCGGGGACGTCCTCACGGAAGCGGGGAAGCGGGGCGGGCGGGGGCAGGCCGGGGCCGGGGAGGTCCCCCACGAGCCCAAAATAGAGGCTCTCCAAAAATGTAGCATCTCTATTTTTGCTTGCCGGGCGGCTATCCTGGGGCCATGACGAGCGCCCGATCCGCTGCCGAGGCCCCTGAGGCCACCGACGCCGCACCGTGCACCCCCGCCACCACCGGGCTGCGGGGACGCAAGCGCGAACGCACCCGCCGCGCGATCTCCGAGGCGGCCTTCCGGCTCTTCGCCGAGGAGGGGTTCGACGCCGTCACCCTCACCCGGATCGCGGCCGCGGCGGACGTGGCACCGGCCACCGTCTTCACGCACTTCGCCTCGAAGGAGGACATCTTCTTCGGCCGCCGCGAGGAATTCGACGCCCAGCTGTGGGAGGCCATGGGGGACGCGACGACGGGCGCCGGGCTCGTCGAGGGGCTGCGCCGGGCGGCCTTCCGCGCCTGTGACCTGGCGCTGTGCGGGGAGGACGCCCTCGCGCAGAGCCGCGTCTTCTCGCGCGTGCTCCTCGGCAGCCCCGCCCTCCGCCGCAGCTACGCGCCCTTCTCCGGGCAGCGGCGGGACCACCTGGCGGAACTGCTCGTCGAGCGCGCCGGGCCGCACGCGGTGGAGGACCCGGAACTCCGCGAGGAGCTGAGGGTGTTCGCGTCCTTCGCCATCGTCGTCCGCGACCTCGTCTTCGACGCCCTGCACGAGGCGCTCGCGGCGGGCGAGCCACCGGAGCGGGTCCGCGCGGCGGTCGATGCCACGCTGACCCGCTCCTGCGATCGGCTTGTCCGCGCCTATGCGGGCTCTTCTCTGCTCGATGCCGTGCTCGGCTCCGCCGCGGTGGGTGCGGAGTAGGTGGTGTCCGGCGGGTCTTCGGCCGCGGGCCGGCTTTGCCGCCTGCGGCGGCGGGCGCCCTGCGGGCGCGTCCTCAAGCGCCGGACGGGCTTGATTTGGCTGGGCTCGGCCGATGTCAGCCTGTCCGGCGTTTGAGGACACAGCACAGCAGCCCGTCCGGCGTTTGAGGACACCGCCTAGAGGACACCGTCTAGCGGACGACCTGCCAGCTCAGCGAACCGGTCAGGCGCTCGCGCAGGGCGGGGTCGAGGACCGCGTCCGTGTGGTCGACCGCCACGGCCTTCAGGGTGTGCGGGCGGCCGTCCGCCGGGACGCCCAGGGAGCGCGGGATCACGGTCGTGCGCCCCAGGGCGGAGAAGACCTCGCGGCCGTCGACGTACCAGCGCACGGTCGTGCCCGCGGTGGCCAGTCGGACGGTGACCCGCTCGGCGCGGCCGACCTTGCCGGACGTGCCCGAGGTGCTGGACAGCGGCTTCGCGTGGCGGTAAAAGCCGGCGATCATCGCCTCGCGGCCGGGCAGGTTGAACTCATGGCCCAGCGTGCGCATGATCGAGTTATCGGTGGGGCGGTAGAGGCCCTTGGGGTAGTAGCCGCCGCCTTCGAACGCGCCGACCGTGCCGCCGTCCGGTGAGGTCCGGCCGATCCAGCGGTACCACTTCTGCCGCTGCGCCGTCTGCTCCTCGGCGGTCAGCTTGCTGATGTTGGTCTCCCACGGCTCGGCACCCGTATACGTTCCGTACTCGTCGTACTGGTACTCGTCGGCGAGCTTGCCCAGCGAGTGGCCCGTCTCGTGGATGGCGACCTGGTCGGACTTGGCGTTGTCGGAGGAGGCGGTGGCGACGCCGTCGTAACCGACCTTCGAGACCACGTCGTTGTAGCCCGCGCCGCCGTACTTGGTGGAGTTCGACAGGACGACGACGAGATCGGCGGCGGGGGCCTTGGCCGCGTACGACTCGACCTTGCCGGTGTCCACGCACAGCAGCCGCTCGATGCCGTCGCAGAAGAACCCGGAGCTCAGGGCGGTGTTCTTCTTGACCTCCTGGACCGGGTCACCGGAGACACCGGAGTCTTGGGAAACCGCGTCGACCGCCCAGACGTTGAACAGGCCCTTGTACGAGGCGTAGGGCTCGACGGCCGACATCTTGTCCCACTTGGTGCGGACGTCGGCGTGGAAGTCGCCCTGCTGGTCGCCGGTGTAGCCGTCACCGATGAAGACGACGTCCAGCTTGCTGCCGACCGGGCCGCTCTCGACGACCGGGGTCACGGCGCCGTCACCGGCGGCCGAGGGGAGCAGGGAGCGGGGCGGGGTGGGGGACGCCGGGACGGTGGTGTGACGGGGGTGACCGTCGGGACCGGTGAAGTACTCGACGTGCTGGGTGCGTTCGGCCCGCGGGGTGGCACCGGAGGCGGAGGCGGTGCCGGTGAGCGTGGTCGTGAGGGTCGCGGCCAGGGTCGCCGTGAGGGCGACGCCGGTCGCGAGGGATATTCGTCTGCGCATGGGGGGTTCCTCCCGAGACCCGCCTCCTGTTAAGTGGCGGGTCAAGTCTCGTTAAGGCGCGGCTTAACGTAGAGGCTCGGGAAGCCCTGGGCAATGGATGTGACTCAGGGAAATCGAAGAGGACTCAAGTGACAGCAGAGCGTGGCCGTTTCCTCGCCCGCCGCGCCGGCCGGCCGCGCCCGTCGCGCCCCCGCGCCGCCTCACACCTCGTCGTGTACGAGCCCCAGCAGCCTGTCCAGCACCGCGCGGCCCCCGGCCCGTACGCCGTCGTGCTCGTACTCGTCGGTGACCCAGGTGCGCAGGCCCCGGATGGCGCGGGCGGTGCGCAGGGAGTGCTCGGTCTCGACGTAGAGGTCGTCGTGGTAGATCACGGCGGCGACGGGGACGGTGTTGCGGGCGAGGCGGTCGGGGTCGTAGAGGGGCGTCCAGCCCTTGCGCTCGGCGAGGAGTTCGGCGGTGTCGCGCAAGGGGCGCAGGGCGGAGTGGGTGCGCAGCATCCATGGGTGTACGGTCTCGGCGGTGAACAGGAAGCGGGCGCCGGGCTCGAAGGGGCAGTCGAACTGCGGGAATTCGGCCCTGACCCGGTCGGCGGACCAGTGCGTCGCCTGTCCGTCCTGGGCATAGATAGCCTCATGGAGGATCGCGTAGAGCGGGCAGTGGGCGCGGGAGAGGATCGCCGCGACCTGTTCGGTGAACGCGTCGGACAGCCGCGGTCCGTCGACCGTGTCCACGAACGCGTCCTCCAGCAGATAGTGCAGCCGGTGCGAGCCGTCGCCGGTGCCGAGGAGGATGCCGAGCTGCTGGAACGCGCCGACGGTCAGGACGGTGCCGTCGGGCAGCACTTCCTCGTGGGCGCTGAGGTGGGCGGCGATGCGCCGGGCGGCGGCCTCGTCGGCGGGGTAGCGCGCGTAGTGCGCGAGGGACTTGTGCTCCATGCGCGGGTAGGCGGCGCGGTAGACGGCGTCCGCGTCGGCGTCCAGGGAGGGCAGCCCGCCGGTGATCAGGACGGCGGCCAGGCCCTCGGGCGCGTACGAGAGGTAGGTGACCGCGCAGAAGCCGCCGAAGCTCTGTCCGAGGACGGTCCACGGCCGGCCGCCGGTCAGCCGGGCGCGGATCAGCTCGCAGTCGCGGACTATGGAGTCGGCGCGGAAGTGCGCCAGATAGGCGGCCTGCGCGGCGGGCGTGCCGCGGAGCGGGAGCGTCTGGCGGGTGGCGGGGGTGGAGCGGCCGGTGCCGCGCTGGTCGAGGAGGAGGACGCGGTAGTCCTCCAGGGCGCGGTCGAGCCAGTTCTCGCGGCCTACGGGGCGGCCGGCGGCGAAGCCGGGGCCGCCCTGGAGGTAGACGAGCCAGGGCAGGTCGTCCTGGGCGCGGCGGGCGGCGACGACCTCGCGGGCGTAGAGGCGGATGCGCTCGCCGCCGGGATCGTCATGGTCGAGCGGCACGTCGAAGTGGTGATCGGTGAGCACGAGACCCGGCTGACGGAGAACGGCCGTTCCCGTGAAGGACTCTCCCGCGGCCTCGGCCGTGGACTCCTCTGTGACCTCGAACATCGGTCCTTCTTCACGTAGTACGCGGACAGAGCGCGGACACCATCGACTCACGGCGCCGGCCCACGACGGAGCGCGGCCGGTGCCACGGAATCCACCGGCACAACCTATCGAGGGGCAGCAGTGACCGAGAACGGCACCCACGGCATACGGGCGGCGGACGCGCCCGCGGACATCGGCCGGCGTGTGCTGCGGCTGCGTACGGAACGGGGGCTCACCCAGCGGCAGCTGGCCGAGCCCGCGTACACCGCCGCGTACGTCTCCACCCTGGAGGCGGGGAAGGTCCGCCCCTCCGGGACCGCGCTGCGCCACCTCGCCGAGCGGCTGGGCACCACGGTGGAGGAGCTCACCACGGGCCGGTCGCCACGGCTGGCCACGGAGGTGCGGATGCGGCTGACCGACGCCCGGCGCGCGCTGGCCACGGGTGCCGCGGAGGACGCGGCCGCGCTGTTCGGCGCGCTGCGCGAGGAGGCGGCCGGGCTGGGGCTCGCGCCGGAGGAGGCCGGCGCGCTGCTCGGGCTCGGCGACTGCGCGCTGGAGACGGGCGACCTGACCGAGGCGCGCGAGCATTTCGCCGCCGCCGAACGGCTCCTCGCCGACGAGCCGCTGCCGCGCCGCGTCCCCGCGTTGCGCGGGCGCGCCACGGCCCATCTGCTGGCGGGCGAACTGCGCTACGCCTGCTATCTGCTGGAGACGGCCGTCGACGAGCTGAACGCCTCCGGCATGCACGATCCCGATGCGCTACTGCTGCTCTACACGGCGTCCATCGCGCCGTACATGGACATGGGGGCGCACGCACGGGCCGCGCACGCTGCGGAGCTCGCGCTGACGCTCGCGCCGCAGGTCGACAATCCGGCGCTCGTCGCGGGCATGCACCGCGGGGTCGCGCGCACCCTCATCGCCGAGGGGCGCATCGCCGAGGCCGACGCCTCCCTGGCCAAGGCGCAGGAGCTCTACCTCCAGCTGCACATCCGCACGGAGCTCGCCCACTGCCACTGGATGCGCGGTTACGTCCGCGCGCAGAACGGCGACCTGGACGGCGCCGAGAGCGAGTTGCGCACCGCGCGCGACATGCTGGCGTCCAAGCGGGCCGCGCTGTTCACCGTGCAGGTGGAGGTGGAGCTCGCGGACGTCCTGCGGCGGCGCGGCAAGGCCGCCGAGGCGAAGGCGCTGCTGAGCCCGCTGCTCGCCCCGTCGGCGCTGGGCGCCGAGCGCGGCGCCGTCCACGCGGGCGGCGCGCACCGGCTGCTGGGCCTCATCGCGGAGGAGCGCGGCGAGACGGAGTCGGCCGAGGAGCACTACTGCGCGGCCCTGTCCCTCCTGGAGCGCACGGGCGCCGCCGGCGACCTCGCCGACCTGTGCCGGCTGCTGGGCGACCTGTTGCGGCGTACGGGCCGGATCGACGCGGCCCTGGACGCGTACCGTACGGGCCTGGGGCACCGGGCGGCCCCGGGGACGACGACCTTGGGGCCGGCCCCGACGTCGCCGCCGCTCTAGGCGGTGTCCGGGAGATCTTCGGCCGCGAGCCGCCTTTGCCGCGTGGCCGCCTGCGGCGGGGCGGGTCGTCTTTGCCGCCTGCGGCGGCGGGCGCCCTGCGGGCGCGTCCTCAAGCGCCGGACGGGCTTCATTTCGCTGGGCTCAGCCGCTTTTTCCGGCTCACCAGCCGGAAGGCGTCACCGCCAGTGCCCCGCCAGCAGCCGGTCCCAGCCGCGCCGCAGTTCCTCGTACTCCCGCTCGCACCCCTCGGCACGCTCCTTGGTCAGCAGCCGGCCGTCGACGAGACCCTCCGACGCCTTGGGGGCCGCGCCGTGGAGGTAGCAGCGGTAGCCGGCCGCGCGGGCGGCGTCCGGCGGGTGCTCGTCGGTGAGGTCGACGTCCTCGGGGGCGGTCTCGCGCGCGTACTGGGCGTAGTTGTCGGCGGCGGCCAGGACGGCGGCGCGGCCCGTGGGGCCCCGCGGGATGAGCCGGTAGGCGGCGAACTGGTCCGCGACGTCCTCCGCGCTGCCCGTGGGTTCCAGGTCCAGGGTGTCCACGAGCGCGTGGCCCGCCTCGTGGTAGAGCGTCTCGGTGATCACTCCGGCGGTGCGCTCCGCCGCGTCGCGGGGGCGGTCGCGCTCGAACATGCCGCGCACCTCGGCCACGAAGGAGTAGCAGAGGCTGATCCGCCGGGTCTCCTCGTCGTACTCCGGGACGCCGTCCACCTCGCAGGAGCGGCCGACGACCTCGACGCGTTCGGGCAGTCGCAGGGAGCCGTTGAGGTCCTTCGCGACGCGCTCGGCGAGTCCGCGGTCCCGGAGGAAGGCGCGCTCGTCCGCGCCGCCGCGCGCCGGGGCCTCGTACCGCACGGACAGGCCGCCGCTTGTGGGGGACGCGGCGGCCTGTGACCGTGGGCTGCCGCACGCCGTCGCCAGGGCGACGCACGCTCCGGCCGCGAGGACGGCGCGGGCGCGCCGTCCGTGGCCGGTCGTGCGGGGGCGTGCCCCGGCATGATGCAGCATGGACAGCACTCTGCCCGGCCGGGCGGCCGGGTGGAATCCGCCGTGGGTCCGGAACCACCCCCGCCGATCGGCGGGGGTGATGCGGAGTGCCGGATTCCGGCCGGTGCGGCAGGCTGGGCGGTTGCCAGGGACGACGGGCGGCCCCGGTGGTACAGGAAGGGGTAACGGTCGGTGATCCGTGTTGCGGTGGTGGACGATGAGCAGCTCGTCCGGTCCGGGCTGCGGATGATCCTGGGCACGGCCCCGGACATCGAGGTGGTCGCCGACTGCGGCGGCGGCGAGGCCGTGGACACCGTGCGCCGCGAGGCACCGGACGTCGTCCTGCTCGACATCCGCATGCCGGACGTCGACGGCCTGACGGTGCTGCGGGCGCTGCGCGAGCTCCCGCACCCGCCCGCCGTCGCCATGCTCACGACCTTCGACGCCAATGAGTACCTCGCGGACGCACTGCGCTCCGGGGCCACCGGGTTCCTCCTCAAGGACACCGACCCGGAGCAGCTCGTGCAGGCGGTACGGACCCTCGCGGTGGGCGGCAGCGTCCTGGACCCGGGGGTGACGCGGGCCGTCATCGGCGGCTACCTCGCCGCCGAGGCCGAGTCGACGGCCGCGCGGGCGGTGGCCGGGCTGACCCCGCGCGAGCGCGAGGTCCTCACGCACCTCGGCGCGGGGCTGGCCAACCCGCAGATCGCCGAGCGGATGGGGCTGGCGTCCAGCACGGTCAAGGACCACGTGCGCGCCGTCCTCGGCAAGCTGGGCGGCCTCAACCGGGTCCAGGCGGCGGTCATCGCCGACCGCGCCGGGCTGGTCACCTCGCACCGCCCGGCGGACGCCGGCCCGCCGCGCGGCGGCGCCCGGTGAACAGGGCGGCGGCCGTGGTGCGGCCCGCGCTGCCGGTGATCGTGCCCGCGCTGCTCGCGGTGATGGACGCGCTGCTGGTCAACGGGTCGGGCTGGGGCCTGGGCCTCGGCATGGCGCTGCTCGCCGCGGTGGCGCTGCTGTGGCGGCGGCGGTTCCCCGTGACCGTCTTCCTGACGACGCTGGCCGGGATGTACCTCGGCTACATCTGGTTCGCGCCGATGATCGCGCTCTACACGGTCACCACCCGCCGCCCCGACCGACGGCTGCTCACCGGCGCGGCCGTGCTGCTGGTGGCCGCGCACTTCCTGCCGTACCCCCTCTCCGAGCTGTCCCTGTCGAACCGCCGGCAGTCCGCCCTCGACCTCGTCGACGCCTGCTTCACCGCCACCGCGCCCATCGCGCTCGGGCTGCTCGTCCGCACCCGCCGGGAGCTCGCCGCCCGCCTCGACGAGCTGACCGGCAGCCGCGCCCGCGAGGACCGGCTGCTGGCCGAACAGGTCCTGGCCACCGAGCGCGCCCGGCTGGCCCGCGAGATGCACGACGTCGTCGCCCACCAGGTCAGCCTCATCAGCCTGCAGGCCGGTGCGGTGCAGATCAGCACGGAGGACGAACGGGCGCGCGACGGCGCCAGGAAGATCCGGGAGCTGTCGGTGCGCACGCTGGAGGAACTGCGCCACATGGTCGGCATCCTGCGCGCGGCCGGCGCGGACACCGAGGAGCTCACGCCGCAGCCACGTCTGGCGGACCTGCCGCGGCTGATCGAGCTGAGCGCCATGGACGTGGCGTACGAGAGCGCGTGCGACCCGGCGGCGGAGCGCTCCGAGGCCGTCGAGCGCGCGGCGTTCCGTACGGTGCAGGAGGCGCTCACCAACGCGCGTAAGCACGCGCCGGGTGCACGCGTGCGCGTGCGCGTCACCGAGGACGACGCGGACACGCTGTGGGTGGAGGTCCGCAACGGTCCGGCGGACGCGGCCGTGCCGGCGCCGGAACTGCCGGGCGGTGGCCACGGTCTGGTGGGGCTGCGCGAACGGGCGCAGAGTCTGGGCGGAACGCTGGAGTCGCACGGTACGGCGGACGGCGGCTTCGTCGTACGGGCCGGTCTGCCGCGCGAAGGGTAGGGACGAAGGCGCGTGGCCCTCCAGGGACGACGGCGCGGTGCCCTACGCGGAGAGGGGCTTGGTGCTGTCGCGCGGCTCGACGGTCGCCGTCGTCAGGTCGGGGTAGATCTCGAAGAGGCGGCGCACTCCCAGTGCGCCGAGCACCCTGTTGACGTGCGAACCGTCCACCGCGCCCTGCGCGGGCAGGATGAGCCTCAGCCGGCCCTGACAGGACCGCATCAACCGGCGGGCGGCGATCAGGACGCCGACGCCGCTGGAGTCGCAGAAGCGCACCTCGGCCAGGTCGAGCACCAGACTGCGCCGCCCGTCGGCGACCGCGTCGTGGACGCGTTGCCGGACGACCGGCGACGTCACCAGGTCCATCTCGCCGGAGACCTGGAGGACCGCCCAGTCCCCGTGCTCGGCGTTCTTCACCTTCAACGTCACGCGCTCGAAGCCCCTTCGCTCGGTGTCCCGTTCCCCGGAACGGACCCTTCCCCGGGGGCGGCTGCCCGGCAGCTCCCCCGTGAAACGCAGCGGCGCCCTTCGGCACCCATCGACCCTATGCCCAGCTGGAACCCCGAATCCTCCTGGATACGGTCACGCCCGCATAACACATCGGCACATTCGGGCACGTACGATCTATAACGATCGCTGAAGCGTGCGGTAAGTGACCCTGGCAATACCATCCGCAGCCGATCAAGGAGCTCCCTTTGCGATAAAGAGGTCTGCGCTGTCGGACCCTGCGACTACATTCGTCGAGTATGTGACGCTGGGCACACGCACATGCGGCCGTCTTGCACCTGCGGGGACGTGCATGAACAGGGTGTGCGCGGGCACGGCTTGGGGACACGGCATGGGGCACGCGGACGACGCGTACCGGACGGAGGGGGCAGCATGGCGACCGACGCACCACCCCGGTGGGACCGCAAGATGCAGCAGCGGCTCGCCCACGGTGAGGCGGCGGCGCTCGGCGAGCTCTACGACCGCTTCGCCTCCCTCGTCCACACACTGGCCCACCGCGTCCTCGACGACGAGACGGGTGCCGACCACGTCACCCGGGAGGTGTTCGGCTACGTCTGGGAGAACCCCGGCGCCTACGACCCCAAGCAGGGCTCCCTGCGCTCCTGGATCGCCACCCTCGCCCACCGTCAGGCGGTCGAGCGGCTGAGGCGGTCGCAGAGCGAGGGCCACAGCACGCCCGAGGAGATCGAGCGGAAGGTCCGGGAGGCGTCCGCCGCCGCCCGCGCCGACTACATCGTCACCTCCATGCCCGCCCCACTGCGCGCCGCCCTCGACCTCGCCTATTTACGCCGGCTCGACTATCGCCAGGCGGCCGCCGACCTCGGTGTCACCGAGGACGAGGCGCGCCGCCGCCTGCGCCTCGGTCTGCAACTGCTGTCCACCGCGCACCACGCGCCCCGCATGGCCTCGCCACCCGCACATGGAGGCGCGCGATGAGCGGCCCGCCCCTTCCCGAACCCGCCTCCGGCCCCGCGCACCACAAGGTGCTCAGGTCCCTGCTCGGCGCCTGGGCGCTGGCCGCCTGCTCCCCGGAGGAGACCGCCGCCGTCGAGGAGCACCTCACCGACTGCGCCACCTGCGCCGACGAGGCCGTCCGGCTGCGCGACGCGGTGGCCCTGCTGCATCCCGAGGACAATCTGGATCTCGACCCGAGGCTGCGCTCACGGGTGCTCGCCTCCTGCCTGGGCCGCCGCCCCGCCCGCATCCCGGTGCCCGGCTGGGCCGCGCCCTACGACGCGGAGACCGCACGGCTCGACGCCCTGCTCCATGACATCGGCGAGGCGGAATGGCGGGCGCCGGTGCGCCTGAAGTGGTTCGACGGCGAGCGGGCCGTGGCGCGGGACACCACCGCCGCCGCGGTGATCGGCCACCTCATGGCGGTGGACGGCCTCGTCGCCGCGGCGCTCGGCCTGCCGGACCCGCTGGGCACGCTCGCCGGGGAGACCACCGCCTCGCCCACCGAGCGCACCGAGGCGTTCTGGTCCGCGCATCCGGACGGTGCCGCCGACCGGCCGCCCGGAGCGGTCCGGTCGGCCTGGCGCGAGCAGGGCCACGCGGTGATACGGAGCGTGTCGTTCGCCGACAGCGGCGTGGCCGATCAGGCGGTGTCGTACGGCCGGTTCAGCCTGCCGCTGCGCGACTCCTTCGTGGACCGCGCCTTCGAGTGCTGGGTGCACGCCACCGACATCGCCGACGCCATCGACTATCCGTACGGGGCGCCCGCTCCCGCCCACCTCCAGCACATGGTGGGCCTGGCGGCGAGGATGCTGCCGACGGCGATCGCCGGCCGCCGCCGCGCCGGGCTGGCCCCGCCCGCCCGCACCCTGGTCGCGGCCGGCACCCCGGGCCGCACCCTCCACCTGGAGGTCGAGGGCAGCGGCGGCGGCCACTGGTACATCCCGCTGGACTCCCCCGGGGCCACCGCCGCACCGGACGAGACGGTCGCCCATGTCGCCCTGGACGGCATCGAGTTCTGCCGGCTGGCGGCGGGCCACATCCCGCCGGAGGAGGCGGCCGCGGGCCACACGGGCGATCGCGAAGCGATCAAGGACGTCCTCTTCGCGACGGCGTCGTTGTCCCGCCTGTGACGGTCCGTCCGTGCGCACCACCGCTGCGCGGCGGTGTCCTCAATCGCCGGACGGGCTGCAAGGGGCTGAGCCCAGCGAAATCAAGCCCGTCCGGCGCTTGAGGACGCGCCCGCAGGGCGCCCGCCGCCGCAGGCGGCAAAGCGGGCCCGCAGCCGGAAACACCACCTAGGCGAAGACGACCGTCCGGCGACCATTGAGAAGCACCCGGTGCTCGCTGTGCCACTTCACCGCGCGGGCGAGCGCCTGGCACTCCACGTCGCGGCCGATGGCCACCAGCTGGTCGGGCGTGACCTCATGGCCGACGCGCTCGACCTCCTGCTCGATGATCGGGCCCTCGTCGAGGTCGGCGGTCACATAGTGCGCGGTGGCACCGATCAGCTTCACACCGCGCGCGTGCGCCTGGTGGTAGGGCTTCGCGCCCTTGAAGCTCGGCAGGAAGGAGTGGTGGATGTTGATGATCCGCCCGGAGAGCACCTTGCACAGGTCGTCGGAGAGCACCTGCATGTAGCGGGCGAGCACGACCAGCTCGACGTCCTCCTCCTGGACGAGCTCCAGGAGTTTCGCCTCCGCCTCCGCCTTGGTGTCCTTGGTCACCGGAATGTGGTGGAAGGGGACGCCGTACGAGCCGACGAGCTCGGCGAAGTCGGTGTGGTTGGAGACCACCGCCGCGATCTCGACCGGCAGCGCGCCGATCCGGGAGCGGAAGAGCAGGTCGTTGAGGCAGTGCCCGAACTTGGACACCATCAGGACGATGCGCATCCTGTCCTCGGCTCGGTGGATCTGCCAGTCCATGTGGAAGGAGTCGCCGATCGCCGCGAAGCTGGCCCGCAGCTTCTCCAGGGTCACCGGCGCCTCCGCGGCGAAGTGCACGCGCATGAAGAAGAGGCCGGTGTCACGGTCGCCGAACTGCTGGCTGTCCTCGATGTTGCACCCGGTCATGAAGAGGTAGCTGGACACCGCGTGCACGATGCCCTGCTTGTCCGGGCAGGAGAGGGTGAGGACGTACTGTTCGGGGGCCCCTTCGGCGACAGGGGACTGCGAGGCGTTCATAGCCCAATAGCGTCGCACACCCGCCGGGCACCTCGGGACCGACGGGCTCCCTCAGCGCACGCCGGTGAACCGCGCCAGTACGTCCAGCGAGCGCGGCGGCACGTCCGGGTCGTCGCCGTCGCCGGCCGCCAGCCGTACGTGTGCCTCGCGTGCGGCCCGTACCGCCTCCGGCCAGCCGTGGTGCTCCAGATAGGCCGAGACCGGGGCATCGGCCCCGACCTGGTGCATGATCCGCAGCACCCGCAGCACGGCGACGTCGACCAGCGCCGCCTCGCCCGAGTCCCGCAGGACCGTGCCGACGTATTTCTCGGCCGACCAGTTGTCCAGCCAGGTGTCCTCCACCAGCCGGTAGACGGCGTCCGTCACGTCTCCGAAGCCCTCACGGCCGGTGAGCCAGCACTCCTGCTGGAAGACCGGGTCCGAGAGCATGTGCAGCGCCGAGCGCACATTCGCGCGCCAGCGCCACCACGGCATGTCATTGAGCGGCATACCGCCCATGGTGGTCGAGCGGCGGCCGCGACGGGAAGACTTCTCCGAACCTTGCACAGCAATCGATCGTACGTTCCCGCCTGACGGGCCCCGCCGGGCCCCCGCAATTCATCCCCGGGTCATCGGACGTTGCGCCGTGATCACTCGGCCGTTCCCCGGGGCGCGGCAGGGTCGGGGGACATGACCGGACGGCGACGCCTGACCTTCCGCCCCTTCCCCGCCACCGCGGCCGCGGCGGTGAGCGCGGTGCTCCTCGCCGGTTGTGGTGGGCTCCCGGGGAGCTCCGGGGGATCCCGGGAGCCCATCACCGTCATGGCCTGGGCGCCCATGGGCACGCGGACCGCCGACATGGCCGGGATGCCCGCCATGGCCGCCGCGTACGCCCGCTGGGTCAACGAGGCGGGCGGTATCCACGGGCGCGAGCTCAAGGTCATCACCTGTGACGAGCGGGACGACAGCGTCGCCGCCGCGGAGTGCGCCCGCCGGGCCGTCAGGGAGAAGGCCGTCGCGGTGGTCGGCTCGTACAGCCGGCACGGGCGGGCGATGCTGTCACCGCTCGAAGCGTCCGGCACGCCCTTCATCGGCGGCTACGGCGTCACCGACGAGGAGTTCACCAGCCCCCTGTCGTACCCCGTCAACGGCGGCTCGGCCGCGCTCCTCGCCGGCAGCGGCCACCAGCTGGCGGCCGGGTGCCGGCGCGTGGCCCTGGTCCGGCCCGACACCGTCGCCGGCGACAAGCTGCCCGGCCCGCTCGACGCGGGCCTCGCC
>NZ_JAGGOL010000006.1 GCF_018614525.1 Streptomyces sp. ISL-11
GCCGCGGCGGGCGCGGACCCGGCCGGCGTACGGCGGGCGGTGATGCTGGGCGGCTCGCTCGGCGCGGTCGCCCGGGAGCTGCTGGCCCGGGGCCCGGAGGCGCTGGCCGGGTTCCGGCTGGAGGTGGGGCGGCCGGTGCAGCCGATGCTGGCCCACACGGCCAAGGACGTCGAGGAGGCGCTGGACCGGCTGGGGCCGTGCGCGGTGGAGGAGAAGCTCGACGGGATCCGGGTGCAGGTGCACCGCGACGGCGAGGTGGTCCGGGTCTGGACCCGGAAGCTGGAGGAGATCACCGAGCGGCTGCCGGAACTGGCCCGGGTGGCGCGGGAGCTGCCGGTGACGCGGGCCGTGCTGGACGGTGAGGTCATCGCCCTGGACGAGGCGGGCCGCCCGCGCCCGTTCCAGGAGATCGCGGGCCGGGTCGGCTCCCGGCTGGACGTGGCGGAGGCGGCGGTGACGGTGCCGCTGTCACCGGTCTTCTTCGACCTGCTGACCGTGGACGACCGCGACCTGCTCGCGCTCCCGGTGACCGAGCGTCACGCGGAGCTGGCCCGCGTGGTGCCGGAACCGCTGCGCGTACGCCGGCTGGTGGTCGCCGACCCGGCGGACGAGGGTGCCCGGGCGGCGGCGCGGGACTTCGCGGAGGCGGTGCTGCGGCGCGGCCACGAGGGCGTGGTGGTCAAGTCCCTCGACGCCCCGTACAGCGCGGGCCGGCGCGGCGCGTCCTGGCTGAAGGTCAAACCGGTGCACACGCTGGACCTGGTGGTGCTGGCGGCGGAGTGGGGGCACGGCCGCCGGACCGGCAAGCTGTCCAATCTCCATCTGGGGGCGCGGCGCCCGGACGGCTCGTTCGCGATGCTCGGCAAGACGTTCAAGGGGCTGACGGACGCGGTGCTGGCGTGGCAGACGGAGCGCCTGCGCGAGCTGGCCGTCGGCGACGACGGTTTCGTGGTGACGGTGCGGCCGGAGCTGGTGGTGGAGATCGCGTACGACGGGTTGCAGCGGTCGACGCGGTATCCGGCGGGGGTCACGCTGCGGTTCGCGCGCGTGCTGCGGTACCGGGAGGACAAGACGGCGGAGGAGGCGGACACGGTGGAGACGGTGCTGGCCGGAGGGGTTCCGGACTGACCCGCCCGTTCCGCGGGGCATCGCCGGACGGGCCGGGCCCTCGGCCCGCCCGGCGATGGTCTACCGGTTGACGTCAGCCGGGCACAGGCGGCGCGGTTCCTTGTCGCCCTTCAGTTTCGCGTCCACGCAGCCGCCCGGCAGGCCCTTGTACGCGCCGGAGCCGAAGTTCGCCGTGACCGTGAGCGTGCCGTCGCCGAAGACCGTGCGCTGTACCGTGCGGTCGGCGGTCAGCGTGCGGAAGTCGGTCATGGCCTCGGCGCCGGCCGCCTCGTGGAGGGGCTTGAAGTACTTCTGGAGCGCCGCCAGTTCGGATCCCCGGCTCTCGATCGAGTCGCCGTCGAGGACGAAGTTGAGCGGGGTGTTGTAGAGCATCGCCAGCAGCGCGCGGTCGGTCTTCTGCCGCGGCAGCTTGTCGTAGGACAGCTCCCAGCGCTCGGTGTTGACCACGGAGTCGTGCAGCGCGGTCTCGTACAGCGGGACGCGGTAGGCCGGGTCGTACATCGCCTTGGCCACGGGCGCGGGGAGCTCGGCGGGCTTGAAGAAGATGCCGGGCGCCTTGGCGGGGGCGTAGCCGCCCCACTTCTCCTTGTCCTTCTGGGCCTTCCAGAGGCCGTCGGCCACCGGGGTGCCCGAGCCGTGGTCGAAGGCGAGGACCTGGTTGGACCAGGCGCCGGCGGACTCCGAGCCGAGCACCAGGCCGCGGTCGGTCAGGCGCTTCATCCGGGCGAGCCGGTTGGCGCGGTCGCGGGCTTCGTCCATGGGGTGGGCGGCGCTGTGGTCGCGGAAGAGCTCGCCGGCGGCGTCGACGTCGAGGAAGTAGCTGTCGGCGCCGTTGGCGGTCATCTTCCGGGTGCGGTCGGCGAGGTAGTGGCGGGTGGGCTCGGCCTTCTCGAACGCCTCGGAGCTGAGGTAGCAGCCGCGGTCGTGGAAGCCGGGCACCGGCTTGCCGTCGGCGCCCTCGACGCAGAAGTCCGGGTGGACCTTGTCGGGCCAGACGGAGGTGGGCGCGTCGGAGGTCGCGGGGTCCTGGCCGTTGGCGAAGGAGTCGTACGGGCCGACGAGGTAGCCGGCCCGCTTGGCGGCGGTGACGGCGGCGGCGTCCATGGGCTTGTCGTCGGCGTCGTAGCCGAGCCACATCCGGTCGACGCCGAGCGTGCGCAGCTTGCCGATGCCCTCGGCCGTGCGGGCGTCGCCCCACAGGTAGGCGTGGAAGGCGCCGAGGAGCTTGCCGGTGGCGGGCGAGGCCACCGTCTTGGCGCGCAGGCTGCCGAGCTGTCCGTGCTCCTTCAGCCAGGCGCGGTAGTCGGCGGCGGGGGCCACGGGCGAGCCGTCGGTGAGGCTGAAGGCGACGGTGTAGTCGGTGGTGCCCCCGGCGCGGGAGAAGCGGTGGGTGGCGGTGGTGCGCAGCCGCCCGTGGTCGGAGGTCACCCGCAGGGAGGTGCCGATGTCGGTGGGAACGATGTAGCCGACGCCCTGGCGTCCCATGCTGTAGCCCCACAGCGGCATGGACATCGCCGAGCTCAGGTCGAGGTCGCTGTCGGTGAGTCCGGCGTCGGCGGAGTTCCAGAAGGTGTCGGCGACGGGCAGGGAGAGTCCCTCGCCGCGCGGCAGCTGGAGGGCGGAGGAGGCGCGGTCGGTGCCGGTGACGGGCCAGGACAGGGTGCGGTCGGCGGCGCCGCCCGCCGTGACGGACATCAGGAGCCGGCCCCGCTCGGCGCGGGCGGTGACGGTCAGTCCGCTGTCGGGATACGTCCAGCGGGCGCCGTCGCGGGTGACGCTCACGGGCCCGGGGGTGCCGGGCGCGGCGGCCGCCGGGGCCGACAGCTCGACGGTGCCGTGGCCGGTGCGGGCGCTCACGCGCAGCGAGGAGGTGTCGACGGTGGCCGTACCGCCCCGGACGGCGATGTCGACGAGCCGGCCGTGCACCTCGGCGGTCCGGGCGGGGCGCGGACCGGCGTGGGCGGGTGCGGCGAGGGAGACACACGGGAGGGTGACAGCCAGCGCGACCGCGGCGGCGCGGACGGTGCGGGCGGTGCGGCAGGAAGTGAAGGTGTGCATGAGGAGTTGATAGTCGGCGGTTCTAAGAACTTTGTAAGCCGCCGCCCGTTCCCGGCCCTCGCGCGGCCCGCTTTCCGTTCCCGTGGCGGGAGGGGAGGCGGGCCGCGCGCCCCGGATCACTCGCCCCGGAAGAGCTCCAGCAGGTCCTCGCGGCCGAAGACCCCGGCCGCCTCGATCGCCGAGGGCGTCCCCGCGGACGGGTCGGCGCCGTGCGCGAGCAGGGTGCGGACGATCTCGTCCTCGCCCTTGAAGACGGCCCCGGCGAGCGGTGTCTGGCCGCGGTCGTTGGGGCGGTTGGGGTCGGCCTCGCGCCGGAGCAGGGCCAGGACGGCGTCGAGATGGCCGTGGTAGGCGGCCAGCATGATGAGCGTGTCGCCCCGGTCGTTGGTGAGGTTCACCGGCACGCCGGCGTCCACGTAGGCGGCGAGGGTGTCGGTGTCGCCGTGTCGTGCCAGGTCGAAGACCTTGGCGGCGAGCTGGAGCACCTCGGGGTCGTGTGCGGGCTCGGGCTCGGGGGTCGGCTCGGTCATGGGCTGCGGTCCTCCGGGTTCAACGCCTGGCGGGGGTTTCGTCACGTGAGTGCTGCCCTACCCTACGTACGGCCGCGCACGCGAAGATCATGGGCATCTCTCCCGCGAGTCGCCCGGTCCGGCGGGATGCGGACGCGCCCGTACGGGTGAATCCAGGACGGGTCCGGCGGGGGCCGGCACGCGCTGCCGTGTGGGGGCGGCGATCACCGAAGGGCGGCTTTCGCCCGTGTTCAAGCGGTTCGCCCTTTTCGCCCTTACAGCACCTCCCCTCGATGATCATGCGATTCGAAACTTTCGCGCGTCAAAGCTTGCTTTTGCCTTATTAATACTTTCTGTGAGTCTTGAGGAACGCGTGGTGAGCGTCCCCGACCACTCAGGAGAACGTCATGATCCTGTCCATCTCCGGCGTCGTGCTGTTCGGAATCGTCGCCTTCCTGTTCTTCCGCAAGGACGGCCTCAAGCTTTCCCACGGCCTCGTCTGCGCCCTGTTCGGCTTCTACCTGTCGAGCACGGCCATCGCCCCGAGCATCAAGGCGGGCAGCGCGAGCCTCGCCGGGCTGCTGGGCGGCCTCAAGTTCTGACCGGCCCCCACCGTCCGCACCGACACAGGAGACCGACGTGGGCCGGCGAGCGCTCCCCAGCAGCCTGACCGTCAGCACTCCCCTCTCCCGCGGGCGCGAGCTCGCGCGCTCCGCCGCCGACAACGCCGCCGACGTGCTCCATCCGCTGATCACCATCGCGCGGGGACTGCGCGCCCTGGCCGTCGCGGGATGGCGTCACTGGCTGCGGATGCCCGGGGACCGGCGCGGGCCCACGGTGATGCTGGTGGTCTCGTCCACGGTCATCGTGGCGCTCGTTCCCTATGGGCCGGCGCTCGGCACGATCGCGCTGATGATGGCGGCGGCCTGGGCCGGCCGGCGGGAGCGCTCCTCGGACGCCGTGGTCCGGACGGAAGAGGGCAACGAGCGCCTCCAGGTGCTGTACGAGGCCCTGGTGCCGTACCTCTCGGTGCCCGAGGACCCCGACCCGCTGTACGCGCACGGGGGCGACTGGCGGCGGGCGTTCACCGAGCACGCCTTCGACGACACCGGGCGGCCGGTGTCGCTCCAGCTGCGCTACCCCGCCTACTTCACCGACGGCGAGGCCCGGTCGCGTTCCCGGATCGAGCAGTTGCTCCAGGCCAAGACCGGCCGGGGACGGGAGTACCGGTTCGAGTGGGACCAGGAGGCCAACCACCTCACCGTGAGCGTGCTGCCCCCGCTGCCGACCGACATCGACGCCCAGCGGTTCGTGACCGTGCCCGGCGAGATCGTCCTCGGCTTCACCGACGACTTCCTCGTCCAGCGGACCCTGCCGCTGGCCGACGACGCGGGGATCCGCGACGAGCGGCCCGTCCTGTGGCGGACGGGCCAGCGCTCCACCGAACCGCACCTGCTGGCCCTGGGGCGGCCCTCCGGCGGCACCACGACGCTGCTGCGCTCGATCGCGCTCCAGGCGCTCCCCCACGGCGACGTCCTGCTGATCGACGGCGGTGGCACGGGCGAGTACGCCAGCCTCCTGGGCCGGGAGGGGGTGCTGGCCGTGGAGACCTCGCCCGCGGGCGCCCTCTCCACGCTGGAGTGGGTCTCCCACGAGACCGAGCGGCGCATCCTGGCCGCCGGCCACGCCCGCCAGTTGGGACGACCCGCTCCGCACGACACCCGCCGCCCGCTGTGGGTGGTCCTCGACCGGCCCGCCGCCCTGAGCCATGCCGCCGCCGGCGAGGGGCGGCCCGATCCGCAGCGGCTGCTGGACGTGCCGCTGCGCCACGGGCGGGCCGCCAACGTCACGGTCGTCGTCGCCGAACACCTGGAGAACTCAGGACAGCTCGACGAGACCCTCCTCACGCACACCGGTGCCCGTGTGGTCCTCGGCGTGGTCACCCCCGAGCAGGTACGGGCCGCTCTCGGCGCCCCGCCGCCCACCACCCCGCCCCCGGACGTGCCGCCGGGGCGGGGTTACGCGCGGCTGGGCTCGGGCCCCGTGCACCGCGTGCAGGTGCCGGCCACGCCGGACCCGTACGACGAGGACACGGCCGAGACGCAGCGGCAGGCGGTGCTGGAGCTGCTGCCCGAGCCGTCGGTCCCGGTGCCGTACGGGTCCGAGGCCGCCGACCGGGGGCACACCGGGGACGAGGGCGTGCTGCCCGTTCAGGCCACCTAGGCGGTGTCCGGTGGCTCTTCGGCTGCGGGCCGTCTTTGCCGCCTGCGGCGGCGGGCGCCCTGCGGGCGCGTCCTCAAACGCCGGACGGGCTTGATTTGCGGCTGAGCTCAGCCACTTTCAGCCTGTCCGGCGATTGAGGACACCACCGCGCAGCGGTGCTGCGCACGACACGGCCCGCAGCCGCCCGCTCGCATGACCCGCCGGACAGGCCACGGCGGGTCAGGCCACGTACGTCCGGGGCGTCTCCACGGCCGCGGTCGCACCGCTGGCGACCAGGTGGGCGGCCTCGGCCAGCCGGCTCGCGGCCTGGTCGGCGACCGCCCCGGTGACCGTGAACGGCAGCCGGACGAAGCCCTCGAAGGCGCCGTCCACCCCGAACCGCGGCCCGGACGGCACCCGCACCCCGAGCCGCTCCCCCGCCTCCGCGATCCGCGACCCGGAGAGCCCTCCGGTGCGCACCCACAGGGTCAGACCGCCGTGCGGAACCGTGAACTCCCAGTCGGGCAGGTGCCGTCGGACCGCGTCGACCAGCGCGTCACGGTTCTCCCGCGTGGTGGAACGCCGTATGTCACCGGCGGAGTCCCAGCCCTCGGTGGTCAGCAGCCAGGTGACGGCGAGCTGTTCGACCACGGGGGTGCCGAGGTCGGCGTAGGCGCGGGCCGCGACGAGGCTGCGGATGATGTCGGGGGCGGCCCGTACCCAGCCGATCCGCATGCCGGCCCAGAACGACTTGCTGGCCGACCCGACGGTGACGACGGTGCTGCCGGCCGGGTCGAAGGCGCAGACGGGCCGCGGCATCTCCACGTCCGGGTCCAGGCGCAGGTCGGTCATCGTCTCGTCGGCGATGAGCACGGTCCCCGCCGCCCGGACCGCCTCGACGAGCTCGCGGCGCTGCTCCTCGGGGGCGAGGGAGCCCGTCGGGTTGTGGAAGTCGGCGATGACGTAGGCCATGCGGGGCGCGGCGTCGCGCAGCACCTGGCGCCAGGCGGCGAGGTCCCAGCCGGCGAGCCGGTCGGCCATCGCGACGGGCACCAGCCGGGCACCGGCCTCGCGCATGAGCTGGAGGACGTTGGCGTACGAGGGCGACTCGACGGCGACGCGCTCGCCGCGGCCGGCCATGAGGTGGCAGATGGCGGCGACGGCGCCCATGGCTCCGGTGGTCACCATGATCTGCTCGGGCATGGTCGGGATGCCGCGCGCGGTGTAGCGGTCGGCGATGGCCTGGCGCAGGGCGGGCAGCCCGGCGGGGAAGTCGCCGTGGGTGTGGGCGTAGGGCGGCAGCTCCTCCAGGGCGCCCTGGAAGGCCCGGGTCAGCCACGGCTCGGGGGCCGGCAGCGCGGCGCAGCCGAGGTCGATGACCGAACCGGCGGCCCCCGGTGGCAGCGGGTCGAGGCCGCGGGTGGGCAGCGGGTTCCCGGCGGGCATGGAGGTCCAGCTGCCGGCGCCGCGCCGGGACTCCAGGAAGCCCTCGCCGCGCAGCGCCTCGTAGGCGGCGGCCACGGTCGTACGGCTGACGGAGAGGGCGGCGGCGAGCTCGCGCTCGGCGGGCAGCCGGGCGGCGACCGGAACGCGGCCTTCCAGGACCAGCAGCCGGATCCCGTCCGCGAGGGACCGGTAGGCGGGTGCCCGGCGTCCGCCGAGGGGCGTCACGACGGAGGCTCCGTCGCGGCGGTGCTGGGAGCCCAGGAGCTGTGCCAGCTTTGGCGCTCCTACCGAAGAGGTCCACTGACTCATCTTTTCGGTCCACCTTCCCGGGATTGGCTATGGATCATTATGCGATCCAGTCCACAGACTGTCATGCGGCAGGCCACTTGCACCACTGGCCTGCCGCCTATATTTCGTTCAGTCGTTCGCTCAGGAGGATCCGTTGTCCGCATCAGGGGGGTCGCGCCTCGCCCGTCGTCTGCTTCAGCTGTACGTCGGGCTCGCGCTGTACGGGGTGAGTGCCGGTCTGCAGTTGCGGGCCGGGCTCGGGCTGGCGCCGTGGGACGTCCTCAACCAGGGTGTCGCGCGCCATACGGGAATATCGATCGGCACCGCCTCGATCATCATCGGCGCGGCGGTGCTGCTGCTGTGGATACCGCTGCGGCAGCGCCCGGGACTGGGCACGGTCTCCAACGTGCTGGTGATCGGCCTGGCCATGGACGCCACCCTCGGCCTGACCCCCGCGCCGCACTCGCTGTGGCTGCGGATCCCGCTGCTGGCCTTCGCGGTCGTGCTGTGCGCGGCCGCGACGGGCCTGTACATCTCGGCGCGGTTCGGCCCGGGTCCCCGCGACGGCCTGATGACCGGCCTGCACCGGCGCACGGGCCGCTCGCTGCGGCTGGTGCGGACCTGCATCGAGGTGACCGTACTGGCGACGGGCTTCGCGCTGGGCGGCTCGGTGGGTGCGGGCACGGTGCTCTACGCGCTGGCGATCGGGCCGCTGGCCCAGGTCTTCCTGCGTCTCTTCGCACTCCAGGAGCCCGCCGCGACGCCCGCGGAGACCCCGGCGACGGTCCCGGTGACGACCCCGGCGCCGGCTCCCGTGGGGGCGGCGGCGCGCGAAGTTCCGGACCTGGTTTAGGCACGGGACAGGCGGGCCGGTAGTGTACGCCTTCGACCCACCGGATGGACCGTTACTGCGCGCTAAACCGACAGAAACACAGGGTGACATCCGTTGCCAGATGTGACAAAACGGGCGCTGGTGGGTACAACAAGGGGCGGCACGACGGGCGACGCATGTCCCTACAACGGGAATCTTCACCGCCGACCGGACGTTGACCGGATGACGACGACAGCGACACCTGTCCTGTGGGCGACCAAGCCCGGGAGGCACGATTCATGAGTGAGCGAGCTCTCCGCGGCACGCGACTTGTGGTTACCAGCTACGAGACCGACCGCGGCATCGATCTGGCCCCGCGCCAGGCGGTGGAGTACGCATGCCCGAACGGGCATCGATTTGAGATGCCGTTCTCGGTAGAGGCGGAGATTCCGCCGGAGTGGGAGTGCAAGGCGTGCGGCGCCGTTGCACTCCTCGTGGACGGCGACGGTCCTGAGGAGAAGAAGGGCAAGCCCGCGCGTACGCACTGGGACATGCTCATGGAGCGGCGTACCCGCGAGGAGCTGGAGGAGGTGCTGGCCGAGCGGCTGGCCGTCCTGCGCTCCGGTGCCATGAACATCGCCGTGCATCCGCGGGACAACCGCAAGTCCGCCTGAGGGCGGCATAGAGAGAGCACCGTCAAGGGCCCGGGCCACTGCGTTTCAGCAGTGGCCCGGGCCCTTTTCGTACGTCTTCCCTCGCGCTTCGCCGCGCGGCCCGTCAGGGCCTCAGCGCGGCAGCTGCGGGTCGTCGTGCCGCGGCGCCGGCGGCTCGTCGTCCGGGACGACCTCGCCCTGGACGACCTTGCCGTCGGGCATCCGCATACGGGCCTGCTGGAAGGCGTCGCCGAGGGTGCCGGGGGCCGCCGCGCGGCCCAGCCGCCGCTCCAGGCCCTTGCGCAGCAGCGCCCGGGTGGGCGGGAAGAGGCACAGCAGCCCGGCCGCGTCGGAGAGCAGCCCCGGTAGGATGATCAGCAGGCCGCCGAGCATCGTCAGGCCGTTGCCGCCGCCCTCGGGCGCCGTCCCGGCCGTGGCCGCGCCGGGCTGGAGGGAACCCGCCAGCCGCTGCCAGGCGCGCCGCCCGGCCCGCTTGATCACGTACGAGCCGACCAGCACGCCGCCCGCCAGCAGCGCCAGGACGGTCAGCCCGCCCGCCGCGTCCGCGACGAGGGTCAGCAGCCAGATCTCCAGCACGGCCCAGACGGCCACGCCCAGGGGGATGAGCCTGCGGGCCCGCCCGCGCTTCGCCGGCCGGCCGTCCACGGTCTGCTGAGGTGCTCCGAACGTCATGCCTCAAGTGTGCCTGGACCGCGGCCGGACGCGGGAGCGGGGTCAGCCCCGGCCGAGCGCCTTGCCGACCCGCGAGCCGACGCCCCAGGACGTCACCCGCCACAGCGCCTCGGCGACGATGTCGCGGCTCATCTTGCTGTCGCCCAGCTCGCGCTCGACGAAGGTGATGGGCACCTCCACGACGTGGAAGCCCGCCTTGACCGCACGCCACGCCAGGTCGACCTGGAAGCAGTAGCCCTGCGAGGCCACCTCCTCCATGCCGAGGCCCTCCAGCGTCTCCCGGCGGAAGGCACGGAAGCCACCGGTGACGTCGCGGATCGGGACGTCGAGGAGCAGCCGGGAGTAGGTCGAGCCGCCGCGGGAGAGGATCTCGCGGGACTTCGGCCAGTTCACGACCCGGCCCCCGGGCACCCAGCGCGAGCCCAGCACCAGGTCGGAGCCCTTGAGGGCGGTGAGCAGGCGGGGCAGCTCCTCGGGCTGGTGCGAGCCGTCGGCGTCCATCTCGACCAGGACGCCGTAGCCGTTGTCCAGGCCCCAGCGGAAGCCCGCGAGGTAGGCGGCGCCGAGCCCTTCCTTGCCCTTGCGGTGCAGCACCTTGACCTGGTCGTCCTCGCCCGCGAGCTCGTCGGCCAGCTTGCCGGTGCCATCGGGGCTGTTGTCGTCGGCGACCAGAACGTGCGCCTCCGGCACCGCCGACCGCACCCGGCCGACGATGGTCTTGATGTTCTCCGCCTCGTTGTAGGTCGGAATGATCACCAAGGTCGTGCCGAGCGGCCCGTATCTCCGCTGACCACCGTCGTTCACTGCTGCCTCTTCTTCTTCGGCCGGTCCGTACGCGTCCGACGGCCGATCAGGATCGCGGCCGCACAGGACAGAAGGCCCACCATAGCGAGCGCCCATTCGGGCGCCGCACCGGTGCGGTCGGCGACGGTGGTGCCGTCCCGCAGAGGGATGCGCGCCTCGATGACATCACGGGTGAATTCCTCGCTCCGGTCGAGCACCCGCCCGTCGGGCGCCACCACCGCGCTGATGCCGCTGGTGGCGACGGTGACCACCGACCGGCCGTGCTCGACGGCCCGCAGCCGGGACATCGCCAGCTGCTGCTCCGGCTGGCCGGTGCGGCCGTACGTGGCGTTGTTGGTCTGTACGACGAGGGCGCGGGCACCGGCCTTGACGGTGTCACGGACGATCTCGTCGTAGGCCACCTCGAAGCAGATGACGTCTCCGAGCCGCGCCGGGCCGACCTGGAGCACCCCGGTGTGGTCGCCGGGGTAGAAGTCCCGCTGGACGCGCTGGAGGCGGGTGATGACCTGGCTGAGCTGGTCCCGGAACGGCACGTACTCGCCGAAGGGCACGGGGTGCTGCTTGGTGTAGGAGGCGCCGGGGCCCGTCCTGGGGTCCCAGACGACGCCGTCGTTGTCGACGTAACCGCTCTTCCCCGGGTGGTCGACGAGCACGCCGACGAGGACGGGGACGCCCACGGCCCTGACCGCCTGCTGGATGCGGTCGTACGCCTGCGGGTACTGGAAGGGGTCGAGGTCGGAGGAGTTCTCCGGCCAGATCACCAGGTCGGGCCGGGCCGCCCGGCCCGCCTTGATGTCCCGGGCCAGCTGGAGCGTGGCGTCGACGTGGTTGTCGAGGACCATCATCGGGCGGCCGAGGAAGTCCATGCCGGGCTTCTCGACGTTGCCCTGGACGAGCGCGACGTCGACGGTGTCGTCGGCCTTCGTGGGGACGGGCACGGCGTAGCCGGCCAGGGCGACGGCCACGGCCAGCGCGACGGCCTCCACGCCGGGCAGCGCGGCCCGCAGGGTGCCGGCGGGCCGGGGGACCCCTCGCAGCCGCCCGGCGGTGGCCGCGCCGTACGCGAGGAGGCCGCCGCAGAGGGCGACGGCGAAGGTGACCAGGGGCGCGCCGCCGAGGGCCGCGAGCGGGGTGAACGGGGAGCCGGTGTTGGCGAAGGCCAACCGCCCCCACGGAAAGCCGCCGAACGGCAGCCGGTCACGGGCCAGCTCCTCGGCGACCCACAGACAGGCACCCCACAGCGGCCACCCGCGCAGCCGCGACGTCAGGGCCAGGGTCGCCCCCAGCACGGCGAGGAACAGCGCCTCGATGGCGGACAGGCCGACCACGGCGTCGTAGCCCACCACCCGCAACCAGCGCAGCAGCACGAAGAAGAACGGCAGCCCGAAGGCGAATCCCGTCCACGCACCCTGCCGGGCCGTGCGCCCGCGCGTCAGCAGCCCGAGCGCGGCGACGGCGACGACGGACAGCGGCCACAGGTCGTAGGGCGGGAAGGCCGGCGCGAGCGCCAGGCCGGCGAGGACCGCGAGCCCGGTGCGGGGCGCCTCGCGGCGGGCGAGCCGGGCGAGGCGGGTGCGCCGGGTGGGACGGGGGGCCGGAGGGGCGGCGACGGCCTCCGCCGTCGGATCCGCGGCCGCGTCCCCTTCAGGTGCGGCGTCAACCGTCCGGTCCGCGGCTTCGGCCCGCTGATCTGCGGCTTCACTCCTGCCGTCTGCGGCTTCACTCCTGCCGTCTGCGGCTTCACTTCTACCGTTTGCGGCTTCGCCGCCCATGGCGTCGGCGGTGGTTTCGGGACCCGGGGGCACGGTCGCGCCTTCCTGAAGCTGAGCGGTGATGAGCCGACCGTACAACGCCCGGGACACACCCCGGATCCTGGGTGGGAATCCCGCTCAGCGCGGTGCCGACGAATGGGGGCCCGGCGTCCTTCGGGCCGACCTGGGACCCGCTGGCTGCGGGTCGACCGAGAGCCGTTGTCTACTGAACATCCGGGCCCCACCCGGGTCGCACCTGCCGGCCTGGCGGAACCCCCCTCGCCCCCGTGCGCTGAACCTGGCTGCCAGTGAGCGGCGCACCCTCTCCGGCGCACCGCCCCACGGCCCAGCGGCGTACGACGACTGTGTGGAGATTCACCGGCCGGACGTCCTGTGGTGGACTCCGCAGAACCTACCCGCCGCCGACCACACCCTGTCAACACCGGCACGACCTGGGCATATGCCATAAATCAGCAGGTCAGTACCGCGAGTGACCGCCGGTGACGACAGGCCGACGGCACGTCGTTCGGCGGTACGCCACGCGGGTCACGTCACTCGTTCGGACGCTCCCGCAGGTCATGCACGGTGCGGCCGCCCACCACGGTGCGCAGGCACACCGGCAGCGGGACGCCGGGCATGAGGTCGGGCAGGCCGGGCGTGCCGGAGCGCGGGTCCGTCGACCAGCTCGCGACCCGGTCGTCCGGGACCTGGACGACGAGGTCGCCGGCCTCCCAGACCGCGTAGTCGGCGGGCGCGCCCGGGACCAGCACACCCGCGTCGTCGCGCCCGATGGCCCGCCAACCGCCGCGCGTGTGCGCGGTGAAGGCGGCGCGCACCGAGATCCGGTGCTCGGGCGTGCGGTGGAAGGCCGCCGCGCGAACGGTCCCCCACGGATCGAGCGGGGTGACCGGGCTGTCGGAGCCGAGGGCCAGCGGGACGCCCGCGCGCAGCATGGCCGCGTACGGGTTGAGGGTGCGGGCCCGCTCGGCGCCCAGGCGCTGCGCGTACAGCGCGTCGTCGCCGCCCCAGGCGGCGTCGAAGGCGGGCTGGACGGAGGCGGTGAGGGCGAACTCGGCGAACGCCGCGATGTGCTCGGGCGTGAGCATCTCGGCGTGCTCGACGCGGTGCCGGGCGGCGCGGACCCGGGCCAGGCCCAGCTTGTCCGCGGCGGCCCGGACGCCCTCGACGACGGCCGTGAGCGCCGCGTCCCCGATGGCGTGGAAGCCGGCCTGGAGGCCCGCCTCGGTGCAGGCGGTGACATGGGCGGCGATGGCGGCGGCGTCGAGGTGGGCGGTGCCGGTGTGGCCGGCGTGCGGGCCGTCGGCGTAGGGCTCGTGCAGGCAGGCGGTGTGCGAGCCGAGGGAGCCGTCGACGAAGAGGTCGCCGGCCGCGCCGATCGCGCCGAGTTCCCGCACGCGCTCGGCATCGTTCGCGGATGCGACGGCTTCCGCCCAGTAGCCGACGACGCGGGGGCCGGGGCGGCCGGCCGCGAGGGCGAGCAGCCCGGCGAGGTCCTCGGTGCCGGAGATCTGCGGGCCGGCGCACTCGTGGACGGAGCCGATGCCGAGGGAGGCGGCGCGGTCGAGGGCCGCGGTCTGGGCCTCGCGGCGCTGGGTGGGTGTGAGGCCGTCGTGCGCGGCCGCGCGCACGGCATGGTGGGCGTCGCCGGTCAGCGGGGCCTCCGCCGCGAATCCGGCCAGGTCGCGGACGCCGGGGACGAGGTCGAGCAGGGCCGTGGTGACGACGGCGGAGTGCACGTCGGCGCGAGTGAGGTAGAGCGCGCGGCCGCCGGCGGCCTCGTCCAGTTCACGGCGGGACGGGGGCCGTCGCTCCGGCCAGGCGCTGGCGTCCCAGCCGTGTCCGAGGAGGACCCGGTCGGCGGGCCGGGCGGCCGCGTGCGCCCGTACGCGCTCCAGGGCCTCGGCGAGCGTGCGGGCCCCGGTGAGGTCGAGACCGGTGAGCGCGAGGCCGGTCGCGGTCGTGTGCACATGTGCGTCGGTGAACGCGGGGGTGACGAGCGCGCCGTCGAGGTCGACGACCTCGTCCACGCCGTCGGCGAAGGAGTCGGCGGCGCCTTCGGAGCCGACCCAGGCGACGTGGCCGCGCTCGACGACCATGGCCGTGGCGAACGGGTCGGCGGGGCTGTGCACCTCGCCGCGGCGCAGCAGCACGGTGCGGGGTTCCTGGTGCGGTTCGGGGCGCTCACTCATGGGGTCAGTCTCTCCCCTGGCCCGCCCCTTCCCGTAACCGGGGCCGCTTCGCCGGACGGGCCGAAAGGTGTCAGCCCACCCGCGGCGGCCGCGCCTCGTACGGCGTCGACAGCACGATCGTCGTGCGGGTCGACACCCCGGCCAGCGACCGGATGTGGGCGAGCAGGTGCTCCAGCTCCAGCGGCGTCGCCACCCGGACCTTCAGGATGTAGTTCTCGTCGCCGGCGACGCTGTGGCACGCCTCGATCTCGGGGATCTCGGCGAGCCGGTCCGCGATGTCGTCGGGGGCGCTGGGGTCGAAGGGCTTCACCGAGATGAACGCGGTGAGCGGCAGGCCGACGGCCTCGGGGTCGACCACCGCCGCGTAACCCCGGATGACACCGCGCTGTTCGAGCCGGCGCACGCGCTGATGCACCGCCGAGGTGGACAGGCCCGTGGCCTTCCCCAGGTCGGTGTAGCTCATCCGCCCGTCCTTGACGAGCAGTTCCACGATTTCTCTGTCCAGCTCCTCCACGCGGATCAACCTACTGCGTCACGGTCGGCCGGGCACTATCGACGGCCCGAACGCCCGCGCAACCCATGTGATGAACAACACGCCTATGCGCCCGTGTCCTGGCGGCCAGGGCGATTACCCGACTCGACAGGCGGGAAGTGCTTGCTGTGGCCGAGGCCGAGGTGCCTGGCCGGCCCATCCGAGGGGGAGAAAGAATATGCCCAGCCTGGAACGCCTCAATGAAGGCGACGGCAGTCCGTACGAGACCTATGACATCACCTCGATGTTCCGGGTGACGTGCCCGGACTGCGCGCGTCCGATCGCGCTGTTGCCGGACGAGGACGTCCTCCCGGAGCACGCCCTGTGCCCGTCGCCGTGGAACCCCTTCGGGCTCACGGTCTGCGCCGGCTCGGGACGCGGCGTGGAGGAGGCGGCCGCCGCCGACGAGTCGCTGGACGCCCGCGACTGCGACACGGCCCTGCTGCTCACCCTGCCGGAGAGCCTGGACTGGCGCACCCAGCCGTTCTCCCACATCGGTGGTTCCGGCTCCCACCCGCTGGGAGTGCCGGGCATGCGGCACGCTTGAGCGGACAGCCGGCGCCGACGGCTCCGCACACGCGGTGGCCTTCCTCGCGGTGGCCCTCATTTGCGGTGGCAGACGAACTGCCGGCTGCCGTCGTCACCGGTCTGGATCACCGCACTCGCGCACCCCTCGGGGCACCGGGGCGGCGCGGCGTACTCGCTGCGCTGCCGCCCGGAGGGGTGCACACAGGTCGGGCAGTACCACGTCGGCGCGTAGGGGTAGGTGACGTCCCACCACATCGGGTGGCGGCAGTGGGGGCACCTGACCAGAGGGGGTGTTCTCCGCCCGGCGTTCATACGGGCATCGTCCCGCTTGAGCCACCCGCCGCGTGGATCCCTGCTGACTCGTCACCCGAACGAGTTTCACCGGCGTGAACCGGGCTGTCGGACGACCCGGTTCACGCGTGGCGGTCAGCGGGACTCGGGGCCCGCCAGGTGGCGGGCGACGACCATGCGCTGGATCTGGTTGGTGCCCTCGACGATCTGCAGCACCTTGGCCTCGCGCATGTAGCGCTCGGCGGGGAAGTCGGCGGTGTAGCCGTAGCCGCCGAGGAGCTGGACGGCGTCGGTGGTCACCTTCATCGCGGCGTCGGTGCAGAAGAGCTTGGCCATGGCCGCCTGCTTGGAGAACGGCAGACCGGCGTCGCGCAGCCGGGCCGCGGCGAGGTAGAGCGCGCGGCCCGCCTCGATCTGCGTGGCCATGTCCGCGAGCATGAAGCGCAGGCCCTGGAAGTCGGCGAGGGGGCGGCCGAACTGGCGCCGGCCCGCGAGGAAGGCGAGCGCCTCGTCGAGCGCGGCCTGGGCGATCCCGATGGCGCAGGCCGCGATGCCCAGGCGGCCGGAGTCCAGCGCGGACAGGGCGATGGCGAAGCCCTGGCCCTCGTCGCCGATGCGGCGGAAGTCGGGGACCCGCACGCCGTCGAAGTGCAGCTGGGCGGTGGGCGAGCCCTTCATGCCCATCTTGCGCTCCGGCGGGGCCGGCGTGAGGCCGGGTGCGTCGCCGGGCACGAGGAAGGCGGTGATGCCGTGGGCGCCCTCACCGCCGGTGCGGGCGAGGACGGTGTAGAAGTCCGCGACGCCGCCGTGGGTGATCCACGCCTTGGTGCCCTCGATGGTCCAGGTGTCGCCGTCGCGGGTGGCGCGGGTGCGCAGGGAGGCGGCGTCGGAGCCGGCGGCCGGCTCGGAGAGGCAGTACGCGCCCAGCAGTCCGCCGCCGAGCATCGCGGGCAGGTGCGCGGCCTGCTGTTCCTTGGTGCCGTAGCCGGCCAGGGCATGACAGGCGAGGGTGTGCACGCTGACACCGAGGCCGACGGTGAGGCGGGCCGCGGCGAGCTCCTCCAGGACCTGGAGGTAGACCTCGTACGGCTGGTCACCGCCGCCGAACTCCTCGGCGTACGGCAGGGCGAGCAGCCCGGACGCGGAGAGCAACCGGAAGACCTCGCGCGGGAAGTGCCCGGCGTCCTCTTCCTCGGCGGCGCGGGGTTCGATCTCCCGCTGCACCAGATCTCGTACGAGCGCGATCAGATCGCGGGCCTCCTCGGTGGGCAGCTGACGCTCCACCGGCTGCGGGCCGTGGTCGGTCATGGCGGCGCTCTCCTCCCTGTCGGGCGCTGCGGCGACGGGCGCGCAAGGGTGTGGCGCCGCCGTCGGTGATGCCCCAGCCAATGATCCCGTGCCGGGTCGCGGCACCGGATGACCTGCGGCTGTGGCGGGTTGGAGTATGCCCGATCGGCGGCTCGACGTCACGGGTTGACAAGTGGCCGCAGAGGTCTGACGTGCCACGGAAGGCTCGTGGGGCCCTTGTCGACGGGCCGGTGAACGGAGTTGGTCCGAACCATTGACCCCAGTGGTCTAGTCCTTCTACGGTTTCCCCACCGTTCAGCGCGTCCATGCCAAGCAGCAACGCAAACGTGGACAGGTCACCCCCATCTCTCCCCACCCCACCGAGGAGACACCATGCCCCGACCGCACGCCGACGCCTTCCGACGCCGCCCCCGCACGCTGCTCGCGGCCCTCGCCGCCGGTGGCGCCATGCTCGCGACGACCCTCTTCACGGGCACCGCCTCGGCCGGCCCCACCGCCGACCCCGACGAGACCGCCGCCGGCCACCACGTCGTCGGCTACTTCACCAACTGGGGCGTCTACGGGCGCAATTACCACGTCAAGAACATCGAGACCTCCGGCTCGGCCGCCAAGCTCACCCACATCAACTACGCCTTCGGCAACGTCACCGGCGGCAAGTGCGCGATCGGCGACGCCTACGCCGACTACGACAAGGCGTACGACGCGGCCGGCAGCGTCGACGGCAAGGCCGACACCTGGGACAACGGCGCCCTGCGCGGCAACTTCAACCAGCTGCGCAAGCTGAAGAAGCTCCACCCGAACCTCAAGGTGGTCTGGTCCTTCGGCGGCTGGACCTGGTCCGGCGGCTTCGGCGAGGCCGCCAGGAACCCGGCCGCGTTCGCCGAGTCCTGTTACGGACTGGTCAAGGACCCGCGCTGGGCCGATGTCTTCGACGGCATCGACATCGACTGGGAGTACCCGAACGCCTGCGGCCTGACCTGCGACACCAGCGGGCGCGACGCCTTCGGCAAGGTGATGGCCGCGCTGCGCGCGAAGTTCGGCTCGCGCAACCTCGTCACCGCCGCCATCACCGCGGACGCGTCGAGCGGCGGGAAGATCGACGCCGTGGACTACGCGGGCGCGGCGCGCTACGTCGACTGGTACAACCCCATGACGTACGACTACTTCGGGGCCTGGGAGGCGAAGGGCCCCACGGCCCCCCACTCGCCGCTGAGCTCGTACAACGGCATCCCGAAGGCCGGCTTCGACAGCGAGGCGACGATCGGGAAGCTCAGGTCGCTGGGGATCCCGCCGTCCAAGCTGCTGCTGGGCATCGGCTTCTACGGGCGCGGCTGGACCGGCGTGACCCGGTCCGCCCCGGGCGGCACGGCCACGGGCCCGGCGAAGGGCACGTACGAGGACGGCATCGACGACTACAAGGTCCTCAAGGCCAAGTGCCCCGCGAACGGCACGGTGGCGGGCACCGCGTACGCCAAGTGCGGCAGCGACTGGTGGAGCTACGACACCCCCTCCACGATCGCCGGGAAGATGACGTACAAGAACCGGCAGGGCCTGGGAGGTACCTTCTTCTGGGAGCTGAGCGGTGACACGGCGAACGGCGAGCTGATCAAGGCGATCGACTAGCCCCGGGGCCGGACCGGCGGGCGTGCTCGCGCGGGGACCGCTTCGGGCCCGGGTATGTTGGGGGCGATCATGTACCTGGCATTCCCCTCCCGGAGGAGACCGTGAGCACGCCCGCCACCGCCCGGCCGGCCACGAGCACCGAGCGCGCGGCAGCCCCCGCGGCGCCCTCCGGGCGGTCCCGCCGGCTCAATACGCTGAAGTGGGCCCTGCTCATCCCGGTCCTGACCGTCGTGGCCGGCTGCGCCGCCCAGTACCCGTACGGCATGTGGCTCACGATTCCCCTGGCGTTCGTCACCATCGGCGCGGCGGCGATCGTGGCGGGCAGCTCCTGGCGCCGCCCGGGCGCCGCGACCCTGGCCTGTGTCGCCGCCTTCGCCCTGCTCTTCTTCTCCGGTCCCGCGCTCTACGACCTGTACGCGAAGAAGCTCGGCGAACCCCTCGACGCGGTGGTGGCGCAGAAGGGGACCCACCGGAACGCCAAGGGCACGGAGCTGGACACCTGCACGGTGATCGACACCGACGGGGGCGTCCACCGCCTGTCCCAACAGCAGAACTGCTTCGGCCAGTTCAAGGAGTGGGAGCCCGTGACGCTGATGAAGGACCCGGTCGGCCTCCTGGAGCCGTACCTCCTCGCCCGTACCGAGCGCGCCCCCGACACCACCGGGCTGGGCATCTCGGCGGGGCTGTTCGCGCTGACGGGCGCGAGCATGCTGTACGCGGGCGGGCGCCGGCGCGGCTGACGGCACCGGACGGCCGCACATATCCGTTTGCCCGCCCGCTGCCGCCGCCCCTAGCCTGATCACCGACGACGGCGTGTAGCTCAGCCAGAAGAGCACCGGGCTCCGGACCCGGAGGGCGCGGGTGCAAATCCCGCCGCGTCGGCATGAATGACGGGTCTGCGACTGGTGGCGGCGGGCGGCCGGTTCGACACGGCACATGCGGCCGGGCCCGCCGCTTCCTGGGCTGGTCCACGAAGGACCACTGGATGCGGGTGGTCTGACGGCTGGTCCGAAAGGTCACGTCCCTGCGGGCCGTGTCGTGTGCACCACCGCTGCGCGGTGGTGTCCTCAATCGCCGGACGGGCTTGATTGTGGCCGAGCTCAGCCACAATCAAGCCCGTCTGGGGGCACCTCCCAGCGGTAGCTGGGGGAGATTGAGGACGCGCCCGCAGGGCGCCCGCCGCCGCAGGCGGCAAAGACGGCCCCCACCTAGTTCCGCTGCTCCGGAGCGACGCCGTGGAGGGAGTTCAGGACCGTGAGTTCGTCCTCGGAGAGCCGCAGCGCGCCGGCGGCCACGTTCTGGCCGAGGTGGTCGGGATCGCCGGTGCCGGGGATGGCCAGGACGTGGGGGCCCTGGTGCAGTGTCCACGCCAGCCGTATCTGCGCCGGGCTCACCCCACGGGCTCGGGCGACGGCGTGCACCTCGCCGCTCTCGCCGGTGGTCGCGCCGGCCTCGCGTCCGGTGCCGGCGATCGAGTAGAACGGCACGAATGCGACGCCTTGTTCGCCGCAGGTGCGCAGGAATTCCTCCTGCTCGGGTGATGCCCCGATGCCGTGCATGTTCTGGACGCAGACCACGGGTGCGATGGCCTGGGCCTCGGCGAGGTGGTGGGGACGGATGTTGGAGAGGCCCAGGTGGCGGATGAGACCTGCTTCGCGCAGGTCGGCCAGCGCGCCGAACCGCTCGGCGATCGAGTCGGTTCCCGTGATGCGCAGGTTCACCACGTCCAGGTGGTCGCGGCCGAGCTGGCGCAGGTTCTCCTCCACCTGGCCGCGCAGCTGCTGGGGTGTCGCATGGGGCAGCCAGTTGCCCGAGAGGTCACGGCCCGGCCCGACCTTGGTGACGATGACGAGATCATCGGAGTAGGGCGCCAGCGCCCGGTTGATCAGCTCGTTGGCGGACCGCAGCGGCGAGAAGTAGAACGCGGCGGTGTCGATGTGGTTCACGCCGAGCTCAATCGCGCGGCGTAGCACCTGGATCGCCTGATCGCGGTCGCGTGGAACGGCGTCGGGTATCAACGCCTCGCCGTGCTGCGTCAAGCGCATCGTGCCGAACCCGATGCGGTTGACCACCAGGTCGCCGAGCTTCCAGGTGCCTGATGCCGCTGCGGTGATGGAGTCCGAAGCCATGTGGGAGGTCATGGGTGAGGTCATACCGGAATGATCTCCACCGAGTAGAGTGACCGCCACTGATTCGGACATGTATGAATCCTGAAGGTGGTCATCCTGGCGGAGCTGGCGTTCTCGGCGAGCGATCTGGCGCAGGTACGGTTCGCCGTCTCGCCGATGTGGCAGGTGGTGACCAGCTTTCGGCTGCTGTCGGACCACGCCTCCGCATCCCCTGTTCACCGGCCCTGGATCCAGCAGGTCCGGCCACGAGCGGCGGCGGCCGGGCTGGACCGGGGCTGGCTCGCGGAGTTGGTCCCGCAGTCGGGTTTCTTTCCGTACTTCCTCAACCCGGCCTCCGCCGGACCGGCCCCGGTGCTGGACGCGGAGCTGGACGCCATCCAGGACAGCCCCACCGACCGGGTCCGCCACGACCTCGATCACCTCGAGTATCACCAGGGACGTCTCGGCCCCCGGCTGCGGTCGCTGCGCACCGACCCGCACACCCGCCTGACCCGCCTCACCCAGGAGATCCGCACCTACTGGGAGCTGGCCCTCGCCCCCTACTGGGCACGCATCCGCGCGGTGCTCGACACCGACGTCTTCCACCGGGCGCGCCAGGTCGCCGAACACGGCGCGGGCCACGTGCTCAACGACCTGCACGAATCGGTGAGGTGGGACGGCAGTGCGCTGCACTTGATCCGCCGGAACAGGCCCTTGTCCCGCACGACAGCGGGCCCGGGACTGCTGCTGGTTCCCTCGGCCTTCACCGGGCCGGGCATGCTGACCCGGGTCGCGCCACCTGAACCACCACAACTCGCCTATGCGGCGCGCGGCATCGGCTCGCTGTGGGCTCCCGGGCCGACCACCGGCACCGGCACCCTCGCCGCCGTACTCGGCCGCTCACGAACCCGCCTGCTGGCCGAGCTGGACACCCCGGCCTCCACCACCCAGCTGGCGCACCGCACCGGCCTGTCCCCGGCCGGCGTGTCCCAGTACCTGACCGCTCTACGTGATGCGGGGCTGGTCAGCGCCCACCGAGCCGGCCGCTCCGTCCTCTACGCCCGCACCGCCGCCGCTGACACCCTCCTCGAAGCCGCCTCCGCCTGAACCTCGGGTCACTCAGTTCCAGGGGTTGGCCGGCTGGTCGTTGATGGCTGTCCAGAAGCGGGTGCCGACGGGGACGTCACCGTAGGCCCAGTAGCTCCAGCCTCCTGAGTTCTCGAGGTTGGGGCCGTATCTGCCGTCGTGGAACTCGGCCATGCGCCAGCCCGCCCCGAAGGTGTTCGCACAGACTCCGTCGGCGGCCGCGCGGCTGGTCAGGCGGGTGCCGCGGATCGGGCCGGTGGCCGCGACCTCGCCGCGCGCCCAGCCCGCGTAGAAACCGGGCGTGATGCCGGCGGGCGCCGGCCGGCCGTCGATTCTCAGGCAGAGCACGGGCAGGGCCGTGGTCGTGGCGGTGTCGCCCTGATAGGGGTTGCTCAGAGGACCGCCGCCCACCTGGACCGTTCCGCTGGGCCCGTCCGCGAGCAGGGTCCAGGTCATGGCCTTCCCGTTGGCGTGCACAGAGGGAGCCGCTGCTGTCGCGGCCGGGGTCATGATGCTCCCCGTCGCGGCCAGCGCCGCGACACCGAGAGCGAGGACCGTCTTCACCGAGCGCATGATGTCTCCTCACCGACGTGACATGAGATCCATGGCGTGACGGTGGGGATTCTCCACGTTCTTCACAGGACATCCAAGAGTGGGAACCGGACATCGCGCCGGAGGACCGGCCCGGAGCCGCAGGCAAGGCCGCCGCGGTCCTCGCCGCAGCCGGCGGCGATCCGGCGGGCGGCCGCGCCCGTTGTCCTGCCGTCTACCGCGCCGTGTACGTCAGGCAGTCCGCCGAGGCCCCCAGGGAGGCCACGGTGATGCCGGGAGCCTGGCATTCGAGACCGACGTTGTGCAGGCAGCCGGACATCTTGCAGGCACCGACCCTGCCGACCGAGGAGGAGTCGCCGCCCTCGGCTGGGAACACGAAGAACGTGTCGCAGTGGGGGTGGGTGGCATCGCCCACGGTGATCGCGAGGGCGTGGCAGGCGCTGTCCCGGTTGTACGCGCACTCGTCCACCTGACACACGCTCACTTGCGGCATTTCCACGGGGTTCTCCTCGGCATGACGTCCGGACCGGCCACCGGCGCCACACCGCGTCGAGCGCGGCGCCCCCGGAGCTTTCCCACCGACGCCTTCCTCGGGCACCGGGCGGCGACACCGGCGCCCGGGTGGGTTCACCCGGAAGCGGCATCGGCTCCGCGGTCCCGGCGGCCGCGCCGCCGGGCGGCCGGACGGAACAGGCCGCCAGGCAGACAGACCGTCAAACGGACAGTCCGTCAGACCGACAGGCGGAAGGAGAGGTCGCCGAAGGCGACGTGGTCGCCGGGGCCGACCCGGACGGACCCGGCTATGCGCAGGCCGTTGACATAGGTGCCGTTGCGGGAGCCGAGGTCCGTCAGGCGCCAGCCGTGGTCGAGCCAGCGCAGTTCCGCGTGCCGGCGGGAGACCGTGTCGTCCCCGAGGCGCAGGCCGGAGACCGGGGCCCGGCCGATGCTCAGCGGCTTCGTGCCGGGCTCGGGGAGCCGGAGGCCCGGGAGCCGCGCGCCCCGCCAGGCCCCGCGCACGCCCGCTGCGAAGGCGGACAGGCGACCCACCGCGCGGAGGACGAAGTCCGAGAACCGCCCGCGGGAGGGGAGATCGGCCATGACGAGGTCGATCTCGGCACTGCTGCGCGCGGTCAGGACGAGGTCCATGCGGCGCATGAACGTGTCGTGGGAGAGCCTGCCGTCGCCTGTGCCGTCGCGCAGGATCACCAGGGCCCGCTCCCGCTCGGCCTCGGAGGGCCGTGTCACGCGCGTACGGAACTCAGGAGACGTCATGAGGCCGATTCTCGGGTTCCGGCCCCCACTCTGTCCATAAAATCAAACAGACGCCCGGATCCAAGCCCGTTACCCTGGCGCGGGCCTTCCGACTCCGGGTGCGAAGGCTCCCCCACCGCCCGACGCAGGAGGATCCGCGGTATGGCTGTCATCCATCAGACCACCCTCAAGCCCACCAAGCTGGAGCTGCTCGCCTCCTGGCTGCCCTCCCGGACGTGGTACCAGGGTGGCTCGGGCGAACCGCGATTGGTCAAGGCGGGCGGGTTCCGGCTGGACGACCCGCACGGTGAGGTGGGGGTCGAGTTCATCGTGGTCGCCGACACCGGTGGCACTCATCCGGTCGCCTATCTGGTGCCGTTCACCTACCGCGGCGCCCCGCTGGAGGGGGCGGACCACGCCCTCGTCGGCACGATGGAGCACGGGGTGCTGGGGCGGCGCTGGGTCTACGACGGCTGCCACGACCCGGTGCCGGTCGCCCAGTTGCTCGCCCTCATCGAGGGCCGGGTCCAGGCCCAGGACCAGAACACCAGCGACACCCCCGACCGGGAGGTCACCCGCTCCTTCACCGGCGACGGACCGGCCCCGGCGGACTTCGTCGTCGGCGCCACCACCGACGACCAGGACGGAACCGAGCTGTCCGCCGCGCAGGGCGCGATCCTGCGCGTGCACCGGGTCCTGCGTCCCGGCACCGACAGCCGCTCTCCCCTCCCCCAGGGAACAACGGGCCACGTCGGCGGCTCCTGGCAACTGCCGGACGGCACCCGGGCCCGGGGGCTGTTCGCCACGCTGCGCACCGCCCCCGGGATCGACGCCGGGGCACGCTGACGAAGCGGTCCCCGACCAGGACGACGGGATCGGTTCACGTACAGCCCTCCAGAGCCAGCGCACCGTGGGTACAACACTCCCTCAGCGCGGCCAGTTCGCCGGGCGGCAGCCGCAGGGAGGCGCCCCTGCGGCTGTCGTCGAGCAGTGCGCTCCCGGCCTCAAGCCACTCCGGGAGCGGATCGACGCCGATGAACGCGGCGAGCCGGGCGAGCTCCTGACGGGGATCGTCGAGCAGGCTCTCGTAGGAGAGCGTGGTCCGCAGGGGCGCGGGCACCTGACGGAGGTGGCCGGCTCCTTGGGCGACCAGCTCCGACCACAGCGTCCCGAATCCCACGAGCGGCAGGTCGCGGTCCCGTACCAGGGCGGGATCGAAGCGGTCCGCCAGCAGCGCCGACAGCTCCGGGGGCAGTGACCGTACGTCCCGCTCCGTCAGGTCGCCGAACTCCTTGACCCCGGTCCGGGAGCGGATCTCCCGCATCAGGAAGATCATCCGGTAGCCGGGGTGGCGGCTCATGGACAGCGCGCAGTCGGGTCCGTCCCTGAACAGGTGCACGAACCGCGCCCGCGGGAACGCCGCCCGCAGCCGCGGGACCCAGTGCGTCGAGTATCCGGAGCGTTCGACGGCCGCCCCGGTACGGCCGAGCCGCGCGCCGAGCGTGTCGAACAGCGCGTGGTAGTGCCCGGCGGCGGCACGGCTCGGCCACGTCGTGACCTCCCCTTCGAGCGCGTCGAACAGCCCGTCCGGGTCGTCGGTGAGGTGCGGCAGCACCATGAGGGAGAGGGCGGGGATCCCGGCGCCGTCCGCCGCGAACCGGCGCCCGGGGCGGCGGGTGTAGAGGAACTCCGGCAACGGCACCCCGCTGCGGATCATGGTGTCGAACACGCGGTTCGGCGTGGCGAGCAGCCGCCAGAACTCCCCGCCGCCGAGCTCCCCTTCGGGGAACCCCTCGTGCCCCACGGAGGCGAGCAGCTCATTGAGGCTGAGCACGTCGGGATGGGTGCCGAGGACGCGGGACAGGGCGGTCGACCCGCTCCGTCCCGTACCGACGACGAAGGTCAGGTTTCGCACGGCCACTCTCCTTGGGTGACGGCCTGATCGGGCACCCACTTCCTACCCTCCGGTGAGCCCCCGGCGAACCCCTGTCACCACCCCTTGCGCACCGGGGCCGGGCATCTCGGTTCGTAGTCCTCGATGGCCCGCAGGGCGTCGCCCGGGCCGCGAACGAGCAGGGAGCACACCGTCTCGCGCGGCAGTTCGCGGTGGTTCAGCCATGACCCACGTCGACGCCGAACAGGCCCTGGTCACCTCCGACCTCATCGTCGCCGACCGGCTGACCCTCACGGCGGGCCGGCCGTCGTGACCGGACCGGCGGGGCGGCCCGCCTGCCGACCGGACCGGCGGGGCACTGACGCGCGAGCGGCGATCACCTGGCCGAGGGGGCCGCACTACGCTGGCCGGGCCGGGCCCGTACCAGCTGGTGCGGGCTGTTCCAGCGACGAGGAGCCACCGCACATGTCCGTCCCGCTCGACCTGGCCTTCTTCCACCGTTTCCTCGACCGCGCCACCCGCGTGATCGTCGCGGAGGCGGCGCGGCTGACCGACCTCGACGCCGCCATCGGCGACGCCGACCACGGCGCCAACCTCAAGCGCGGCTTCACCTCCGCCTCCGAGGCCGTGACCGCCGGCGCCGAGCCGCCGGCGACGCCGGGCGCGCTGCTGACCGCGGTCGGCGCGCATCTGACCAACACCGTCGGCGGCGCGTCGGGGCCGTTGTACGGGACGGTGCTGCGCCGCATGGGGAAGATCCTCGGCGAGGACGCGGTGGTCGAACCGGAGACGCTGGGCCGGGCGCTGGCCGCCGCGGTGGCGAGCGTACGGCGGCTGGGCGACTCGGCGCCCGGCGACAAGACGATGGTCGACGCGTTGCAGCCGGCCGCCGACGCGTATGCCGCCGCGCTCGCGCAGGGCGATGTCACCGCCGCGCTGGACGCCGCGGCACGGGCCGCCCGTGAGGGTGCGGAGGCCACGATTCCGATGCGGGCGCGGCGCGGGCGTGCCAGCTACCTGGGCGAGCGCAGCGTCGGCCACCAGGACCCGGGTGCCACCTCCTCCGCGCTGCTGATCACCGCGCTGTACGAGGCCACCGACCCGGAACTGTGCGCCTCGGCCCCGGAGGCGGAGGCTCCGGCGGAGCCGAAGGCCGCCGCGGAGGAGCCCGCCGGCCGGGTGGGCATGGTGCTGGTCTCGCACAGCCGCGAGGTGGCCGCCTCGACGGCGGCGCTGGCCAGGGCCCTGGTCGGCACCGGCGACCCGGCGCCGGCCGCGGCCGCCGGCGGGCTGCCCGACGGCTCCGTCGGCACCAGCGCCGAGCTGGTCCGCCGGGCGGTCGCGGAGGTGGACCGGGGCCGGGGCGTGGTGGTGCTGTGCGACATGGGCAGCGCGGTCCTGACCGTCAAGGCGCTGCTGGGCGACGGTTCGCTCGGCGCGGCGGACGTGCGGATCGCGGACGCGCCGTTCGTGGAGGGCGCGGTGACGGCGCTGGTGACGGCGTCGGCCGGGGGCGATGTGGAAGCGGTGCTCGCGGCGACGGACGACGCGCGGACGTACCGCAAGGTCTGAGGCTCACGGGCGGGCGCCGCGCCCCCGGGTGGCGGACCCCCGGGAGGCGCGGGCCCAAGAGGCGCGGGCCCAAGAGGCGCGGGCCCGAGAGGCGCGGTCCACGGAAACGGAAACCCACGGTAAAACTCCGGCCAAACCCGCGACTCAAGATCGCAGCGGTGGCCGGTGGGCACCGGCCGTGGAAGGCTGTGCCTGGCGAATTGCCCAATGCAGCCCATTTCCGGCGTGGAGGTCCCGCCACCGTGTCGTCGCGCAGCATGCCTTTCGCGCTCGTTGTGGTCTATCTCGTGGTCATCGTGGCCGTGGACCTGGTGACCCCGGCCCATCTGCGGCTGGACCTCTTCGCGGCGCTGGCGCCGATGACGGCCGCGGTGCTGTGCACCTATCGGCAGACGGTGTTCGTGGGCATCCTCGACTTCTGTCTGATGGCCACCCACCACGGGGTGCTGGTCAGCGACGTGGCCGTCAACCGCGTCGGCTCGTTCGTCGGCAACGCCCTGATGGTGGGCGCGAGCATCGCGGTGGCGCGGCTGCGGCGGGACGGCGAGGAACTGCTGGAACGGGTGCGGGCCACCGGCGAGGCCGCGCAGCGGGCGCTGCTGCGGCCGCTGCCGCTGCGCACCCGCAGCGTCGTGGTCGACGGCTTCTACGTCTCCTCGCAGCGGGAGGCGCTGGTCGGCGGCGACCTCTACGAGGTCGTCGACACCCCGTACGGGACGCGGGTCCTCATCGGCGACGTGCGGGGCAAGGGGCTCGGCACGCTGGGCGCGGGAGCGGCGGTCCTGACGGCGTTCCGGGAGGCCGCGTACCACCGGCCGGACCTGGTGAGCGGGATGGAGGCGGTGGAGCAGGGGCTCTACCGCTACCACCGGTCGGCGGCCTACCAGGTGCGGACACCTTCGCACCCGGCGGCGGCCGTCTCGGAGGACGTGGCGCTGCGGGTGTCGGAGGAGTTCGTCACGGCGCTCGTCTTCGGCACGGAGGAGGACGCGCCGGGACAGGACGGCAGCCGGGTGCCCGTGGTGTTCGTGGACTGCGGCCACGTGGCGCCGTTCCTGATCGGGCCGGACGGTGAGGTGCGGGAGCTGGAGGCGGCCGACCCGGGGCTGCCGCTGGGCCTGGGCAACCTCTCCCCCGTCCCCCGGACCGGCCGGCGGATCGCGCTGCCGGCCGCCTGCCGGGTGCTGGCCTGCACGGACGGCGTCACGGAGGCGCGTGACCCCGACGGCGGCTTCTATCCGCTGGCGGAACGGCTGGGGGCCTGGGCGGGACTGCCGACGCGGGAGCTCCTGGAGCGGTTGCGGGCGGATCTCGACGCGCACACGGGCGGACGGCTGCAGGACGACGCGGCGGTGCTGGTGATGGAGCGGGCGCCTTGCCCGGACGCTCCGGAGCTCAGCGGCTGAACAGCTCGAACGCCACGCCCGACCGCCCGCCGAAGCGCTCCGAGACCGCCTTCATGTTGCCCTCCAGGAAACGGCGGCAGTACGTTTCCGGGTCCTCCTTCGTCAGCGCCTCGATGTACGTGCGGTGACAGAGCAGCGAGGCGACGGCCCGGTCCAGGCCGCTGCTCGCGTCGATGGCGTGGGTGGACCGCGGGGAGCCGGCGACGGCCACGTAGCGGACGCCGTCCCAGGGCAGCAGCCCCTCCTCCGCGAGGTCGGGGAAGATCCAGCGGTTGCCGGCGTCCGCGACGGCGTCGAGGGTGGCCCGGCCGACGGCCCGGTGGTCGGGGGTGTTCCAGAAGACGGAGCCGTCGAAGGACCAGGTGTCGTGGTGGTTGAGGGTCAGGACGAGCTCGGGGCGGTGGCGGCGGATGGCGGCGGCGAAGTCGCGGCGCAGCGCGGTCCCGTACTCGATGACGCCGTCGTGGTGGCCGAGGAATTCCACGGTCGACACCCCGACGGCGGCGGCGCTGGCCCGCTGCTCCCGCTCGCGCAACGGGCCGGCCTCGGCGGGTGCGAGGGTGTCGATGCCGGCCTCGCCCAGGCTGGCCAGCAGATAGACGCACTCGCGGCCGTCGTCGAGCCACGTGGCGATGGCGGCGGAGGCACCGTATTCGAGGTCGTCGGGGTGGGCGACGATCGCGAGAGCGCGTCGCCAGTCGGTGGGCATCTCCTGGAGCTGGTGCGCCATGCGGGGTCTCCTTCGCGCGTCGATTGGACGTTCGGGTCAGGGTACGTCGCGGTTCCTCGCGACACGCGGGAACCGGGCGGGGGCGCGGTCCGACTACCTGATCCGGGCCCGCAGGTGCGGGCCCGTGCGGACGTCGATCACTGGAGAGTTTCTGATGCGCCCTCGTGCGTGGTGCGGTGTGCTGGCCGCTGTGGCCCTGTCGGCGACGGCTTGCGGCGGTGGCGGGAAGGCGGGCGGGACCGCCGATGACGAGGCGGGCGCGGCGCGCGCGGGCTTTCCCGTGAGCGTCTCCGACTGCATGGGGGCGAAGACGACGTTCGAGGCGGCGCCGAAGCGGATCGTCACCAGCAACGCCGCGAGCCTGGAGCTGCTGATGTGGCTGGGCGCGGGCGACAAGGTGGCCGGTACGGGCTTCCCGCCCGGCAAGGGGGCGCTGCCGGGGGAGTTCTCGGACCGGGCCGCGAAGGTGCCGGTGCTGGGGAAGACCGTCATTCCCAAGGAGAAGCTGCTGGGCTCGGGCGCGGACCTGTACGTCGACTCGTTCTCGTCCATGAAGAACATGGGCAGGATGGGTGACGCCCCCACGCCCAAGGAGTTCGAGACGGCCGGGATCAAGCACGTCTTCCTGAAGTCGACGGCGTGCGCGTCGATGAGCAAGGCCCCGCGTATGGACCTCTCGGGCGTCGAGGCCGACATCGAGGAGCTGGGCAGGATCACCGGAACCTCGCGGCGGGCCGGTGAGCTGGTCACGGCGATGCGGCAGAAGACGGGCGCGGTGCGCGAGGCGCTCAAGGACGTACCCGAGGCCGAGCGGCCGTCGTACTTCTTCTTCGACTACGACGCCGGCACCAAGACGCCCATGGCCGTGTGCAACCGCCAGGTCGCCAACGCGGTGATCACCCAGGCGGGCGGGCGGAACGTCTTCGCGGACTGCACCGGTGACTTCAAGCCCGTGGGCTGGGAGGACGTCGTCGCGAAGAACCCGGACTTCATCCAGCTCGGGGTCCGCGACCGCGGCAGCGAGGAGGCGAACAAGAAGGCGTTCGACGAGGCCGCCGACTTCCTGCGCTCCTTCCCCGCCACGAAGGACCTCACCGCGGTGAAGGAGGGGCGCTTCGTGCGCATCGGCTCGGAGCGTACGACGATCGGCGGGGTGCGCAGCGCCGACACCGTGCGGGAGATCGCGCACACGCTCCACCCCGACCGGGTCAAGTAGATGGCGGCGCTCACCGCGGCGGTGGAGGAGGAGCGCGAGCCGGGGATACGGGCCGGCCTGGCCGGCGCCGGCCTGGGCGCCGCCCTGCTGGCCGCGCTGGTCGCGTCCGTGTGCCTGGGTTCGTCGGACGTGCCGCTCGGCGAGGTGTGGTCGGCGGTGGCGCGCGGCGTGAGCGGCCGGCATCCGGTGCCGGGCACCCGCGACCTGATCGTGTGGCAGCTGCGGGTGCCCCGGGCCCTGCTGGCGGCCGTGGTGGGCGCGGGCCTGGGCCTGGTCGGCACGGCCGTGCAGGCCCTGGTCCGCAACCCCCTCGCGGACCCGTACCTGCTGGGCATCTCCAGCGGCGCGTCGCTGGGCGCGGTCGCGGCCATCGTCCTGGGCGCGGGGGCCGGCGGGCTGCTCGGAGTGGGACTGTCGGCGGCGGCGTTCGCCGGTGCGCTGGCGTCCTTCGCCCTGGTGTGGGCGATGGCGCGGCGCGGCGGCGGGTTCTCGCCGCTGCGGCTGGTGCTGTCGGGAGTGGGGATCGGACAGTTCCTGTCGGGCTTCACCCACTACCTGGTGCTTCAGGCGGGCGACGACCAGCAGACGCACGGCGTGCTCTTCTGGCTGATGGGCTCGCTCGGCGGGGCGCAGTGGTCCACGCTGGCCGTGCCCGTGGCGGCGGTACTGCTGGGTCTGGCGGCACTGCTGGCCCGGGCCCGCGCCCTGGACGCCATGCTGATGGGCGACGAGACCGCGGCCGGGCTCGGCGTGGACGTGGCACGGCTGCGGCGTGAGCTGTTCGTGGTGACCAGCGTGCTCACGGGTGTACTGGTGTCGGTGTCCGGCGCGATCGGCTTCGTGGGGCTGATGGTGCCGCATGTGTGCCGGATGGTGGTGGGCGGCGACCACCGCCGGCTGCTGCCGGTGGCCGCGCTGTTCGGCGCGGTCCTGCTGGTGGTCGTCGACCTGGTGGCCCGTACGGCCCTGCCGGACCAGGAGTTGCCGGTGGGCGTGGTCACGGCGCTGATCGGCGCGCCGACGCTGCTGTATCTGCTGGACCGGCGCCTGGAGAGGGGACACTGACATGCGCGTCGCCATCGAGGACCTGGACGTCGCCCTGTCGGGGCGGACCGTGGTCTCCGGCGTCCACCTGGTCGCACGGGACGGCGAGATCGCGGGCCTCATCGGCCCGAACGGCAGTGGCAAGTCGACCGTGCTGCGCACCGTCTACCGCTATCTGCGCCCGCACGCCGGGCGCGTGCTGCTCGGCGACACCGACATCCGCACACTGACCGCGGCCGAGTCGGCCCGGCACGTGGCGGCGCTGCCGCAGGAGCGCGGGAGCGACTTCGAGCTGTCGGTGCGGGCGGTCGTCGCGATGGGCCGTACGCCCTACAAGCGCGCGTTCGCCGCCGAGGACCGCGCCGACGCGGACATCGTGGCCGCGTCCCTGGAACAGGTGGGCATGGCCGGCGCCGGCGGCCGCCGGTTCTCCACGCTGTCCGGCGGCGAGCGCCAGCGGGTCCTGCTGGCCCGGGCCCTGGCACAGGACCCGAAGGTGCTGGTCCTGGACGAACCGACCAACCACCTGGACGTGCGCCACCAGGTGGAACTGCTGGCCCTGCTGCGCGAACAGCGCCGCACGACGCTGCTGTCGCTGCACGACCTCAACGCGGCGGCATCGCTGTGCGACCGCCTGCACGTACTGCACGAGGGCTCGGTAGTGGCCTCGGGCCCCCCGCGCGAGGTCCTCACGCCGGAACTCCTGGCGGAGGTCTTCGGCGTACGGGCGGCGGTGGTGGACCATCCGCTGACGGGCGACCCTCTGATCGCTTTTGACCACCGGGTGCCGACGCGGTGGGTGCCGGTCGGCTGAACCCTTCCCCGGGCCCTCTTGGCAGCGATCGTTCTCGGCATCCGTGGGGCCCTTCTCATGTCACCGCCCGAATGGAACGACCCTCATGTCCGCCAGGCCGTAAAGCCGTGGACAGCCCCCCGGTGCTGGGCGAACATCTCCGTGATGAAGAACGAACCTCTCTCCATTCCCAAAAGCGTCCGCTTCGTCGGGCTCAGCGAAAGGGCGCTGCGGGCGCTTGCCGACGGTGACCTCGCCGGCGGCAGCGCCGAGGCCGGGGTCGCCCTTGACGAACACTTCGTCGGTGAGCGAGCCCGCTGGATCTTCGGTTACCGCGCCGACCAGCTCGCCAAGGATCCCTCTGCCGCGCCCTGGATCACGCGGGCCGCGGTGTCCGAGCCGGACGGGGTCGTCGTCGGCGACGCCGGGTTCCACGGGCCGCCGGACGAGGCCGGCATGGTCGAGGTCGGCTATACCGTCGTGCCCGGGTACCGCCGCCAGGGCTATGCCCGCGCCATGCTGAGGGCGCTGCTCGTCAGGGCCGCCGCCGAACCCGGTGTCAGGACCGTGCGCGCCAGGATCGGATCCGACAACACCGCCTCCCTGGCCTCCATCGAGGGCTTCGGCTTCACGCGCGTCGGCGAGCAGGGGAACGAGCGCGACGGACTCACGATCGTCTTTGAGGTCCCGGCAGACGCGATTCAGGGCGGTGCGCCGCAACGCGGATGTGAAAGCCTTCCCGGTGCTGCCCCGCAGGTGCGACCGCGCGGCCCCATCGAGACCGAAGCGGCTCGCCGTCTCGCCGACGCCCTCAAGAACGAGTGATCACCCGGTTACCCAACACTTTCTGACGGCCGACTCCTCAACGTCGAGCCGCCGAGCCGCCGCGCTCCGTCGGCGGCCCGCAGGCTCCCGCGCTTCTCGCTACCTGACGAAGTTCTTCTCCACCAGGAGGCGTACGACGTCCTGGTTGAAGTCGGGGAAGTCCATCGGGACGATGCCCAAGTGGATCTTCTCGTCCCTCCTGGCGTTCAGGTACTGGAAGACATCCGGGAGTACCTGGCTCGCGTTGAGTTTGGGCCAGCGATCCGCGGAGTAGCTCGTGAAGTTCACGTACGGCTCATACGATTTCTGGTCGTAGTAGGCCGCGTCGAACCACTTGGTGATGAACCGGACCTTGGCGGCGCTGTTGGGGGCGTTCCACTCGTCCTGGATCTTGAAGTAGTTCTTGTCGGGCGTGCCGCTGGTCCAGTTGAGGATGCCCCATTCGTTGGCGAAGTCGGCGGCCAGGACGATCTTGCCGCGGACCTGGCCGAGGGCGGGCCACGAGGGAGCGGTCCAGAACAGGCTCCGGTACCCCATGTTGTCCATGTAGTAGTTGAACCGGCGCCGGAATTCTTCGGGGCCGAGCGCCTGGCCGCCGGCGTTCTCGTTCTTGAGCCGCATGATGATTGTTTCGCCCGGACTCTGCCGGAGGAAGTTGCGGCACACGTCCAGGACGTCCTGGTAGCGGTGGTGCTGGTAGGCGGCTCCATGGTAGAGCCCGAATTCGTTGGGCGCGCCCTGGAGTCCGTTGCAACGGATGTCGAGGAAGCGGATTCCCCGTTCGAGCTGCTCGGGGATGCCCCAGTTCTGGGTGTGCGCCCACTCCGTTCCGTTGCTCGGGTCGGTGCACCACGAGTCGTGGGTCCCGGGGATCGTGAGGCGGGCCAGCAGTGTGCTGTTGGGGAGTCGGCCCATCCACGAGGGGTCGTTGAAGCCGCTCCCCGCGCGGGCGGTCGCGGGCAGGCCGAGCGCGGCCGCGGTCGCCGCGCCTCCGGCGCCGACTCCCCATTTCAAGACGTCACGACGGGTGGGGCTCATGCGTACGCTCCAAGTCTTCGCAGGGATACCTGCCGTGAAGTACGGGCACTCCTCGCCACACCGGGCGCGGCAGGCCCGAACCGTCGGAACGCGTCCGTCGGGCCTTGTGCGCCAGCCACCGCATCAATGCGGCGAAAGGCCGAGCAGTGCCCCTCCTCAGGCGGGCCCCATCCTGCTCGCCCGGCCGAAGGCCGGCCATCGTGGAACACCACGAGATCGCCGCCGGCGGTCAGGGGCGGAGCCCCGGAAAATCACCTGTCAGGCCACCGCCTCGAAGTGGCTGGGCCGCCCGTCCCGCAGAACGACGCGCCCCACCTCCTCCGCGTCCGCCCGTCGCACCAGCCGTGCGGCCCCCCGCTGCCGGAGGACGACCCCGTGCCATGGCGTGGCCCACGCGTCCGCCGCCTCCAGCAACCGGATCCCGAACTTCTCCGAGCCCGGTCGCTGCGGATGGATCGACAGCCGCACGGACCGGGGATGCCGGTCCGCGATGAGGTCGCCCCAGGCCCTGCTGCGCGCGATCACGCCGTACGCACGTGCCCGGCACGCCCGTTGCAGCGCGGACCGTGTCCCGGAGAAGGCCGCGGTGTCCTCGACGAGGAAGCGCGTGATGCCGCGGTAGAGCCGTGCCGTCTCCTCGTCCGTGCGGGCCTGTGCGCGAAGCGTGTCGAGCGACGGCGCGTACGCCTCGGTGACCAGGCGCCGCTTCGTGTCGTGGTCCACGTCGCCGTGGACGTCGCGCAGGTCGAACGTGTCGATCCGGGTCAGGCCCTCCCGGTGGACGAGGGTGCGCAGTTCGTCACCGTAGGCGTCGATGTGCTCGTCGGGCACGCCGATGAGGTCACCGAAGATGTGGCCGTCGGAGCAGATGAGCATGCGGGCGCCGGGCGCGTATATCTCGCCGACGCGCGCGCAGAGGCGGTCGAGGAAGGAGAGGGAGAGGCGCTCGCCCTCGTCGGGGAGGTGGCCGAGCACCTTGGCCGGGTTGGGCGACTTGCAGGGGAATCCGGGGAGGGTGAAGACGATCGGCTCGCCGGTGGCGGTGAACTGCCGTATCTGGCGCAGTTGCTCGGGGTGGTCGGCGGGATCCGCGGACGCCGGCCCGCTGGTGCGGTGGTACGGCAGGAGGAGACGCAGCACGCGCGCCTCCACGGACATGCCGGAAAAGGGGTCGGAGGGGGCGAACGCGGGAGCGGCCGGTGCGGCGCAGGTGATCGGCATGTGCGGACTCACCTCCCGGAGCGGGGGCAGACGGGCCCGTCGAAGGCGACGGGCAGCGCGCCCACGCCCCGGCCGAGGACGGCGGGGATCCAGGGGAGTTCCTCGTCCGGTACGGCGAGCCGTATGCCCGGCAGGCGGGCGAGCAGGGTCCCGAGGGCCACCTGGAGTTCGATGCGGGCGAGGGCGGCGCCGGGGCAGAAGTGGATGCCGTGGCCGAAGGACAGGTGCGACCCCTGCGCCCGGTCGAGGTCGAGGGTGTCGGGGTCGGGGAAGCGCTCGGGGTCGCGGTTCGCGGCGCACAGGGAGACGATCACGGAGTCGCCGGCCGGGACGCGGGTGCCGTGCAGCTCGGCGTCCTCGGCGAGGAACCGCCAGGTCGTCAGCTCGAACGCCCCGTCCAGGCGCAGGAGTTCCTCGACGGCGTCCGCCATGAGCTCCGGCTCGGCGCGCAGCCGCCGAAGGGCCTCGGGGTGCCGGAGCAGCGCGACCATGGCGGTGGTGATCTGGTTGGTGACGGGTTCCTGGCCGGCCACCAGGAGCTGGAAGATCATGGAGTCCAGCTCCTCCCGGGTGAGTTCACCGCTGTCGCGGGCGGCGACCAGGCCGCCGAGGAGCCCGTCGCCGGGATCGGCCACGGCCTCGGCGATGTACGCCTGGAGCTCGCGCAGCAGCGCCTCGTACGCGGGGCGGCCCGGGTCCGTGGGTCCGACGGGGGCCACGACCCTGCCCCATTCGCGGCGGAAGCGTGCGGCCAGGCGCGGGGGCAGCCCGATGACCTCGGCGAGGACCTGGAAGGGGAAGCGGGCGGCGAAGCAGCGCACGAGGTCGGCGGAGTCCGCGCCGGCGGGCATGGCGTCGACGAGCGCGTCGGCCATCTCCTGGAAGCGGGGCCGCATCTCCTCCACGCGGCGCGGCGCGAAGGCTTCGGTGACCAGGCGGCGCATCGCGGTGTGCTTCGGCGGGTCCTGGTGGAGCAGGTGGACCTGGAGCTGCGAGTGCTGCGGCTCGGGCATGATCGAGGCGCGGGCGCGCCAGGCGTCGTTGCCCCGGGCGTGGTTCTTGCCGAGCCGGGGGTCGGCGAGCGTCCGCTGGGCGGCGGCGTGGCCGGTGACCAGCCACGCGGTGACCCCGCTGGGGAAGAGCACCCGGTGGATCGGGCCGGCCGCGCGCATGCGCGCGTACAGCGGATACGGGTCCCGCTTGTACTCGGGGCCGTACAGGGGGATCGGGTCGGGCAGCGACACGGTGGGGGCTCCTCGCGAAGTCGTGGACCCCTGAGAAGTCGGATGGCGGGAGGGGCGAGTTCCCGGCTGTTTTCCCGACACTTCCCGGCCGCTCCCGACACTTTCCGACGGTTCTCGGTGGTTCCCGACCGGTTGTCGAAGGTATGCGGGCCGTGGGAACACCGTCGCGATCCTTGGGTAGTCGGCTCGGGGAGCGGGCTGGTTCCCGGGGGCGAAAGGGATGATCCTCACGTGCCGGAAGCCGGCGGCAAGCCGTCGTACGCGGCCCGGGCCGTGCCACGATGCGGCGATGACCGCTCGTCACGTCCTCAGTCCGTTCGGCAGGCCGTTCGGCGCGTACGGAGCCCTGATCGGCTTCGTCCTGCTGCTGGCCGCCCTCTTCGGTGTCGCGTACGCGGCCGGCGCGGCGGCCGGGCCCGCCTCCCCCGGCATACACCGCACCGGCGGCGGCTCCGGCGGCTCGTCCCCGGGCGGCGGCACGGGCGGGATGGGCGGCATGCACGACATGGGCGCGCCGGTCACCGGGCGGGTGGCCCGATGAGCGCGCCGGACACCACGGCGGCCGGCGCCACCACGGAACTGATCGTCGGCGGGATGACCTGCGCGGCGTGCGTGGCCCGCGTGGAGAAGAAGCTCGGCCGGGTGGAGGGCGTCAGCGCCACCGTCAACCTCGCCACCGGCCGGGCCCGGGTCAGTCATCCGGCGGGCGTGAGCGCGGCGGAGCTGATGGCCGTCGTGGAGGGCGCGGGCTTCACCGCCGCGCTGCCCGAACCGGAGACCCCGGCGGAGCCCGAGGCCGGCGAGGCGGCCGCGGCGACGGCCAGGACCCGGCTGCTGGTGACGGCACTGCTCTCGGTGCCGGTCCTGGTGCTGTCCATGGCGCCGGCGCTCCAGTTCCGCAACTGGCAGTGGCTGTGCTTCGCCCTGGCCACGCCGGTCGCGGCGTGGGGCGCGTGGCCGTTCCACGAGAAGGCCCTGCGCGGGCTGCGGCACACCACCGCCACCATGGACACCCTGGTCTCCCTCGGCGTCCTCGCCTCGTACTCCTGGTCGGCCTACGCGCTCTTCCTCGGCGGCGCGGGCGAACCGGACATGCGGATGCCGTTCACGCTGGTCCCCTCCATGGCCGGCGGCACCGCGGACGTCTACCTCGAAGCGGTCGTGGGCGTACCGCTGTTCGTCCTGCTCGGCCGGCTGCTGGAGGCGCGGGCCCGGCACCGTACGGGCTCGGCGCTGCGGGCGCTCGCCTCGCTCGCCGCGAAGGACGTCGTCGTACGGGCCGGTGGCGTCGAGCGCCGCGTGCCGATCGCGGAGCTGCGGGTCGGCGACCACTTCGTCGTACGCCCCGGGGAGCGGGTCGCGACCGACGGCACGGTCGTCGCGGGCAGCTCCGCGCTGGACCTGTCGCTGGTGACGGGCGAGAGCGCGCCCGTCGAGGCCGGGCCCGGTTCGGCCGTGGTCGGCGGTGCCGTCAACTCCGGCGGGCTGCTGGAGGTGCGGGCCGAGGCGGTCGGCGCGGACACCCGGCTCGCGCGGATCGCGCGGCTGGTGGAGGACGCGCAGGCGGGCAAGGCGAAGGCGCAGCGCGTCGCGGACGCGGTGGCGGGCGTCTTCGTCCCGGCGGTGCTGGCCGTCGCGGTCACCGTCCTCGGCTTCTGGCTCGGCGCGGGTGCCACCGCCCAGGCGTCGGTCACGGCCGCCGTCGCGGTGCTCGTGGTCGCCTGCCCGTGCGCGCTCGGCCTCGCCACGCCCACGGCGCTGCTGGCCGCGACGGGCCGCGGCGCGGGCCTCGGCATCCTGGTCAGCGGGCCGCGGGCACTGGAAGGGCTGCGGCGGGTGGACACCGTCGTCCTCGACAAGACGGGCACCTTGACGACGGGTTCGATGACGGTGACGGGCGTGACCGCCCGGCCCAGCGGCCTGGACTCGGACGAGGCGCTGCGGCTGGCGGCGGCGGTCGAGCGGGGCTCGGAGCACCCGGTGGGCCGGGCGGTGTGCGCGTACGTGCCGGACGCCTCCGCGCTCCCGGAGGTCGCGGACTTCGCGGCGACGCCGGGCAAGGGCGTCGCGGGGCGCGTCGCGGGACGGCTCGTGGAGGTCGTACGGCCCGGGACCCCGTCCGTACCGGCCGGGAACCGGGCCCGGAAGACGGTCCGCAAGAACCCCGCCGCCCTCCCGGAGGCACTGGCCTCGGCCGTCCGGAACGCCGAGAAGGACGGCCGCACGGTCGTGGTGGTACGCGTGGACGGCACGGCCGAGGCGGTGATCGCCCTGGGCGACACCGTGCGTTCCGGCTCGTACCGCGCGGTCGACCACCTCAAGCGGCTCGGCCTGCGGCCCGTCCTGGCCACCGGTGACAGCGAGGGCGCGGCGCGGGCCGTGGCCGAGGAGCTCGGCATCACCGAGGTCCACGCGCGCGCCACCCCGGAGGACAAGGCGGAGCTCGTCCGCGGCCTGCGCGCCCAGGGACGCCGGGTGGCGGTCATCGGCGACGGCGTCAACGACACCGCCGCGCTGGCCGGCGCGGACCTGGGCATCGCGATGGGCGGCGGCACGGACGCGGCCATCGGCGCGGCCGACGTGACGCTCGTCCGCGAGGACATGGCCGTCCTGGCGGACGCGGTCCGCCTGGCCCGCCGCACGTCGGCGACGATCCGGGCCAACCTCGCCTGGGCCTTCGGCTACAACCTGGTCACCCTGCCGCTGGCCGCCGTCGGCCTGCTGAGCCCGATGGTCGCGGCGGCGGCGATGTCCGTCAGCTCGGTCCTGGTCGTGGCCAACAGCCTCCGCCTGCGCACCTGGCAGCCGGGGCCCGCCCAGACACCCGGGCGGCGGCCGAGAGGAGCCCCGGTACGTACGAGCACGGGCCGCCCCGCCGCGGCGAACGTCCCCGCCCACTCCATCGCACGAGGTGACACCCGATGACGGACCTCTCCCCCGGCCGCGGCGGCCTGCCGGCCCGGCTCGCCGGAACCGCCCGCGCGGCCCTCGTGCCCGTCCTCGCCTGCGCCGTGACCCTGGCCGGGCTGGGCGCCTGGACGGCCGCCGGCGGGGCGCGGCGGCCCGCCACCCTCACGGTCGAGGACGCGCGTGTGCTGCTGCCGTTCGGCACGGACGACACCGCGGCGTTCTTCCGGGTGCGTAACGACGGGGACGCCGGCGACGAGCTCCTGGCCGTCGACGTCCCGACGGCCGGCGCCGCCATGCTCAGCCGCACGGTGGTGACGAAGGGCGCGGGTTCCATGCGCATGGTCCCCTCCGCGCCCGTACCGGCCGGCGGCACGCTGGAGATGTCACCGCACGGCCTGGACGTCATGGTGGCGGCCCCGCCCCGGCTGCGCCTGGGCGACCGGCTCCCCGTGACGCTGCGGTTCCGCGAGAGCGGGAGCGTGAAGGTGGAGGCGCGGGTGGTACGGGCGGGGAGCGGAGGCTGAAGTCCGCCTGTTCCCCCGCCCTGACGGAGGACGACGGTCCGGACGCGGCGGCGCCCCCCAGCGCCGCAGCGCCCGGACCGGTCGGCACCTCGCGGCTGTGCCGTGTCCGGCAGATCGTGTCAGCGGGCGAGCTACGGACCGTGTCGTGCGCGCCAACGCTGCGCGGTGGTGTCCTCAAGCGCCGGACGGGCTGCTGTGCTGTGTCCTCAAACGCCGGACAGGCTGACATCGGCCGAGCCCAGCCGAATCAAGCCCGTCCGGCGATTGAGGACGCGCCCGCAGGGCGCCCGCCGCCGCAGGCGGCAAAGACGGCCCGCAGCGGAGCACCCGCCGGACCTAGGCCGCCGCGCTCGCCCCGGCCAGCACCGGCACCCGGCCCGCGCCGCACCCCGCGTCACGCTCCGCCGTCTCCAGCTGGACGATCAGCGCCTCGCGGGCCCGCGCCACGCGGGAACGCACCGTGCCGACCGGGCAGCCCGCGACGACCGCGGCCTCCGCGTACGGCAGCCCCAGCAGCTGCGTCAGCACGAACGCCTCGCGCCGCTCGTAGGGCAGGCGGTCCAGCAGCTGCGAGAGGACCACGCCCTCGTCGAAGCCCGGCAGCTCCGCGGACTGGGTCCGCTCGGCCGCCGACAGCCAGTCGTCGGTGTCGGACAACCGCGGCCGGGCCGCGTTGAAGCGGAGCCGGTCCACGACCGTACGGCGGGCGATGGTCAGCAGCCAGGTACGGGCCGACGAACGGCCCTCGAAGCGCGGCAGCGAGCGCAGCGCGCGCAGGAACGTCTCCTGTACGAGGTCGTCCGCGCCCTGCGGGTCATTGCTGAGCCGCGCCACGTACCGGCGCACGTCGCCCTGGGTGGCGCGGATGAAGCACTCCACCGCGTCGGCGTCGCCGCCGCGCGCGGCGAGCGCCCAGGCGGTCACCGTCTCGTCGTCACGCACGGCGGCCTCCCGCACGGGGGGTGGTGCGCGGTGCTCCGGCGGCGCCGGGGACGATGGCGGGGTGCACTGCCCCGATTTCCGTACCGCCATATCCGCCCGCGTCGACGGCGAGGAGCTGCCGCCGGACCTCTCCGGCACCGCGCTCGCCGCGCATCTGCGCGGGTGTGCCGACTGCCGCCGCTGGGAGGAGCGCGCGTACCGGCTCAAGAAGCTGACGGCAGGACTCTTCTGAGGCGTACGGAGTCCCCGTGGCGGGGGGCTCGGCCGACGTGTGGCCGGTCGGCGGATGGTCGATCGGCGGGTGGCCGACCGACGCGTGCGGGGAACGCATCGAAGGCGCGGCCGACGGCGGAACGTGTCGCCGTGGTGTGTCCTGTGTGAGGGCAGGGGTCATCGCCCCGGGTCCTTCCTGGAATCCGGGCGCCTCGACCCCGAGGGGGCGGCGGCCCGGTGACGTGATACGGCCAGGTCGGTCGCCGTCGGCCCTCAGCGGGCGGCGGCGACGCGGACGGCCGGTGGACCACGTGTGGCCAGGACATGGCCGTAGAGCAGCCGGCGGAGCCGCTGCGCGGCGCGCGTGCGGTCGGCGCGGATGCGGGGCGGCCCCGGGCGCGTGGGGACGTCGCGGAAGAGGACGAGCAGGGGTGCGAAGAGCCGGGTGCGCAGCGTGCGGGCGAGGCGGAAGGCGGCCTGTTCGCCGCCGGAGAGCCAGATGCCGCAGATGAGCGCGACGACGACGTGCGCGGACCACATGCCGAGGGCGCCGTGTCCGGCGTGCAGGGACATGCTTCCCATGTCCATACCGCCCATGCCGCCCATGCCGCTCATGCCGCTCATGCCGCCGCCCATGTCCATGCCCTCCATGGGCATGGACATGGAGTGATCCATGGGCATGGGCGCCGGCATCCCGTGAGCACCGGCCATGCCGTCCGTGCCGGTCGTGCCGGGGTCCAGGCCCATCCGCCGCGCATGCGCGGCGTTCACCGCGACGTTCTGCGCGAGGGCGAAGAACTGGTGCAGAGCGGTCTGCGCGCCGACCGTGGCGAGCGTGATCAGCAGCGGTCCGCGTTCGCGGCCCGCCAGGAACCACGCGCCGCTGCCCGTACCGGACAGCGCCACGGCGACGGCCCACCACGGGACGGTCGACCCGGACATGACCGCGTGCCCCAGGGCAGCGAGCAGCACACAGACGACTGCGAACACCGCGGCTCGCAGCGCCCGGGGTCCCTGGTACGGCTGCCCTGCTCTCATGACGTGGACATCGTTGCACCCGCACCGCGCGGAGCGACGGCGGGGTGCACCCCGACGCCCGTACGACCGCCCGCTCGGGCGCACGGGTCCGCCCCGTACCGTCCGCCCGGCGGTACGAGGCGGTGGGCCGCCGGCTCGGGGGAAGGACCGGCGGCCCGGGTCCCGTCGCTCCATTGGGACTCGCGTAGCCGAGTCAACCGCCCGCGGGGCCGGCGCGGGAGCGTGTGCGAGGGGGTGCGCGTGGGTGCGCCACGCACACCCCGTGTGAACGGTGCCCCTCCGCCCGGCGCTCGCACCGGCCCTCCGCTCAGCCTCTGCCGGCCGACGCCCCGCCGGCGGTCTTCTTCCCCTTCCCGGACTTCTTCTCCGGCAGCCAGGCCGCGCTCTCCTTGTTGCCGAAGCGGGTGCCTATCGCGCCCTTGATCACGGAGAGGGCGGCGGGCAGCGCGGCGATGGCGGCGGCCTTGAGCGCGGACACGTCCGTCAGGTCGAAACCGTCGGCGATGAGGAGACCGAGGAAGGTCGTGAGGTAGGCGGCCAGGGTGCGTTCGAGGATGTCGACGATGACTTTCCGCATGGCTTCTTCCGGCCTCTTCCGTTCGCGTCCTATGAGTCAGGGGAAGCCTCGTGGCGGCGAGGCGACGTCCGCAAGCCCTTTCGGCGCACGTTCTTGCGGAGTGGAGGGTCCATGGTGGTCAACCCCTGGCTGGCACTGCCGACCGGTGACGATCCCGCCGAACGGTGCCGGACGGTCCGCGGCGCGCACGCGGCGTTCGCGGCCGGAGGGGCGGTGGCCCCGCAGGTACGGGCGGTGGTGGCCGCCTCGTGGCGGCGTTCGGCGGCGGCGCTGCCGGGGCCCGAGTTCATGGCGCCCGTGGAGCTGTACGGCGCGGAGCTGGAGAGCTATCGCCGCGCGCATCCGCTGGCCGCCGTGCTGCCGCTCGTCCGGGAACTGCTCGGCACCATCGCCGACGACGGTGCCCACCTGCTCGCGGTCTGCGACGCGTCGGGGCGGATGCTGTGGGTGGAGGGGCACGCGGGGGTCCGCAGGGGCGCCGAGCGCATGAACTTCGTCGCCGGTGCCCGCTGGGACGAACGCCACGCCGGCACCAACGCCCCGGGCACCGCCCTCACCCTCGACCACGCGGTCCAGATCTTCGCCACCGAGCACTACAACCGCCTGGTCCAGCCCTGGACGTGCGCCGCCGCCCCGGTCCACGACCCGCGCACCGGGCGGCTGCTGGGCGCGGTGGACCTGACGGGCGGCGACCACCTTGCGGCGCCGCACAGCCTGGCGCTCGTCCAGGCGACGGCGCGGGCGGCCGAGGCACAGCTGGCCGCCGCTCCCGGTGCCGTGGCCGGGCACGCGCTGTCGGTACTGGGCCGGGACGAGGCGCTGCTGGTGGCGGACGGGCGGCGCTCACGGCTGGGCCGCCGGCACAGCGAGATCCTCCTCCTGCTGGCCGGCCGTCCCGAGGGGCTGACGGGCGAGCAGCTGACGGCGGCGCTCTACGGGGACCGCCCGGTACCGCCGGTGACGCTGCGCGCCGAACTGTCCCGGCTGAGACGGCTGGTGGGCCCGCTCCTCGGCTCCCGCCCGTACCGGCTGTGCGCCCCGGTCGATACGGACCTCGCCCGGGTGGAGCGCGCGATGGCGGCCGGTGACGTGCGCGGCGCCCTGCGCGCGTACGACGGCCCGCCGCTGCCCCTGTCGGAGGCGCCCGGTGTGTGCCGGCTGCGGCGGGGCCTGGAGGGCCGGCTGCGGCGGGCCGTGCTGACCGGCGGGGACGCCGGGGCGCTCCAGCTGTGGGCGGACAGCCCGTGGGGCGAGGAGGACCTGGAGGTGTGGGAGCGGCTGCTGGCGGCCCTGCCGATGAGCGCGCCGCAGCGGGGCGCGGTGGCGGCGGAGGCGCGCCGCCTGCGCGCGGCGTACGCGCCTGGCTCCGGGGCAACGTCCGGGCAACCCCCGCGGCGCTAGCTTCCACCCGGTCGCCGCCCGCGCAGGGAGCGGGCGGCAGCGAACGGGAAGGGCACACCCCCATGCCTCGCTACGCCAACCCCGGCTCCTCCGACGCGGTCGTCTCCTACCGGCCGCGGTACGACCACTGGATCGGCGGTGAGTACGTACCGCCCGCACGGGGCCGGTACTTCGAGAACCCGACCCCGGTGAACGGGCAGCCGTTCACCGAGATCGCGCGCGGCACGGCCGAGGACGTCGAACGCGCGCTGGACGCCGCCCACGCGGCGGCCCCGGCCTGGGGCCGCACCGCCCCGGCCGACCGCGCGGCCGTCCTGAACCGGATCGCCGACCGCATGGAACAGAACCTGGAGCTCCTCGCGGTCGCCGAGTCGTGGGAGAACGGCAAGCCGGTCCGCGAGACCCTGGCCGCCGACATCCCGCTCGCCGTCGACCACTTCCGCTATTTCGCGGGCGCGATACGGGCCCAGGAGGGCGGCCTCTCCGAACTGGACGAGGACACCGTCGCGTACCACTTCCACGAGCCGCTCGGCGTCGTCGCCCAGATCATCCCGTGGAACTTCCCCCTCCTGATGGCCGCGTGGAAACTGGCCCCGGCCCTGGCGGCGGGCAACACGGCCGTCCTGAAGCCGGCGGAACAGACCCCGGCGTCGATCCACGTGTGGCTGGAGCTGGTGGCGGACCTGCTGCCCCCGGGCGTGGTGAACGTCGTCAACGGCTTCGGCGTGGAGGCCGGCAAGCCCCTGGCGTCCAGCCCGCGGGTCGCCAAGATCGCCTTCACGGGCGAGACCACGACCGGCCGCCTGATCATGCAGTACGCGTCGGAGAACCTGAAGCCGGTGACGCTCGAACTGGGTGGCAAGAGCCCCAACATCTTCTTCGACGACGTTTCCGCGGCGGCCGACGACTTCCTGGACAAGGCGCTGGAGGGCTTCACGATGTTCGCCCTCAACCAGGGCGAGGTCTGCACCTGCCCGTCCCGCGCCCTCATCCAGCGGGGCCACTACGCCCCCTTCCTGGAAGCGGCCGTGGCCCGCACCGAGGCGATCGTCCCCGGCCACCCCCTGGACACCGCCACCATGATCGGCGCCCAGGCGTCGAACGACCAGCTGGAGAAGATCCTCTCCTACCTCGACATCGGCAAGCAGGAAGGCGCCCGCATTCTCACCGGCGGCACCCGCGCCGACCTCGGCGGCGAACTGAACGGCGGCTACTACGTCCGACCCACCATCTTCGAGGGCACCAACCGCATGCGCGTCTTCCAGGAGGAGATCTTCGGCCCGGTGGTGGCCGTCACCTCCTTCACCGACTTCGACGAGGCGGTCTCCCTGGCCAACGACACCCTCTACGGCCTGGGCGCGGGCGTCTGGACCCGCGACGGCACCACGGCCTACCGCGCCGGCCGAGCCATCCAGGCCGGCCGCGTCTGGACGAACTGCTACCACACATATCCGGCGCATGCCGCTTTCGGCGGCTATAAGCAGTCGGGGATCGGGCGCGAGGGCCACAGGATGATGCTGAACCACTATCAGCAGACGAAGAACATTCTTTGTAGTTATTCACCCAAGAAGCTCGGGTTCTTCTAGAGCAGTGAAGTCCGTTCTCGGCAGCCCCGTGACGGCAGATCACGGGGCCTCCGCGTTCGCACCAGGCAGCCCCAGCCGGCCGACCCGGGCAGGGCCACCTGCGCCGCATCAGGTCCCGGCCGACCTCCAGGCGACGGCCGTCCGAATGCGCGGGTCCGTGCCACCCGGTACCGTCGATGAGGTGCGTTCCACCCAACCAGCTGCGACGTTGCCCGACTGGACGGCCGCAAATGCCGGCAGAGGAACGATCGTATGGCAAAGCACTGCATCACCGCGGCAGCTGCCGCCACCACTCTGGTCTGCCTGGCGGCATTCGGCGGGAAACCGAGCAGTGCCGCGTCACCCCACACTCCCTTCGCCGGGCGCAGCCCGACCGCTCCGTCGCGGTTCGTGCCCGGCCCCTGTCCGAAACCGCCCAAGCCGATCGAGGCGTTGAGTTCCGCGAAGTGCGGCTTCCTGAAGGTCCCCGAGAACCGCGCCCGCCCCGGCGGCCGGACCATCGAGCTGGCCGCGGCGGTCATTCCGGCCGTCTCGGCGAAGCCCGCTGCGGACCCCGTCGTGTTCATGGCAGGCGGTCCCGGTGGGGATGCGTTCGACGACATCCCCTTCCTGATCGACTCCGGTCTGAACAAGGACCGCGAGCTGATCGTCATGGCTCAGCGCGGCAACCTCTACGACCAGCCGAACCTCGCCTGCCCGGAGATCGACCGGTTCAACGAGAAGGCCGTCGGGTTCGGTTGGGACGCGACACAGGCGAAGCGGCTCATGCTGAAGGCGGTGAAGGAGTGCCGGGACCGCCTGACGGCTGACGGGACCGACCTGAGCGCCTACAACAGCGCTGAGAACGCAGCGGACTTCGCCGACCTGCGCACGGCCCTCGGCATCCCGGAGTGGAACGTCTACGGGTACTCCTACGGCACCAACCTGGCCCTCACCTATCTGCGCAGGCACCCCCAGGGGATCCGCGCGGTGGCGCTCGACTCGCCCAGCCCTCCGCAGGTCACGATCCTGCCGTGGGGCTGGAGCAGCGCCCGGGAGGGGATCGGCAACGTCCTTGACGCGTGCGCGGCCGAGCCCCGCTGCAAGAGCCGCTACCCGGACCTCCGCCAAACCCTGAACGAGCAGGTGCGCAAGCTGGAGGCACAGCCCCTGACGCTGAACGCCCGTCCGCCGAGCGGCGGAGACCCGGTGAACGTCGTTCTCGACGGAGGCACCCTGCTGAACATGCTGGTCGCCTTCAACGTCAAGCCGGTCGACCTCCCGGCGGCGCTCCAAGAGCTCAGCCAGGGCAATCCGCAGCGCTTCGCGCAGGCCCGTGCGAAGGACTCGGTCCAGCCCGTCGGTCACACCGCGCACGGCCTGACGCAGTCGGTGGCGTGCGGCGAGTGGGCCCCGGGTACCTCGGAGTCCGACGTGCTGAACGCGGGGCACCGGGCCTTCCCCGGGTGGCCGGAAACGGTCCTGGCACAGGTACCGCAGCTGCCCTTCCAGTACGACGTGTGTCGGGTCTGGAACGTCAAGGACCGCGCGGCCGAGCACCGGGTGGCCACCGTGAGCTCGGTGCCGGCGATCATCATCTCCGGGACGTTCGACATGAAGACGGGCGCGAGCTATGCGAAGGACGCGGCCCGTACCCTGTCCCGCTCCACCTCCGTGCTGATCCCCGGGATCGGGCACTGGGTGGTCCCGCAGTCGCCGTGCGCGCAGCGCGTGCTGGCCTCGTTCTTCGCCGGTCCGACCGCGCCCGACACCGGTTGCGTGGCCGGTCTCACCCCGCAACCGTTCACGATCACCCCGAAGTGACCGGGAGGGCAGATGGCTCTCGACCCCACGCCCCGTCGCCGCGCCGTGCGACGGCTCCACGCCAGGTCGGCCGCGGTGGCCACCGGTGTCCTCATCACGGGCCTGCTCACGACACCCGCCCACGCGCGGTACAGCACGGGCGCGGACGACGGAGCCGGAGCGCCGATCGGAACGGCCGCCCGGACAGTGGACGATGCCCGCTTCGAGCCCGGCCCCTGCCCGAAGACGGCGGACCCGGTCGCCGAACTCGAAGGGGCCCGCTGCGGCACGCTGACCGTGCCCGAGAACCGCACCGAGCCGGACAGCCGGAAGATCACCCTCGGTGTCGCGATCGTGGCGGCGGTGGCCGACAAACCGAAACCCGACCCCGTCGTGTGGCTCGCCGGCGGACCCGGCGACGACGCGGTCGGGGAGGCGAAGATGGCGATCGACGGCGGCCTGAACCGCGACCGCGACGTGATCTTCATGTCCCAGCGCGGAACGTACTCGGCCGACCCGGCACTCACCTGCCGCAACATCGACGAGTTCAACGCGCGCGCGACCGGGCTCGTCTACGACGCGCCGTCCACCGAACGCCTGCATGTCGACGCCACGAAGGCCTGCCGCGAGAAACTGGCGGCGAGCGGGGCCGACCTCAGCGCCTACAACGACATCGAGAGCGCCGCCGACCTCGCGGACCTGCGCACCGCGCTGGGCCTTGAGCAGTGGAACGTGTTCGGCATCTCCTACGGCACCCAGCTGGCGCTCGTCTACATGCGCCTGCACCCCGACGGAATCCGGTCTGTGGGCATCGACGGCATCCTGCCGCCGTCCACGGGAGGATCGGCAGTGACCTGGGCCGCCGCCAGGCAGGGCTTCGACGGCCTGTTCAAGGCCTGCGCCGACCAGCCCGCCTGCAACCGGCGCTACCCGAACCTGTCGGCCACCTTCGAACGGCTCGTCCGCGACCTCGAAGCCAAGCCGGTCACCACCACCGTCACGCTCCCCGGCGGCCAGAAGCAAGTGAAGGTCGTCCTGGACGGCGGAGCACTGGTCAACTGGATGACCGCCGCCACCCACGTGGCACCCCAGGTACCCGCGGCCCTCGACGAGCTGGCCCACGGCAAACCGCAGCGGATCGCCCAGCAGTGGGCGGGCGGCAAGTACAGCCCCCAGGCCATCGGCCGGCTGTCCCACGGGCTCGTCTACGGCGTCTTCTGCAGCGAGTGGACCCCGTACGAGACCCAGGCGGAAGCACTCCGCGGAGGCCAGGAAGCCTTCCCGTCGTTCCCCCACTCGGTACAGGCCCAGGCCCCGCTGCTCACGTTCCTCCGCCCGGACTGCGACGTCTGGAACGTCCCCGCGGCGCCCCGCTCCATCCGCGACGTCACGAAGAGCGACATCCCCACCCTCGCCGTCTCGGGCGGGTTCGACGCCCAGACCGCGGCGGGCAACGGGCCGTACGTCGCCCGCACGCTGAGCCGCGCCACCGTCGTCACGGTCCCCTACGAACCCCACGTCGTGTTCGCCACGTCGAAGTGCGCGCAAGCGATCACCCTCTCGTTCTTCGGCTCCCCGACCGCGCCGGACACCGGCTGCCTCGCCGATCTCAAACCGCCACAGTTCGAGATCGGACCCTGAACTGTGAACCCTTCGGCCATCGTGTCCGCACCCTGCCCGCAGTGCGTGCACTGCGGGCAGGGGATCCCGCCCATACTGCGCCGTCGCCTCCCAGCCCCCGATGCCGAGCAGGGACACCCGGTGCTGAGCGGTCGCAACGGCTTACAGCGCCTAACAGAATGAGGCTGGTCGGTTGTGACTGAGCACTTCAGTTGTCCAGTTGGGAAAGGGTGGCGCGCCCACACCGTCCGCCCGGCCGGCCTCACTGTCAGCACTCTGTGTCATTATGCGGACGCGTCCCAGGGGAGTGGGCCGCGGACTACTGATTTCCAGGGGGTTGGGGATGGGCGCGGGCACCGAGCCGGACGGCTCGTCCAGGTCCGACGAGGAGTGGGAGCGGTTTCTGCACGAGTCGGTGGCGGGTGTCGCCGACGCGCCCAAGGAGCCGTCGGCGCGGACCCGCGATGTGGCAAAGCGGCCGCGCGCGGAGTCCGGCCGCGGCCTGAAGGGCTGGCGCAGCTACACGCCCGCGCGGCCCAAGCGGCGCACGGGCTGGTACGTGGTCGGGCTGCTGGCCTCGCTGGTGCTGCTGGTGGTGGCGCTCGCGCCGGGGCGGATAGTGGACCTGTTCGCCGGTGCTGACTCCCCGCCGCTGGCGGCCGAGACCGGCCGCCCGAACCAGGCGCCCCCGGCGGAGGCGGCCCAACGTCCCACCATGGACGAGCCGTTCCGGGGCTCGCCGGCGGCGAGCTGGGCGAGCGGAGCGGCGGGGATCACCGTGCCGAAGGCCGGGGCGGTCGGCTGGATGAGCGCGACCGAGGTCGAGCGGGCCCTCGCCCGCAGCCGGGACTTCCTCGTCGCGTCCGGCCTGGACCGCGGGGTGCTGCGGGGCGAGAGCCCCGAGAAGGCGATTGCACTGATCAACCCGCGCTAGAAGGACGTCCAAGACCTTCTGAAAACCGCTTTCCGAACCCCGAGCGAGAAGAACGACCCCCTCCTCCTCTTCAGCCGCTTCCAGCCCTCCCGCACCCACCTGGTCGGCGACGTCGTGAAGACCCGGGGCCGGCTCACCTACCGGGAGGGCGAGCGCGGCGCGCTCCAGGTGACCGCCGACGTCACCTTCGTCTACCCGGTCACCCGTGCGGACGCGGGCGGCGACGACGAGATCGTGCGCACGATCGTCCGGCGCGAGCTGGTCCTGAGCTGGGACGACCCTGCCAAGGTGATCACCGAGCCGGGCACGTTCTCGATCGTCTCGTACAAGTACGACATGACCAACGGCGGCTGCGGCGCCCCCACGGGCTACTTCACCCCACCCTTCGGCACGGACCGCCGGGCGGACGGAGCCGGCACGGAGGTCGACCCGTACGACCGCAGCGCGCCGGTCGGGCGGGGCGAGTCCTCTGGGGACGAGTGTGGGAGGGCGACGCGGTCCTAGCGGGCGTTACTCGGTGGAGGCCACCTCAACCCTGAGCGCGATGAACATCCAGCCGCCGATCCGCTCCCAGCGCCGGCGCCAGGCCGGTCGGCCGAGCACCGCGCTCAGCCGGGCGGCGATGTGTACGAGCGCCAGCCAGTAGAGCCGCCGATCAACGGCATCGAGCGCGCCGAGTCAGTCTCGGGAATGACCTGCCGGCGGCGGCTGCGGTAGCTCGTCGACCAGTTCCCGAGGACGACGTCCACGACGGCACCGGTGCCGTCCGCGAGCCGGGCGAAGTAGTCCGGGGGGTGTCCGCGTTCCCGCCGGCCGTCCGCCCGTCCAGACACCGGAACCTTGCCGTCTCACTTGAAGTTGTTCGGCAGAGCGGGAACGGCGGTCTCGTCTCCGCGCGAGGCTTGTGTTGAACTGTGCAACATAATCCGTAAAGCGACGGCGGGGTGACCGCGATGCCTCTAGAGGGCGAGTACGAGCCGAGCCCGGCGCAGTGGGTGCGCGAACAGGTCGAGCTGTATGAGAGTTCGGGCGGCACGCAGGGGACGACGCTTTGGGACACGGGCCTGCCCGTCGTCATTCTCACGACGCGCGGCGCGAAGAGCGGCAAGATTCGCAAGATCCCGCTGATGCGCGTGGAGCACGAGGGGCGGTACGCGGCCGTAGCCTCGAAGGGCGGCTTCCCGCGTCACCCGGTCTGGTACTTCAACGTCAAGTCCGACCCACACGTGGAGCTCCAGGACGGCTCGAAACGTCAGGACATGACGGCCCGTGAGATCACGGGGGACGAGAAGGCCGACTGGTGGGAGCGTGCGGTCGCCGCGTATCCGCCGTACGCCGAGTACCAGGAAACGACTGACCGTGTGATCCCCGTCTTCGTGCTGGAACCCGTGTACGGGGTACGGCCGGCGGACGCCCCACCGCTGTCGACGAGGAACTGAACTCCGGGCCTCACCGTTCGGCAACCCGACCAACTGAGACAAGGATCTGATCATCAGAGACGGGACAGTTTCCGCTCGTTGCAGACAGCCGGACACGGATGTCTTGTGTCACCGAACCCTGCTCGCGCCCCGGGCGGAACCCCCGGACACTCACCCGGAGAGCTCGGCCCGCCACGGCCGTGGCCACTCCCCCGACGGCGGCGGATCTCCCGCGATGCCGAGGTCACGCCGCGCGCTCTCGTAGAAGGCATCACGCGCCGCACTCGCCAGCTGATGGGCCTTGGTCCACATCTCGGCGTTGACCGGCCCTTCCCGTACGAGCAACTCGATGGTCCAGATCGTCTCGTGCCATCGCCGCGCCGCCGCGATCGTCGCCGCGTCCCCGACGAGCAGGACGGACTCCCACTCCGTCGCACGGTGGGACTCCGCGTCGGCCAGCAGAGGCAGACCGTCGGCCTGCTGCAACGGATCGGCCACATCCGTGAATCCGAGGGCGGCGCCGATGCGCTGAGCGACACGAAGCTGCGCCTTGAGGGCATTGGCGTAACGGCCGTACGTCTCGAAGCGTTTCTCGTCCCACCGCTCCTCCCGCTGCCGCTTCCATCGCCGACGCTCGGTCAAGCTCTGCGCGGCGTACGAGCCGAGCGAGCCGACCACGACGCCTATCAGAGCGGGCAGTTGATCCAAAAATGCCACAGTCTCTCCCCACCGGTTTCCTGATGCCGCACGCTCATCGCTCCACGGCCGGAATGCCCGACCCGTCCCACCATCGCCATGGAGCACCTCTACTCGGTGGGCTGAACGAACGGTACGTTCCCCGCATCCCGGCGGACGAACGGGACACCGAGCTCCGGGGCGTCCGGGCCGGACAGGCGTCCGCCCGGGCCCGCCTGCGGCGGGTCCGGGCGGTCCTGCGTGGTGTGGGTCAGCGCCGCGCCTGGGCGTCGAGCCAGTCGCGGACCAGTTCGTCGTTGGGCGATTCGAGCAGGGCGAAGTGGTCGACCGGCAGCTTGTCCACGGCGTCGTCCGGCAGGATGTCCCGCCACTGGCCGATGGCGTGGCCGCCCGTCCACGGCGTGCCGCCGCCGGCCGTGACGGTGGCCGGTCCGCGGCGGGCGTAGTCGATCCGGCCGCCGGTGTCGCCCTGCAGGATGCGCACCTTCAGCCCGTCGGGCGGGCTCAGCAGCAAGCCGTCGAGGACCCGCGCGTTCGATTCGTACACCGCCCAGGCGTCCTCGATCTCCTGTTGGCCGGCGTCCCGCGCCAGGGTTCCCGCGTCCTTGGCCGCCGCGGTGACCGCGGCCAGGTCGAACCCGCCGTGCTCGGTGACGAACCGCTGGGCGGGGACGGTGATCGACCAGCCGACACGGACGAAGATGTCGAAGGCGTCGGCCACGCCGACGCGGTGGGCGCCGGGGTCCGGCGGGTCGATGAGCAGGGCCCGCACCGCGTCGCCGCAGCGGTCGTGCAACCGGCGGGCGACCTCGTAGCCGAACACGCCGCCCAGCGAGAAGCCCGACACACAGATGGCGCCGAATCGGTCGACGTCGTTGGCCAGCAGGACCTCGGCGAGTCCGTCGGCGAGCGCCGCCATGCCCTTGCCGGACAGCTCGGGAGGGGTCTCCATGGCCCACACGGTGTCGTCGGCGGGCAGCAGCCTGGACAGTGACGCGTACCGGGTGACCGCGCCGGACAGCGGCGGCAGGAAGACCCACAGCCGGTCCTGTCCCGCCGGACGCATCCGCACGAGGGTGGTACCGGTGGTGTGGTGCGCGGTCGGTATCCCGTCCCGGCGGTCGGCCAGGAGGCGTGCCAGCGCGTCGAATTGGGGTGTCCGGTACAGCTCGGCGGCGCGCAGGTTCACGTTCAGCCTGCCGCGCACCTTGGTGATCAGCTCGATCGCCCTGACGGAGTTGCCGCCGGCGGCGAAGAAGCTCGTCGACTCGTCCTGGGGCGGGCTGCCCAGGACCTCGCGCCAGGCCAGCCGCAGTTGCGCGGTCACGTCCGCCGGGTCGGCGTCCTCCTCGGCGTCCGTGCTCGGCCGGGTCCTCGCCTGTTCGAGCAGCACCGCTCGGTCGACCTTGCCGCGCGACGTCAGCGGGAACGCGTCGAGGACGGTGACGCGCGAGGGCACCATGTAGTCGGGCAGGGTGACCGCGAGTCGCCGCACGATCGCCGCCTCGGGATCCGAGGGCGGCGCGAGGCTCTTGTCGAGCCGGACGTACGCGGCGAGGAGCCGGCCACCGGCGCTGTCGAACGGCACGACCACCGCGTCGACGACGAAGTCGATGGACAGGAGCCGGGAGACGATCTCACCGGGTTCCACCCGGAAACCGCCGTTCACCTTGACCTGTGCGTCGAAGCGGCCGTGCAGGTCGTAGCCGCCGTCGCCCTTGGCGGTGGCCACGTCGCCGGTGTGGTAGGACCACTCTCCGTCGAGCAGGCAGAACGCCGAGGACGACGACGCCTGCCCCAGGTAGCCACGACCGACCGCGACGCCCTGGATGACGAGACCGGACGCGTTCCCCTCGTCGCCGAGGGGCTCGAGAAGGAACCGGACGCCGCCGATCGGCGCCCCGATCGCGATGGCGTCGCCGGGCAGCAGATCCCGGTAGCAGACGACGACGGCCGTCTCGGTCGGGCCGTACCCGTTCACCACGCGGGTACCTCCCGGCGCGACGGTCGCCCAGGCGGCCACCGCACCCTGGGTCGGCGCCTCGCCGCCGGCCATCACCAGCCGCAGGTCCGGTGTGGTGTGCCCGGCCGACTCGGCCAGCTCGGCGCCGAACCTGTTGAACACGCCCGTCGGCAGGCTCAGCACGGTGATACCGAGCCGACGGCAGTGGTGCAGGAAGTCCTCGGCTCCGCCGTACACGAACGCCTCGTCCCGGAAGACGAGTTCACAGCCGGCGACCATCGATGTGCAGATCTGTTCGAGCGCGAGGTCGAACGCGATCGAGGAGAAGAGCAGTCGGGTGTCGGCCGAGGTCAGGCCGTACCAGTCGATGGTGCGCAGGACGTGGTTCTCCAGGGCGGCCTGCTCGACGACGGCGCCCTTGGGGACCCCGGTCGACCCCGAGGTGTAGGCGACGTACGCGGCGGGCGAGGTGCGCCGGACCAGCCGTTCGTCCAGCGGCGGCCCCGGTCGCGGGCCCCGCGCCGGTCCCGACTCCGTGATCAGCGCGGCCGGGCCGCAGTCGTCGATGATCAACTGCTTGCGGCTGTCCGGCAGATCCGGTTCCAGCAGGGTGAAGGCCGCGCCGACCTGGCCGACCGCGGCCATCGCGATGATGGTGTCGAAACCGACCGGCAGGTCGATGACCACCACGTTCTCCGCCACGACGCCGAGCTCGCGCAGCCGCGCGGCCAAGGTGTCCGTGGCCGCCGCGAGTTCGCGGTAGCTCAGCTTGTGCTCGCCACGGGACAACGCGATCTTCTGGGGACGGTCGACCGCGTGCGCGGCGATCGCGGCATACAGCGTGCCGCCGGTTTCCGGAGTCATCAGGCGTTGACCTTTCGCGAACTGGGAGTGGCAGAGGTACTCGTGGTGGCGGGCAGGATCACCAGGACGGCGATCAGGGCGACGGACGCCACCGCCGCGCCGGTGATCCAGGCGGCGACCAGGCCGGAGCTCACGCTGTCGGCGAACCACGTCGCGGCCTGCCCGGACCCGTGGGCGAGCAGGTCGTAGCCCTCACTCACCGATCTGGCCGAAGCGGGCAGATCGGGCCCCGACTCGATTCGCGTCCCGTAGCCCGCCGAGAACACCAGGCCCATCACCGCGACGCCCCCGGCGCCCCAGATCTGCTGGAACATGGCGTTCACGGAGGACCCGACGCCCGCATCGGCCGGTCGCAGGCTGGTGACGATCAGCGTCAGCGCGGGCCCGACGGACAGCCCCATGCCGAGCCCGCAGCACAGCAGCCCCGCGGCGAGCAGCGGGTATCGCAGATCCGCGGCGGCCATGGCGCAGAGCGCGCAGCCGAGCGCACCGAGGCCGAGCCCGGTGGCCACGGTGGCCTTGGCCCCGATCCGTGCGGTGACCGCGACGCAGGACAGCGAGGCGACGGTCAGCCCCACCGCGAGCGGGAGCAGGCCGGCACCGGCCTGCAGGGGGCTCCAGCCGAGGCCGTACTGGGTGAACTGACCGGCCAGGAACACCGTGCCGAACAGGGCGAAGAACAGTCCGGACATGGCCACGACGGCGCCGGTGAACGTCCGCGCCCGAAAGTAGCCGAGGTCGAACAGCGGCCGGTCGGTACGCCGTTCATGGACGGTGTACCCGATCAGCGTCAGCAGACCGACGGCGCCGAGGCCGAACCGCAGCCAGCCGGGGAGCCGGTCGTCGACGGCGAAGATGATCGCCGAGGCGAACACCGCGACACCGATCAGCAGCAACACCGCTCCGACGGGGTCGGGGCGCCTCGTGATGGGCTCCGGGTCCCGGCGCCGGATGAGGGTGGCGGTGCCGAGCAGGGCGATCACGCCGACCGGCACGTTGATCAGGAAGATCGATCCGTACCGGAACCGGGTCAGCAGCAGGCCGCCGAGCACCGGGCCGACGGCCACGCCGAGACCGACGACGGCCGGCCACAGCGCCAGCACGCGCCGCCTGCCGCTGTCGGTCAGTTCCTGGGCGAACAGCTTGAAGATGCTCGGCACGATGAACGCCGCGCCGATGCCCATGCCCGCGCGCGACAGCACCAACGCGGAGACCGAGGGCACGAACGCTCCGAGGAGCGAGGCGGCCGTGAACACGCTGATACCCACGGCGTAGGAACGACGCGCGCCCACGCGGTCGACGACACTGCCCGCGATGATCAGCGACGAGGCGAAGACCAGCATGTACGCGTCGATCGCGAACTGCACGTCCGGCGTGCCCGCCCCCAATGACGCCGATATTCTCGGTACCGCGGTATTGATGATGGAATTATCCGCGGACACCATGAAAAGACTCAGGTAAGCGGTCGCCACGACACCATGGGTGCGCGACACCATCTTCGGTCGACTAGCGGTCAGCGACATTTGGTTCTCGATCTTCTCTAAGGCCTGCGGCCGGCCGTTGACCAGAAAATCGACGGCGTCCGCAAAAGTACAGATGCCAGGCAGCTGAATCGAGAATTGTCGCTGTTCTGCGCCACGGCAAAGAGGGGAAGATGCGGGGCGGCTTTCCGGCTGATGGCCTTGTGTGCCCCCGACGTGCAAGCTATTTTCGGCTCGCCAGTTTCAGACGCTAGCAGTCGGCTGCCGGGAAGATCAATCATAGGTGGCTCGGATCACACCGGGGGTCGGCCGCCCGGCAGGACGCCCGAACATCCCTCGAAGATTAAAACCGGTCATTCCGGGAATCCCCGCCACTCCGCCGGAATCCGAATGATGATTTTGACTCTGGCTCAAATACATGGACACGACAAAAAGACGAGAGTTGACTGCCCCTGTCGCAGCGCCGAACTCGTAATCCGGCCCTGCATCGAACGAAAACATCCCCTCCGTCACCGGTGAGGGAATTTCACAAGGAGCGTCAATGACCGTTGAAGCTGTTATCGGGGCCAGCTGGACCATCGCTCCGGAGTTCGTGTTCACGGATGCGGAGCGCGAAGCCCTGGAGACTTCGCTCGACAACATCACCGCCACCCCCTACCGCCTCTACGAGGCGCACCGCTTCCAGGTGGGCCGGCTCATCGCCGATGGTGTGGTCCCGGAGCGTTTCCGTGCCTACGTCGACTCGCTGGCAACCCGCGACCGTACCGCCGAGCCCGTAGTAGTCCTGAAGAACGTCCCTTACGACCGTGATGTTCCGGTATTCGACTTCGACCAGCCGGTGCGTTCCAAGTACGAGCTGAAGAAGACGTTCATCGCGGAGGGGTTCCTCGCGCTGTTCGCCCAGCTCGCGAACACCCCGGCCATCGGGTACGTCAACGTCAATGACGGCGATGTCTTCCAGGACATCTACCCGCAGCGGCGTCTGCAGGGCAGCCAGTCGCAGAAGGCGCTCAAGCAGATCCACTTCCACAAGGACCTCGCCAACCACTTCGTGCGGCCCGACCAGGTGTACATGGTCGGCATGCGCAGCAACCCCGTGAACGAGGTCTACACCTCGTTCGTCCGGAACATCGACGTCATCGCTTCCTTCACCGAGGAAGAGCTGACGCTGCTGCGCTCCAGCGAGTTCTACACCCCCTTCGACGACCTGAGCACCATGGGCGGCGGACGGGTTCAGCTCGGCGAAGCGGACATGCACCCGATCATCGGTGGCCGGGGCCCGGAGGACCTGCGGTTCTTCGAGAACCGGACCGTGGGGGTCACCGAAGCCGCCAAGGCCATCGTCCCCACGGTCGCCGAAACCCTGCACTCCCTCAAGCGGCGGGTCTTCATCGAGCCCGGCGACTTCGTGATCACGTACAACAACCACACGATCCACGCCAAGGAGGTCCTCAACGTCGGCGACCCCGAGGCGCTGCAGAGCCGCTGGATCATCAAGACGGTGAACGTGGACGACATGGCGCCCCACCAGGACCACCTGGTCCCCGGTACCGACCACCTGATCAACGGCTGACCCGCCGCCCGGCGAACCGCTCGGGGCGCCTGGGTACGGCTGCACGCGGAGCCGTGCAGCCGTACCGGGCAGGAGATCGGGGACGTCGCGGTGGGGGACGACCGTGCGGCGGCCGTGGCGACCCCGTGTCCGGCACAGCGGAACGGCCCGGCCGGCTCGCCCTCGGAACATCCGGGTCGGATACGTCCGTGTTCAGAACAGTTGCGGGAGCATGACCGGATCCGCGGTGATCTGCGCCGTGATGAGCGCTGAACCGACGGGCGTCAAAACATGGTTGACCGCTTTGCCGACGCGATGGGTGGCGACCAGGCCACCGTTGCGCAGAGCGGTCACGTGCACGGAGGCGGTACCCGCGCTGACGCCGAGCCGGTCGGCCAGTTCGGTGGTACCGCAGCCCGCGCCGATGTTGAGGAGTGCCGCCGCGCGACCGCGGCCGAGCAGCGCGCCGAGCCGGGTGGGGGCCACCGCCTCGCTGTCGTCCCAGAGCCGGCGGTGTCCGGACGCCGGGTAGGTGATGACCGTCCCCCACTCGTTCGTCAGAAGCACCCGCGTCCGCTGGAAGACCGAGGGCACCAGGATCAGCCCGCGCTCGGCGTCTCCAGGCGCATACCGCACTTCGCGCACGGTGAGGCCAGGCAGGTTGTCGACGACCTGGCGGACTCCGAACGCCGCCAGGTCGTGGGCGCGCAGCGCGACGTCGGACTCCAGCGCGGTCCTGATCCGGGGCCAGTCGCCGGCGAGGCAGTCCTGGAAGAACTCCCGCGCCGACTCCTCCAGCGGCCCGAGGGCCGAGAAGTCGGCCTCCTGACGGCCGGTCGCCACCTGCTGTCGGCGGAGCAACTGTCCTGCCGTCAAACGAATCCGGTGCTGTACTTCGGCCTGGGGGAAGTCGAGTGCGTGCCGATTTCCGAACTTCAGGCCGCGCCGGGGCCGGCCGCGCAGGGCCGGGTGCTGTCCGCACAGGGCTTCGCCGGCCGCCAGCACCTCGAGGAGTGGCGAGACGAGGAAACGGCAACTGGACAGTTCACTCGCCGAAACGCTCAGTACCACCGGGCCGTTGCGCTCCGATCGGGACGGCACCGGCAGGGGGGCTCGCTGACGGGTCGGCGCCGGCGGGGGCTGAGTAATCGTAGTGGGAGACACCGGGCGATGTATCGAATCCGACCCGCACCGCCGACTGTACGAGCCCTTGCTCATACGCTCCGCTCTCGGATGGAGATGACGTTCACCAGCTTGTCGAGCTGCTGGATGACCTGCTCCAGCGGGCGCTCGTCCACATCGACGACGATCGTCATCCGGGAGGTGGCGGGTTCGTCGGTGGGACGCACCGACAGCGAGTCGATGTTGAATCCCCGGCGGGAGAAGAGACCGGCTATCCGCGTGAGGGCACCGGACGTGTTCTCGACGCGGACGACGAGTGTGTGCTTCGGCATGGCGTTCCTACTCCTCGTCGTCACCGAAGTCGGGACGGACATCGCGCGCGGCCATGATCTCGTCGTTGGAGGTGCCGGCGGCGACCATCGGCCAGACCATGGCGTCCTCGTGGACGATGAAGTCGATGACGACGGGGGCGTCGTCGATCGACATCGCCTTCTCGATCGTCGCGTCGAGCTGGTCGGGGGTTTCGCAGCGCAGCGCGTAGCAGCCCATGGCCTCGGCGAGCTTGACGAAGTCCGGGACGCGGGTGCCGCGGCCGGGCCCGTTGTCGGGTGCCTCGCCGGAGTGCAGCACGGTGTTGGAGTACCGCTGCCCGTAGAACAGGGTCTGCCACTGGCGGACCATGCCGAGGACCCCGTTGTTGATGATCGCGACCTTGATCGGGATGTTGTTGAGCGCGCAGGTGGCCAGTTCCTGGTTGGTCATCTGGAAGCAGCCGTCGCCGTCGATCGCCCAGACCGCCGCCTCCGGCTTGCCCACCTTGGCGCCCATCGCGGCGGGGACGGCATAGCCCATCGTGCCCGCGCCGCCGGAGTTGAGCCAGGTGTAGGGCCTGTCGTACGCGATGAACTGCGAGGCCCACATCTGGTGTTGGCCCACGCCCGCCGCGAAGATCGTGTTCTCGCCGGTCAGCTGGCCGATGCGCCGGATGACCTGCTGGGGCGAGAGCTGGCCCTCCGGCGCCGGCTCGTAGCCCAGCGGGTAGGTGCTGCGCCAGTGGTCGAGCTGCTCCCACCACGCCGCGTAGTCGCAGGTCTTCTCGGGGTTCTCCGCGCTCTCCAGTACGCCCCGGACGGCGGCGGTGAGGTCGGTCAGCACCTCACGGGCGTCTCCGACGATCGGAACGTCCGCGAAACGATTCTTGCCGATCTCGGCGGGATCGATGTCGGCGTGCACGATCGCGGCGTGTGGGGCGAAGCCGTCGAGCTTGCCGGTGACGCGATCGTCGAACCGGGCGCCCAGGGCGACGATCAGGTCGGCCTTCTGAAGCGCCGTCACCGCGGCGACCGTCCCGTGCATGCCGGGCATGCCCAGGTGCTGCGGGTGGCTGTCGGGGAAGGCACCGATGCCCATGAGCGTCGTGGTGACGGGGATCCGGGCGAGTTCCGCCAGGTCCCTCAATTCGGCGGTTGCCCGCGCCTTGAGCACACCGCCACCGACGTAGAGCACCGGCCGCTCGGCCTGGGCGATCAGCCGGGCGGCTTCGTGGATCCGCTTGCCATTCGGCTTGGTGACGGGCCGGTAGCCGGGCAGTCGGTGGTCCGTCGGCCAGCGGAAGACCGTGTCCTTTTGCAGCGCGTCCTTGGTGATGTCGACCAGGACGGGCCCGGGTCGACCGGTGGAGGCGATGTGGAAGGCCTCGGAGATCGCGCGGGGAATGTCGTCCGGGTCCGTGACCAGGAAGCTGTGTTTGGTGATGGGCATGGTGATGCCGCAGATATCGGCTTCCTGGAAGGCATCCGTGCCGATCAGCGAACTCGCCACCTGCCCGGTGATGGCCACGATGGGAACCGAGTCCATATAGGCGTCGGCAATCGGAGTGACCAGATTGGTCGCTCCCGGACCGCTCGTCGCCATGCAGACCCCGACCTTCCCGGTGGACTGGGCGTACCCGGTCGCGGCGTGGCCCGCACCCTGTTCGTGCCGCGCCAGAATGTGACGCACCTTGGTCGAGTCCATGAGGGCGTCGTACGCCGGGGTGATCGCCCCTCCTGGGATGCCGAACGCCGTATCGACACCCACTTCTTCAAGAGAACGGACGAGGGACTGAGCCCCCGTCATGGTGGCTGAGGAGTGCGAGGGGACGGGTGTTTCTGCGGTCTGAGTCATCAGTCTGTATTTCTCTTCTTGGCGCCGCTCCAGGCAGGACGAGCTGCCCGAGGAATCTGAATACCGAGCCCGCCCAGCGGGCGCGACAGTGGGTATCCGCCCAGCGAGTACGACTCCGTACGGTGAAATTCCCGACCGTACGGGATGGGGATCAGATGGGGTGGCGGACGCTCAGCGTCACACATTGATCACTTGAAGCGGCAGGGTATGCCGACACAGAAAGCCGAAATGCGGCGCATGGTCCGTGCCCATACCCCAGGCGCGAGCACGTGGTCTGCGCTCATACCTCGGGCATGCGGTATCCGACGGGCCGGGCCCATCGGCTTGCATGGTGCGTATCCGCTGGTGAGCGGGTCCTGATCATAAGCACAGGTGATCTTCGGAGCGAAGTGTTCTCAGATGCTGAGAACCTGTTGTTCTTCGCCCATGGCCGGTGTAAGCAGAACGGTCGTCCCGCGCGGGTGATCAGAGGCGGGTTCAGCCCGGAAGCTGGTTTCCCTTGTCATCGGGAAGGCCATTGAACCCGTCGAGCGGTTCCGGGAGGCATTGTCGCCATGTACCCGGCCGAGACGGTTTCGTGTTCAACTCACCTTTTCTGCCGCGCGGTTGCCTTACGCCGTCACCGCGGCCATGGGCGTCTCCGCCCGTTCCCGTCGGTTGAGCGCACCGGGGGATAGCCCCACCTGGAGCGGGCGGGTGGCAGGATCGCTCCGGGCGGCCGCATCCGGACATGCTGGGCCCGGCGTATACCGCTGGTTTCCCCACGCATCCATAGGAGTTGGCTCGTGCGTGAGCAGGCATGGCAAAGGTTTCGTTCTTCCGGGCGGGGCCTCGACGCCCCGGTCGACACCTATCTGCCGGGCCTCGTACGCGGGGAGGGGATCGACGGGCGCCATATCACCGCCCGTCAGCTCCTGCAGCACACCAGCGGGCTTCCCGACCCGGGCTGCGCCACACCTACTTCCCCGCCCCCGGTGACGTGACCATCCGAGAGCCCCATCCCAAGGGCTCGACGGGGACTCATACGACAGGGACTCAGCAGGCGCGCCTCTGCGCGACGTCACGGAAATGGACCCCTCCTGGGGCTGGGCGGCAGGTCAGATGATCTCCACCGGCTCCGACCTCAACCGGTTTCACCGCGCTCCTGGGCGGTGTCCGGCGCCTCTTCGGCTGCGGGCCGCCTGTGCCGCTTTGTCGCCTGCGGCGGGCGAGCGCCCTGCGGGCGCGTCCTCAATCGCCGGACGGGCTGGATTTGGGCTTGGCTCAGCCATCTTCAGCCCGTCCAGGCGACGGAAAGGGCAACCAGTCAACCCGCCGATGAATTTCGGGATTCCCTTTCCGTCCCCATCCACCCGGTTTTCACCCCTGCTGCTCGACGGCAGGTGACACCCCCAACGAGGGTGGCACAGCACTCCTCTGAATTGGCGTCAACAGCCCCTGCTGCTCTAGACTTTACGCACGTACCAACAAAAAGGAGGGGCGCCATCCATGGGCACCAAATTCATTGAGGTAGACGAATCCCACAAGGGTCAGCCGGGCGTGGAAGAAGGGGTAAAGACGATCGAGGTCGGTGGTCAGACGATCACGACGCCGATTTTCGTCCAGCGAATCGACTTCGACGACCTCGCCCCCGAGGTGACCGATAATCTGACCACGGTCAAGTTCGCTGTGACAGTGACCGAGGAAATGGAGGACCTGACGGGGGACGTGGACGAGGATGGTTCCCCGGTGACGGAGATCAAGGAAATCCAGGTGCCCAAGTGGCTCGAAGTCGACATGGGGCCCGAGTCTCTGAAGCAGTACGAGGACGTAATGGCGCCCTTCTTCGCCGCCGCCCGCGAAACCGAGGCACCGACCGTGCCCGCGCCCCGCAAGCGCCGGAAGAAGTGATCTCGCGCCCCTCTCCTGCCGCCAGGAGAGGGGCACCGATCGCGATTCCGTGAGCGTTGTCGGCGGATCGCGGGCATTCCCCTCAGCCGAAGGCAGACGCATCCACGGCACGGTAGACATCGATCGCTCGGGCCGAGTCGTCGTAGACCAGGCCGTAGCCATCGTTGACCATGGTGGGCGAGACGGGGCCGATGTCCGTGCGAAGGTCTCTGCCTGTACGGGTGTCAAGGGTCATGGCCTGATCGGCCTGGGCGTAGACGACCCCGTGCCATGCCGAGGTGATCTCGGGTGCGACACGGTTCGTCGATGCGTCGGGCAGACGCCACACGACGTCCGAGGTGCGGACGTCCACTGCCCATACGGCAGCGTGGCCGGATCCGTCGGCTCCAGCGCAGATCGTCGTGTTCCACCCGTCGTAGTGGCAATCGAGCAGCGACGTGTCATCCGAGTCCAGGCGGGTCGCGCCGGTCGCGGCGTCGATGAGCAGGGTTCCGCCCGCGGCGGTCCCGTCGGCAAAGGTCAGCCCGGGGCCGGGATCCGACGCCGTGGCCTCGCCGAGTCGAAGGTCCCGCTTCCACTGCTGCCCACCGTCAGAGGTCGACTTGCCCACGAAGTCGCCGTCATGGCGCACACCGACGGCCACCGATTCCTCCAGGTCCACTCCCTTGAAGTCGGCGTCGGTCCAGATGACCCGGCCTGTGCGGGTGTCGAGCAGGGCGGACAGCGGAGGCGTGTCCGAATAGCCCTGCTCGTACGAGGCGACGAGTACGTGCCGGGCGTCGGCACCGACCACATGGGGCACGGCGGCGCCCGCCTCGTTGTCGGAGACGCTGTCAGTGGCGATCTCACGCGTCCAGAGGGTCTTGCCGGTGCCGGCCTCCATGGCGACAACGCTGACGCCGTGCCGGTCGGCGTACGTTCCCGCGCCGGTTTCCGTTGTGGCGAAGGCACCGATCACCGTGTTGCCCGTGAGGCGGGGTGCCTGTGCGACGGAGCCGCCCTCCGGGAGGGACGTGTGCCAGGCGATGTCACCGTTGTCCAGCCGGAAAGCGGTGATGCCGACGTCGTCCCGGTCGTACGCATAGGCGAGGTGTGCGCCCAATGCCACGACATCAGCGGGATCGCGCTCGGCGCCCGGGGAAGGCCAATCACCCTGAAACGTCGTGCTGGGATCCTGCGGGAAGGACTCGGGTGGCGCCTTCGGATCGGCTGCCCTACCACCGCCGGCCGGATGTCCGCCGCCGCACGCGGCCACGGCAAACAGGACGCCGAGGACAACCGATACCAAACGTAGTGGACGCCGTACGGCGTTGCGCCCGTTCGCGGAACCCATGAACTTCATGAGCACCAAAGGGTGGCAGAAGGAGACGCCCGAAGAGCACGTCTCCGAAAACATCTGCGCGGGGGCGGAGCCGTCGCGAACCCGGGGGCGGGAACCCCGTGCCGGGCCTCCTCCGGGGGCGCGAGCCCCGGTCAGTGTGTCGTACGGGGCTGGGTGAAATAGTTCGCGTCCTTGGGGCGGGCCGCGTCGTGGCCGGTGGGGCGGGGGGCCGGTATCAGGTGGGGTATGTACTTGGAGCAGTGGATGTAGGCCTCCTCGACGGTGAGGTGGACCCAGATCTCCGGACTGCGTCCGGGCGCGATGTCCGTGGGCAGGCCGGGATGGATGCTGCGCAGGTCCGCGTCGCGGTAGACATGCGCCACGCCGTTGACGTGCAGGCCCACATGATCGTGGGTGAAGTCCACGAAGAGCATGCCGAGATGAGGATTCTCGATCATGTTGCCGGCGCTGGCGAGCACACCGTTCCCGCGGAATTCGGGGTAGGCGAGCGTGCGGTCGTCGATCACGTGGACGAATCCCGGCGGCCCGGCCCGGAAGCTGGCATCGCACTCCCCGTGGGAATCCGCGGTGGCCAGGAAGACCATTGCCTGGCGGCCGATGAAGTCCCGCATCTCGGGTGTGAGGTGGGGGCGCACCTGTCGATCGTAGAACCGGGCGGCGCGGTCTGCGGTGCCCAGGTGCTGCTGCAGCTGGTGTTCACCTGCTGATCCGTAGGACGGCGGAGGCGAGGTCACGAGGGGTTCTCCCGGCAAGGCAGGGCGGATAGGGGGTGCGGCTCAGGGAGCGGACAGAACGGGGGTCTCGAAAGGGTCGTGATGGATGCGGTCGGGCCGGGTGCCGCTGAGGGTGAGCGTCTCCTTGGCGGAGACGATCATCTGAGCCGGACCGCTCAGAAAGACGTCATGCTCGTACCACGGCCCGTATTCGGCCAGTACTTCCGGCAGGGATCCACGGATTCCCGGGATGTATTCGTGGGAGACCGCGCCCCTGATGGTCAGCCAGTGGTGCCGTTGGGCCATCCGGAGCATGTCGTCGACCCCGTACAGCTCGGCTCCGGTCCGGGCGCCGAGAAACAGATGCACTTGATGGCGTCCCCCTCGGCGGGCGACCTCTTCGATGAGTGCGCGGATCGGGGCGAGACCGGTGCCGCCGGCCACGAAGAGCAGTTCGCTGTGGTGGTCGGCCGCGTCCAGGACCATCTCGCCCATGGGCGGCCCCAGCCGGAGTACGTCGCCCACCGCCGCCCGGTGCACCAGTGCCTCGCTGACCGAGCCGCCGGCCACCGCACGCACGTGAAAGGTGAGCGTGCCGTCCTGGCGAGGCGCGTTGGCGGCGGAGTAGTAGCGCCACCGCTTCGGCCACCAAGGGGTTTCGATGCTCACGTACTGGCCTGCGGCGTACTCATAGGCCATATGGGGGCGCACGGTGACCTCGGCGATACCGTTGCCGCGCGAGACACGGTGCACGACCGTGGCGGGCCACACGGCGGGCCGTACCGCCTCGTCCTGCTCGGCCGCACTGATCATGACTTGGGCGACCACGCCGTACGCCTTCGCCCAGGCGGCGGCGATGTCCGGGGTCCACGCGGGGCCGGCGTACCGGGCCAGAGCGGCGAGGAGGCATTCACCCACGGGCGGGAAGTGCGCGGCGAGCGTGCCGAACTTGCGGTGATCGCGGCCGAGGTGTCCGCAGAAGCGGACGAGACTGTCGGGGTCGTCGACCAGATCCACGATGCGCAACAGCGCGCGCAGGAGGCGATCGCGCTGGGGGTCCATCCCTTGCGGGAACATCGGACGGACCTGGGGGTAGCGGGCGAAGAGGATCGCGTAGAAGTAGACCGTTATCTCCCCCGCGAGGGGCTCGACGACCGACAGGGAGGCCCTGATGAGACCTATCTCGTGGTCCGACAAGGGCGGTTCGACGGCCTCCGGCTGTCCGGTGTGCGCAGCCGGGATCGGTGCCGGTTCCTCCGGGAACGGGCGCGCGGATGTTCTGTTTGGCCGGCCGATCCGGAACCTCGAGGGGCCAGTGCTCCCCCATCCGCTGTTCGACATGGCTACCGTCGGGCGTACCGCGAGACGACATCGCTCGAGGCGCCTCGCCCTCGGGGCGCACGGAGGGCAGGACCTTCACCGGATCCGGAGCCGAATCCGGAGCCGATCCCGAATCCGAATCTGCATCTGAAGGGAGCGGCGTGGGAGTCGAATGGGGCCGACATGAGTCCTCATTTGAGTGCAGAGGCGATGAAGCGGACGAAGCGCTTCCGGATGCCCCACGATCCTCAATGAGGATCACGAAGCGGGGAAGAGGCGTATCCACTAGAACTCATGGCGAGATCTTGTCGTATTGCCCTGGCCGAATCCGGCCGGTGTGAGGATTTGGGGTACATATCGAGCCACTGCCGCCCCCCTGACCCCGGTGCCGCATCACACATCGGAGCAGGCCCGGCCGTGCCGCATTCACCTACAGAAAGGAACATGCCCCCGAATGGGGGATTCTCACGAACATACGCCCCTTACCGTCGCCGGAGCTACATATGCGGCTGGTTGTAGTAGCGGGCGAACTGGTCAAGGTAGCTGGGCTCGCCGGCGTGCTTGCCCTCGTCGAACTCGGGGGCGTCCTTGACCTGGTCCTTGGTCCGGCTGACGTAGACCTTCTTCTCGGCCGTGTCGATGCGCTCGATGGTCCCGGCCGGGAGCAGCACGTGCTTACCGAAGATCCAGACTCCGGTGTCGACGACGAGGTAGGAGGCACCGACCTCGTCGGAGTGCTTGTCGATCTTGCCGATGCTGCCATCGGTGGCCTCGACCTTGTAGCCGATGAGGTCGATCCCCTTCTGATACCCCGCGCTCGGGGGGTAACCCCAGATGCTCTCCTCGCTCACAGCAATGCCTCTCCCATACGCGCGGCGGATTCGAAGAAACCGCTGGTTCCTGCCGAACGTAAGCCGGAAGTCAAATGACCGCCACCGGGGTCCGCTCCGCATGGGTGACGCCAGGGCATGCGGAGGCGAGGCCGGGAGACCGTCACGGCTCCTGCCGTGGTCTCCCCAGCCGGTCGAACAGCATGCGCAGGTCCCGCACATCTCGTTGCCCGCTCCCCGACGGCTCGACGTTCGCGAGGGGCGCGTAGTGGTAGTCGATGCCGTGCGGCGGTCTGCGCTGGGCTTCTCCCCGAGCGTCGGTGGGCCACATGACGTCCCCGGTGACGACGCGGGTGGGGATCAGCCAGTAGTCACCCGCGCGGTAGAAGCTCGGGCTGCCGGTATCGGCGGAAGGTTCGAACCACACGTGGATGCCATCCTCCAGCGGAAGCCACTTGCCCTCTTCGACCGGCAGAGCGCCGTCGGCGGGTGCCGCGGGGGGTCCCTCGGCGGCTTCGGCCCGCTCCGGGGGCTGGTGGTCCCATCGACGTACCAGCGGGTGACGCTCGTGGACCGTGCCGACGTTCGGCTGGTGCGGGTCCTCCGCCGGGTCGGCGTCGAGGACCACCCGCCGGGCGACATGGTCGATCTCCGCGATCCGGTACAGCCTGGCACAGGTATCGGGGATGACGTCCAGAGCGGCCCGGCAGACGGAGGCGTCGTCGACGATCTCCACGACATCGCCGGCCTCGAGACCGAGTTCGTCGTCCCGGCCGAGCGTATCCAGCTCGACCGTGGGGCCGGCGATCGACCTGATGGGGAGGACCACCGAGGCGTTCTCCCGCGACCACTTGAACGTCGCTTTTCCGGCCGTGCCGCCGCAGTGCACCTCCACGCGGTAGAGCTGGTTCTCCGGGCCCCGGTAGCCGGCATCGGGCGGCAGGTCGCAGGGATCGGTCTCACCCTCCGGGCGCCGAGTGCGGGCCGCGAGCTGCCCGCGAGAGCCGAACCGCTCCTTGATCCGCTTCTTCAGGAATTCCGGAGCGGTGTTGGCGTCGGGGATCAGGGGCTCGGGGCCGAGAGCCGTCCAGTCGAGCTGCCAGACAACACGGGTGCGCGCCGTCGTGTCCGGCCCGTGCAGACCGAGGGCGACCTCGCGGATCGCCGGCGCCTCGTTGGCCGTCACCAGTCGTTCCCAGACGCGCAGGTACACCATGAACGGGCCGGGGGGCAGCTCCCTGTCCTTGTCCCGCGCCTGTTCGAGATATCCGTCGGGCTGGGTCCAGTACTCCGCGCCGTCGGACTCACACAGGATTCCCTTGACGTACATGTGGCCGGACGTCACGGTCAGCGTCCCGTCGGCGAAGGCGACCTTGAACCCGCCGTCCTCGCCGGGCCCGACCGGGCACGCGGCCGGACCGAGGACATCGGTGGTCAGCGAACGCAGGTAGTGCAGCAGGATCGCCGTCTGCTCATTCATCTCGGAGTCGAGCTGCACCCGCCCCTGCTGGGACAGGACGGCCGAGAACCGCTGGGCCGGGTCGAATGTGACCCGTGAGAAGTCGCCTTGCATGGTGGTGCGCTTCCTGACTGGTGGAGGGAGCCTGACTGGGTGGAGGGAGATCGCCTGCGCGCGGTCCGCGATCGCAGGCTCACGTGACGAAGAAGAGGCCGCTGTCACAGCCGGCGGGTGTGTACTCGGCGAGGCGGGCTCGCAGGTTTTCCTCCCGCAGCGGCACGAAGAGGTCATGAAGGGCACCCGGTTCCGAACCGTCCGCCGCGCCCCGGCGGACCTCCTCGGCACAGTTGTCGTGGAGTTGGGCGTATCCGGGAGTGCCGTAGCGGGTACTGGTGAATCTCAGGGCGACGCGCCCGGGATCGCCGGAATGCTCGGGCTCGCAGTGGAACCGGGGTGGTGTCCGGGAGACCGGCGGCAGCCAGCAGAAGCGGACGCACCCCTTGGTGCGACGCGCCACGTGGACCTCCCCGTCGAGGAGGCAGTTCTCCAGCAGCCCCACGGCGCGGGGGCGCAGCACCCCGATCACGGTCGTGCGCTGCGCGGAGAGCACCACATGGGCCTGACGGCCCTCCGGGCCGGTCAAGGCCGCCGACGACCGGTCGGTGGCGTCCAGCACGGAGTCGGCGAGACAGACGTGGTTGGGCTCGGTCGCCGCCTCGTCCTGGTTGACGACGATGGTCCCGAGGATGCTGTGCTCGACCCGTACGCACGCCGGGGTGTCGATCAGCTCCAGGCTCGCCTCCTCGGGATGCTGCGGGCGGCATCGCTCGCCGACATCCCAGCCGGGCACCAACGTGCAGTGCCGGACGACGACTTCGGCCACCGCTCCCCGCACCTGGACGCTGCGTCCGGTGACCAGGAGGCCGTCGAGGACGATCCTCGGCAGCGGCCCCGCGCCCTCTCCGGTGCCGGTGATCCGCAGGGCGTCGGGGCGGTTGCCGGACCAGTCGAGCAGGCGGAGCACCGGGCGGGCGCCGTCGGCCGCTCGTACGGCCAGGACGTCCCCCCTGTCCAGACGGATGTCGATGATGTCCTGGTAGGCGTCGTTCCCGGTGATCTCGACGACTGCCTCGGCCGGAACGGCCGCCCCGGAGAATGCCGTCGTCTCGGAAGACGGCGTCGCCCCTGACTTCCACTTCCCCACTGCCGCGGGGTCGGGAACGGCTTCGGACTGCGCGGACCCGGGCCGCGCCGGGCGCGGCTCCTTGTCGGTGCGCCATCGTTCGAGAGCATCGGTGATGCGGGCGTGCTCCTCTCCGGGGCCCACTCGGTACACCACGGCTCGCCCATCGGCGGCCGCGACGTCGGGGCGGGGGTACTCACCTCCGCCGAGTTCGCCGGCAGAGCCGTAGTGGTAGGTCACTAGGACGTCGGTGTCGGGCGCGTCACGGGCCGGAAAGGCGATGCGGCCGAGGACCGGGTCGAGGGCCACCTGCCCGGCGCGCGGCCGGTAGTTCCATTCCGTGAGGTCGGCCACCACGATCCGGTCGAGCGGCACCGGCGCGCCGTGGGGCCCGGTCCACACGCACACACTCTTGCCCGGCCCGTAGTAGTCGGCGAGGCGTTCGCTCAGGGCCCGCCGCCTGATCGGTGCCGGGACGTTCATCTCGTCCGCGGTGTGGCAGGGGGCCGGCTCCGGCACCGGCTTGGTGAACAGCTGCGTGTCGTTGCCCAGCATGCTGAAGGTGTAGCGGGAGGGCGCCCTGTCGACGCAGTAGGCCGGGGCATGGGTCACCGAATGGGCGCTTAGCCGCCAGACCTGCAGGCCCAGGCCGGGGATGCCGTAACGGCCGGAGCGGTGCGCGGCACCGGTGCGCGGCACTTCCACGGTGCGGGCCAGTTCGTCGAACGGTCCGGCGACCCGGTCGAGGGCGTCGACTCGGCGCAGGTCGGGCAGCCGGCCCCGGCGCAGGCGTCGGCGGGCGCCGTGGTCGTCGGCCGGGTACCGGCGGACCGGTTGGGTGAGGGAGAGGAACGCGCGGTACTCCACGGCGCGGGCGGGCCATCCGGCCACATCGGCCGCGAGGTCCTCGAGCAGGGCGAGGGTGCCCTTGCGGCGGCGGTTGGCGACGGTGTCGGCCACCTCCCGGCGGGGCACGGCCGCGGCGAGCCACCGCTGGGCCACGGCCCCGCCCTCCCCGGGCGCGGCCGCCCTGGGCAGCACACGATGACCGACGAGGTCTCCGAGATAGGGAACGACCCAGTCGCCGCAGGTCTCGATGAACCAGTCGGCGTAGAGCCGCTCGATGTCGGCTTCGACGAGATCGGCCTGTTCGGCGATGACGGAGAGCAGTGCGTACAGCCGCCTGCCGGTTTCCTCGTCCCGCCGCCGGTGGACGGCGGGCAGCAGTTCGTACAGCTGGTCCGGGGTCATGGGATCCTCCGCAGTACGAGGGTCTCGGGAGCCGCCGGGTCCAGCACGGCGAGCTGGGCGGGGCGCAGTGCTCGCCGTACGACCAGTTCGGATACCGAATTCACCAGCTCGGTGTCGATCACGGCGGGGGCGATGTCGGGGTTGAGCCGGAGGAGTTCGTCGAGCGTGAGCCCGTTCCGTTCGGCGACCGAGGTGAGCGTGTCGCCGACGACCACTTTGTGGCGCGTCTCCCGGCACTCGGCGGGCCGGGCGGGGACGCAGGGCGCGGCGGCGGTGAGCTGATCGGCGAGCTGTTTCAGGCCCATGGTGTCGATGTCGTCCGGGATGCCCGTGAAGAGGTCGACGTCGACGTAGTCGACCCCGGCCACCGACTGTGCGGCGGAGATGGCGCCGCTCAGAAGGACGGGCTCGGCGAGTCCGGCACGCGCGAAACCCAGGGCGTCGTGAAGGGCCGAGCGGACCGCGGGCCCGACCGTGTCCCACGTACGGTCGGGCAGTACCCGCACACCGGCCGACAGGACGAGCAGGACCCGGTCCCGTATGGCCACGCGCACCGGCAGTTGGGGGTCCCCGTACCGGGTCAGCGCGGCCTCCAGGGCTGCCAGGAGGGGTGAGGCCGGGGCCATCGGGGCGTCGTCGACGGCGGCGACCGTGACGAGGACGATCCGGCGGCCCCCGTCGACGACATGCTGTGCGATGGCTTTGCCGATGCCCGTGAAGGCCCGCGCGAAGTCCTCGTAGTCACGGAGGGAGACCAGCCTGTCCAGTGCCCGCAGGCGCAGGGGGACACGGAAGCGGGTGCTCTCGACGCCGTCCGCGTCGGTCCCGCCGGTCGCGGGCAACGGGTTGGTGACGGCGCTGACCCCGAACGGTCTGCTGACCACATGGTTGACCTGCCCCGCGGGCACGTTGCCGGCCCTGCCCGATCCGATGCGGTACCGGGCGGTGACGTTCTCCGTCCCGGTGGGCAGCCGGGAGCCGTGTCGCCCGTCGCCGAACTCCACGGCGGCCTTGCCGTCGGCACCGGTCCGCAGACGGTATCCGGGATCGGCCGGACCCAGGTCGGTGAGATCCTCCGTCTGCGGCCAGGCCGTGTCGCCGACCCGCAGGGTCAGAGTGTCGGCCGCGCCGTCGGGGGTCGGGGCGGGGAGCCAGGTGAGGGGGCTCTGGCGGAGCGGGAAGGTCTGTCCGGCCTGTCCCGCGTCGCCGCTGCCCAGTACCTCGTCGCGCGTCTCGCCCGCGGTGGAGGGGGTGACGTTGCCGCGGACGACGACGGTGTCGCGCCGGTAGCGGTAGGCGAGCCCGGTGGTCAGGAGGAGTGTGGTCCGCACGCGGTCGCCGGGGCGCAGCGGATCGTGGTTCTGGCGCACGCCGCCGAGCATGACCAGCTCCGTGCCGCGTACGCCGGCGATGTACGGAACGTCGGTGCGCTCTCCGGAGACGATCAGCCACCGGCCGGGTCGCAGCCCCTCGTAGGCACCGTCCAGGGTGATCTCCCGGCCTTCCACCTCGTCCGGCAGAGGGCGTTCGGCCACCGGAAGCGGTTCACCGGCGGCCCAGACGGTGATCTCGCGACGCACATCGGCTTTGGCATAGTCGCTGGGCAGGCGACGGGAAAGCTGGAGTCGCGTCACCTTCACCGCCACCCTCCGGCCGACCTCGGCGCGCTGCGTCACCTCCATCACCTGGCGCACCAGCGGTGTACCGCTGCCTCGCTGCACCACGACCCAGCTCCTGGGAAGGATCGCGTCGTAGACGGCGTCGAGGGTGAGCTGGCGGCCCTCCAGGGCGGGTTGATCGTCGCTCGGCGCGTCGACCTCGATCAGAGGTCTTCCCTCCCCTTCGGTCTCTTCGATAGTGGCGCCACAGGGGGTGGCCTTGACCCGGAGCCACTGCACCTCGACGAGTTCGTCGGGCGCGGCCACGGAGACCGTGTCCATGGCGCGGTAGAGCTGCCCGGCCAGCTGGGGGCGGGCCGCGGCGAGCAGGCGAGGAAGCGTGTCGGAAGCCTCGGAGTAGAGGTCGGCGACGGAGGTGGGAACATCGTGGGGCCCCGTGGGCGGGCGGGACGGCGGCCGGTCGAGCGCGGCCAGTGCGGGCGTGAGGCCCACCAGCGCGGACGCGCCCTGACCGGTGCCGGCGGCCCCGTTGCCGACGTGCTCGTCGGCAGACCTGCGCAGGTCCACCAGCTCCGGGGAGTCGGCAGCGGCGGCGGCCGCGGCCGACAACACCCCGGCCTGCTCGACGACGGGCTCCAGCCATGCCTCGACGGCCGTGTCACCGGTGACGCGGGCGACGGCCAGGTGCTCGGTGAGCCGTCGCACGGGACCCGCGAGCTCGTCGAAGAACCGGTTGGGCTGGGGACGCATGCCCTGTTCCAGGAGAGGAAGCAGCACCTGCGCCTTGATCTCCTTGGCCACTGTCCCGGCCGGTGGGCGACGCGCCGCGAAGTCCACGGCGGTCCGCAGACGCGCCACGGCCTCTCCGTACAGCTGCGCCGGTGACGGGGATTCGAAGATCACCGCGGTGCGGTCGTTCCGCGCATCGGGACGGGTCTCGCGGACGGTGCGGACGACGCGCTGTCCGGGGACCGAGAACAGGAACAGCAGGCGATCCCCCGCCCGGATCGACGGGTGGATTCCGGCCAGTTCGAGATCCTGCATCGCTCTCGCCCGATCCGGTGTGATGGACGGCGGGCCGGTCAGGCGGACGGGGAGCCGATTCCACTCGGCCCGTGCGACGAGATCCTCGGAGGTCTCGAAGGTCTGCGGGAGGGCGCCGGGCAGTGGGGCGCTCTTGACCTGGGAACCCGCCGGGATCGTGGAGCCGGCCTCGGGATCGAGGGTGTAGGCGAGGTGAGCGGCGGCGGCGAGGGCGGGCCGGGGCCGGTGGCCCACCAGCCGGCCGAGCCGGGTCAGCGAGTCCTGCTCGGTGGCGGTGCGCAGATAGCCCTCGTCGGCGATGCGTTCCTGATAGAAGGTCAGGACATCCGCGATCATGGCCCAGCCGTCGAGCAGGGCGATCGAGGGGTCGTCCGGCTCACGGGTCGTCAGCCGGGACAGTTCGGGACGGTCGGTGCCGGACAGCCGGGCCAGCATCGACTCCAGGAACTGCCCGTGTGTGCCGATCCGGCGGTTCAGCGCCGGCAGGCCGGGGCGGTTCCAGACGTCGACGGGGGTGGAGACCCGGACCCCGGTGCAGCAGCCGCAACGGTCGAGTGGACCGCTCATCGTCCTCCTCGCAAAGTCAGGTTCAGCCGCCCGTTGTCGGGGCGGGACGGGTCGTCGTCGAGCCGCGCGATCTCCAGGGGTCGCAGCCGCAGCACGCCCGAGGCCGGGACCTCCTCGGCTGCCGCGGCTCCGGGCGCGCCCGCGCCGTGGAGCCGGCGCAGCCGCGTCACCTCGACGTGCCGGACACCGGGCACCGCCGCGGCGGCGGCGATGAGGTGGCTCACCCGCACCGGGGTGCCGAACGTGAGCACATCCGGGTCGAAGAGGCCCAGGCCGCCGCAGGGCGCGGGGCCGGGCCGCAGTACACGCAGGACGTCCCGGCGTACGTGCTCGGCGACATGGCCCGGCTCGACCGCGACGGCCAGAGCGACGTCGAGGGGGACGTGGACGGCCGGGCCGGTGACCACGTCGTGCCCGATGCGGCGGACGCGGTGCAGATCCTGCCGGACCTCCTCCAGCAGCTGCCGCGGTACGTCGGAACTGCCCAGGGCGTCGAGGGCGATGTCCGCCTCGTACCAACCGCCCGTCCACCTCAGGGCCGCGGCGACGCGCTGTACGCCGGGGTGGCGGCCGGCCAGCGCGGCGTAGTCCTCGGCGGTGACGGCGCGCAGCAGTCGCCGGAAGGCTTCACGGGGTGCGGCGAGCCGGACCTCGGCCACCGGTTCGGGATCGGTGCCGCCGACGGCGGGCAGCGGGTTCCGGACCCGGGTGACCGCCCCCAGTCCGGTCGAGCCGGAGGAGATCAGGCGAATGGCCTCACGGCCGACGTTGCCCGCCCTGCCGTTGCCGATCCGGTACTCGGCCATCAGCTCGCTGCCGCGGGGCGGGCGGGCGCCGGCGGCACCGGAGCCGAACCGGAGGCCGAGCACACCGTCGTCGTCACTCTCCCCGACCAGATGGCGGTCGCGCGGGCCGCTCGACAGCAGGTCACGGCGCGGGGCCCAGGAGTCGCGGTCCCGGTCGGTGCCGGCCGCCCATACACGGACGTCGGGCAGTGCCTCACGCGGATCGGGGCGCAGCGCGTCGCGCGCCGGGCCGTGCAGGGCGGGATTGTCGGGGGCGAGCCCCGGCCACGCGTCGTCGCCCCAGGTCTGGTTCAGCTCCCAGCCGGTGTCCGCCTGCTGGAGCACATACCCCGAGCGGGCCTGCCGTGCCAGGATCGCGACGCGCCGGATCCTGGCCGCCAGGAATTCGTCGAAACGGGTCAGCAAGGTGGTGAGGGCCTGGCCGGGGTCCCGGTCCAGCTGGACCCGGTCCAGTACCCGGGCCCCGAACAACGTCCGCAGGAACGCCCGGTCCGCGTCCTGGAGCGGAGCCCCGGAGCTCCTGAGCTCGTGAAGCCGGTTCCGGGCCTCGTCCGGTAGGCGTGCCAGCTGCCGGGCCTGCGCCGTGGCGATGTGGGCGGGCCGGGGGTAGGGCGCGGACCGGGTCACGGGAGCACCCCGCAGCCCGGCGACTGCGGAGGGCGGTGCGGCGGGGCGGTCCTCCTTCCCGGCGGCCGGGGTCAGGACCTCCGCGCCGCGTCCGTCCCAGGTGTTCCTCAGGCCGTGCTCGACCAGAACGGTGTTGCCACGGGCGACGCCGACCTCTTGGTCCTCTCCGGTGGTGACGCAGAACGGGAAGGTCAGGGCGTCCTCGGTGGCCCAGGCGATGTCCAGAACCGGCGTGTCGGACAGCGCGTCGACGCCCGGGGTGACGCGGGTCAGCCGGACGGCCTGCCGGTGCGAGGGGTCGGCGTCCGCCGCGGATCCGGTGTGCGCGCCGAGCACTTCCTCGAAGACGATGACGTCGCCGGGGGTCAGCCGCAGGACGCGGTGCGGCTGTCCTTCGCCGGTGCAGTCGCGCAGGGTGGCCTCGGTCGTTCCGGCCGGCAGACAGCACTCGCGGTCCTGCCAGGTCCACAGGCTGATCCGGTTGTGGGCGGGGTGGAGGACGACGTCCCGGCGCAGCACCGGCTGAAAGACGGGGTGGCCGGCGGCATGGAGCTCCCGGGCCGCGACGACCGGCCCGGTGTCGCCCGGGAACCGATCGGGCGGGAGCAAGGAGAAGGCGAGGTCCTCGCCCGGCAGGGTGATCTGTTTCTCGGTTTCCACGCAGACGAACGTGCGGGCCGCGCAGCCGTCGTGCATGGGGTAGTCGACCAAGCGCGCATGGCGGCGGACCGACGTGCGCAGCCGGGCGGTGTCGAGGTAGGCCTCGGTGGCCACGGCGTCCTGCTGATAGCTCAGCCGGTCCCCGACGTGGGCCAGGAGTTCGACCAGGGTGATGCCGAGGTCGGGCACGTGCCGCTCGGTCCACTCCGGCATCGTCAGGGAGAACCGGTCGAGCAGCAGGCGCCGGAAGCTCGCGTAGTCCTTGGCCAAGTAGTCGATGGCCGGTGCCGGTGCGGGCTGCGGCTCTGTGCGGTCATCCGTCTCGGGGAGGCAGTCCAGGCCGCCGGGGTGGCTGCGGAAGGTGAATTCCCGGGACGCGAAGCGGGTGTCGAAGCCGCTGCCCAGCCCGTAGAGCCGGTAGACGGACTCGTCTCCGCACCGGTCGAGCGACAACCGCGCGCAGGGCTGTTCGTCTTCGTCCGGCCCGGCGTGGGTGACGGCGGTGACCTGAATGCCGGTGACCCGTCGGCCTCCCTCGACGCGGAAGCTGTGCCGGTCCAGTGCGGCGGGGAGCGTCCCGAAGAAGGTGACCGTCAGGGTGCGCCGGTCGGGGCCGACCGATACGGCCTCGATGCCCGCCAGGCCGTGGTCGCGCACCGCGGCCCGCCGCCGATCGATTTCGCAGGTCAGCGCTCGTGGTCCGGTTCCGGGCACGGGTCCGGTCATCCTGCGGCCCCTCCGTCGATGCGGACACTGTGCCGCTCATCCGTGGCGGTGAGCCGGTAGGCGAGGAAGACGCTCAGCGCGGACTCCTCGACCGTCACCTCGAGAGCCTCGACGGTCAGCAGGTCCCCGAGCCAGCGCTGCAGGGCCGCCTGAGCGGTCATGTCGATGGTGGCGGCCACTTCCGGACCGGCCGGCCCGAAGACCAGGTCAAGCAGTCCGCAGCCGAAGTCCGGCCGGTTCACGCGCTCGCCCGGTGTGGTGAACAGGACCTGCTCGATCAGGTTCCGTACGTGCCCGCCGTGGTCGGTGGCCGCGGTGCGCCCGCGCTCGTCGACGCGGTACGGGAAGTCGATGTGCATCGCGCTCACATCCCCCACACCCGCGTCTGGGCGGCCTGCACCATGGGCGGAGCGGGCGGCGTCGACGTGCTGAGCCCTGCCCCGGGTGAGGGTGGCGGGGAGGGCTGCAGCAGGACCGGCAGCTGGTTGACCCACACCCGGGTGGAGGGGTTCGTCCACTTGATGCTGACGCAGGGCGCGGTTCCCGGACCGACGAGTGTGCAGCCCGCGACGAGGAAGGTGTCCGCGGTGGTGGCGACCGGTTGCGCGCTTACCAGCACCCGCTGCTGGCCGGGTGCCGGAAGGTTCGCCAGGCCCGGCGGATGCGCGCACGTCATCGTGGCACCGAAGTGGAGCAGCAGCCCCGTCATCCCGTACTCCTCACTGCACCATCAGTGCGCCGCCGTTGACGATGACCTGGGTACCCATGAGCTGGATGCTGGCCAGGCCGGGACCGCAGGACAATTCGATGCCCTTCTCATTGATTTTGATGAAGGGGCCTGCGGGGCCGTGGAGTTGCAGGGTGATGCCGCCCAGCGGCGCGCTCTGGTCACTGATGACGAGGGCGTTCTGGCCGGGGGTCGCGAGGACGATCTGCGGTACGCCCGGCGAGGTGGTCTTCGCGGCCGGCGGCACTTCTCCCGCGCCGCCCCTCCAGAAGCCGACCCACACGGCCCGGTTGGGATCGCCTCCGAGGAACTGCACCCATACGCCGGAGTTGACCAGCGGCACGACGTACATGCCGCTGGCCGTTCCCGCGACCGGCGAGAGCGGCGACGCCCAGATGCAGGGGTCGTCACCGAGCACTTCCGGTACGCGCACCAGCAGCCGGCCCATCTGGGTACTGTCCACGTTGGACACGACGACCCCCTGGTAGAGGCCGCCCCACTTCTTCGTGGCGGGAGCGGGCGCCGTCACGGGATCACCACCGGCGTGTTCGATACGAGTCCGTCCCTGCTGAGGGTGAAGCTCTGCTTGTACTCGCCGCGCCTGATGTCGTGCGTCACGCTGCGCACGTAGTACACACCGTCGTAGGCGAGACCGGCGCCGCGGACGCCGACGAGATGGCGGGCGCTGAGCACATGGCCGTAGCGCAGCACGTCGAGCCTGCCGTTGCCGGTGACCACGTCGGTGGACACGGAGGTGCGGCTGAGCCCCAGCAGCAGTGCCTCCGGCACCGAACGGCCGGTCAGGTCGGGCACCGGCTCCTCGCGCATGGCGATGGCGGGGCGCAGGGCGAGGGGCGGCCGGAGCAGGCTGACGTCGGGGACCGGCACCCGGAACGTGACCTTGGTGTTCGGCTCGGTGAGCGGAATCGTGTACTGGGTCCGGCGCAGCCCGTCGTAGCCGAAGGTGAGCGACTCGACGTTGGTGGCGGCACCGGAGTCGACGGTGAGCGCCGGCTGGAGGATTCCGGCGCGGACCTCCGGCCCCCAGTAGGCGATGCTGACTCCCGGGGCGGGGCCCGGTTCGACGAAGAAGACGTAGCCCACCTCCGCGGCCATCGACTTCAGGTAGGCGAGGTCGGTGCCGGACTGGATGGGAACCTCGACGGCGGGGTTCGGCAGTTGGCTGATCACCGGGGGCACGGCGGCCGGAACGATTCCGTACTCGGCGTAGCGGGCACACACCGCGATCGCCCGCAGGTGGTGCGGCAGGCCCGGGTAGCAGCGCTCGGTGTGCCGCAGGTCCATCAGGAGCGAGAGGTCCTCGCCGGTGACCGTGAGCAGGGAGGTGCCGGGGGACGTGCCCGGGCTCAGCTCCTGGCGGGTGATCACACCGTCCATCAGGACGTGCGGCAGGCCGGCGACCACGGCGACGACGACCACCCGGCGCTTCGGGTCGAGCGCACCGAGGGGCAGCAGCACCCGGGTCACCGGCGACCGCTTCCCGACGGCGAAGGTCAGCTGGAAGCCGCTCGCCGCTCCACTGGAGCTGGTGACCTGTACGGACCGCAAGGCGTCGAGCAGCACGGGAGGCGCGGGCAAGGGGAGGACGGCCCCGATGAGCAGCATCAGCTGCATGCTTCGTGTCATGACGGAGCGGCCCCGGGCGGGAGTACGGGCACACCGGCGGGGAGGGTGATCCTCAGGCGGCGTCCGGGCGTCCCGGTGAGGTCCTCGGGCCGCAGCACCCGGTGGGCGTCGGCGATCCTCCAGGACTGTTCCGCGTCGCCGTAATGCCGGGCGGCGATCGTGTCCAGCCGGTCGCCTGCCACCACGACGTGCTCGCCCAGCGGAGCGAGCTCCTCGGGCCGGGGCAGAAAGCGCCGCCGGACGTAGGTGACCGTCCGCCCGTCCGGCGACGTCCAGGTCGCGGTCGCGATGCCGTGGTACCGGCTGGTGGGCTCGAACATCCTTGCCTTCCTCGGGTCCTCTCTCCGGAACTCAGATCGCGGCGAGTCCGACCGCACCGGGGCTCTGGCCGCCGACGAGGGCGGCGAACCGTTCCTTGTTCTGGTGGTAGCGCAGGTACAGCGACCCGGCCTTGTGCGCGAATCCGACGTCGCCGACGGTGAGCGTCCGCACGGACAGGCCCACCTTGGCGCGAACCGGGTTGAGCTCACCGTCGTACGCCTCCTCCGTGACGGTGAATTCGAGGATCCGCACCGGCACCACGCGGCGGGCACCCAGCACCAGGACGGTCAGCGGCGCCTCCACCGGCGCGATCTCGATCATTCCGGCCGACGCCAGGGCCTCCTCGTGGAGGAGTTGTGCGCTGTCCGGGTAGACCGCGGTCTCCAGCGCCGACAGGGCCGCGAAGAGCCCGGTCCGGCCCGGCTCGGTGGAGCCGCGCCCCAGGGGATCGAGCTGATCGGCGGCATCGAACTCGGCGTCGAACTTGAACGTCTCCCGTGGCGGCCCCTTGAGCCGCATCGCCTCCAACCGGTCCCCCGGCTCCTCGCCGACGCCCTGCGGCGTGAGCGTGCGGGTGAGCGTGTCGGGGTTGTACTGGAACGGGACGACGCGCAGCACGCGGCCCTGGTCGGCGTCGAGGAAGACGAGGCCGCCGCGGAGGGCGGGGAGTGCGGGGGGCATGGGGCGGTCTCCACTCGTGGACGAAGGGGCGTCACTGCGCCGGCGGCAGCGTCGTGGAAGGCGGGCCGGCCGACCCCGCCGGCTGGGCGGCCTTCGCTTCGAGATGCGTGTGCCACTCCCTCAGCAGGGCGATCCACCCATCGAGGAAGGCCGTGTCATCGATGATCCGGTCGCGCGTCGCCTTCGCGTCCTCGATGGCGTGGTACGTGTTGTTGATGACGTGTTCGAGGTCCACATGGGTCATAAATGCGTCGACCTCTAGCAGGGTGGACGGGTTCAAGGCTTTGACGAGCGGTGAGATCCTCAGCATCATGGCGGCGGCGTCCTTTCGCTGTTCGGCGCGCCGCAAGGTGCCCTCCAGGACGGTGATGTCGTTGTCGAGGCTGGTCTGCAGCGAGGCCAGGGACGACGACGCCGAGAGCAGCGAGAAGGCCGTCTTCGCGATCTCGCCCAGGTCTCCCGATCCGCCGACCCCGAAGAGCAGTGGCGGCAGGGATTCGATCACCTGGCTGTAGCGTTCCTGCTCGGCCCGGCCGTCGGCCATGTACGTGCGCACGGAGATCGCGTGGTTGGTCTCCTCCGTGAGGATGAACGGCTGGTTCTTCGCCGCTCGCTCCGCCTGATGAAACCTCTCGACGGTGTCCTGATAGGTCTTGTAGGCGCCCTCGATGAATTGAACCGCCTTGAAGAGCTTCGCGAGGATCGTCAAGGTGGTGAGGACCTTGAGGCTGCCGCCCAGCTCTCTGGCCATCGTCTGCGTGAACCTCATCCGCCCGAGTGCCGCGCCTCGCGCGGGCGGAGGGGTGTCGACCACCAGCACCCCGAACGAGATCCGGCCGAACCTGTTTCCCGAGGCAGCCGTTCTGGCCGTGTGCTGCAGTTCCGCTTGCTGCGAGGGCGTCATCCCGGAGAAGCCGGGCACCTCGATGTGGACGAAGAGCCGTTTGGGGTTCTGGAGAATCGTCCTGTTCCACGTGCCCTGCGGTTTCCCGCTCTCCCACTTCGCACCGGCCATCGGTTGATTGGCCGCCTTCTCCGGATGGGCCAGCGCGTTCTGGAATTTACCGACCCCGACGTTCACCCCGTTTGCCACGTTCTTCTTGAGAGCGCTCATGTCGGTGGAGGGGTCGAGTCTCTTGATCTGGATCCAGGTGCCGCCGGTGACTCTCTCCAGGACCTGGACCCTTCCCGTCGGGTCCGTGTTCTGGGTGTACTCCGGCTGGTTCCCGCCCAGCACGAGGTCGACTCCCGGCTGCAGGACCTGAGGACGGTAGGCGGCCGGGTAGTAGTGGGCGTGCGTGTCGCCCTCCAGGAATTGGCGGGACTCCCCCGAGCGGTGGACACCGACCGGCGCGGCCACGCGTACCGCACGTGGAGCATGGGGGTCGCCGGCGAGGGACGCCGCTTCGGCTTCCGCGGACGTCCCGTGCGTGTGGGCGCCCACGCCGAGGTCCTGTTGGACGACGTGGGCCAGTTCGTGGGTGAGGAGCCGGGCGCCGGCCGGAGTGGCGGGCGCGAAGCGGCCCGCGGCGAAGGCGATGTGGGGACCGACCGTGAAGGCTCGCGCCCGCAGTGTCGACGCGGCGCGGGCCGCGTGAGGGTCGGTGTGCAGACGCACATGGCCGAAGTCGTGCCGGAAGCGCTGTTCGGCGTCGGCGCGAAGCTCCGGGGGAAGCGGCGCCCCCGGACGACGGACCAGGTCCCGAGCCGGTTGCGGCAGTCCGTGTTCGGGCACCGGCTGGCCCGGAGTACGCGTGGGCAATCCGGTGAAGTCGCGGGTCCAGGCGGGTGGCTGGTCCGGCTCACCGGATCGCCGCGGCTGCCGGCCCCGGGCGGCGCGCGCGGGGGCCGGCGCCGCGGCGGGCGGTGCCGCGGATGGGGTGGAGCGGGAGGGATTCACGCTCATCGGCCGCCTCCGGCGGAACTGCCGAGGCTGCCATGCACCGCGTGCGCGAGATGGCGCCCGAAGGCGGAAGGGTCGGTGGTGGCGGCGACCGGAGGGGCGGTGGCCCGGCGGATATGCCGGGACGTGGGCGGGGTGAACGCACTACGGACGAGCAGGGCCGCGAGTTCCGACGTCAGGGCCGCACGGACGGCCGCCGCGTCGCGCGGCTCGATCGCCTCCAGCACGACCCGGCGGATGCGCAGCTCGATCCTCATACCTCCACCCCGCTCGGCGCCGCGGTGGGCGGTGGCCAGGAGAGGTCCTGCTCGGGTACCGGCGTCCCGACCTTGTGCAGTTCCGCCCGGGCGGCTGCCAGGACCGCCCGCATACTGATGGCGGTGCCGGCCGAGGCGGCCGCGAACGCGGCGTTGAGAGCGATGTTGCGGATCATCCCGCCGCTCAGCGGCAGGGCGGCCAGCCGCTCCAGATCCAGTGGGTCGACGGGAGCGCTCGCCGGGAACGCGCGCGCCCACATCGCGTGGCGTTCCGTGGAGGCGGGGAAACCGAAGGGGACGATGAAGCGCAGCCGTCGCAGGAACGCCGTGTCCAGCGCCCTGCGCTGGTTCGTGGCGAGGATGGCCAGCCCCCGGTACGACTCCATCTGCTGGAGCAGGTAGCTCACTTCGATGTTGGCGTACCGGTCGTGGGAGTCCTTCACCTCGCTGCGCTTGCCGAACAGCGCGTCGGCCTCGTCGAAGAACAGGATCGCCCCGCCCGGCTCGGCGGCGTCGAAGAGCCGCCGCAGATTCTTCTCCGTCTCGCCGATGTACTTGCTGACCGCCGCCGACAGGTCGACGCGGTAGAGGTCGAGTCCCAGGTGTCCGGCGAGCACTTCGGCGGCCATGGTCTTGCCCGTGCCGCTGGGGCCGGTGAAGAGGGCCGTGATGCCCAGTCCCCGGCTGACCCGGTCCGCGAAACCCCACCGGTCGTGCACGGTGGCCCGCTGTGCCACCTGGTCGGCGATCTGCCTCAGGAGGGCCCGGTCGTTCTCGGGCAGCACGATGTCGTCCCACCCGACGCGGGATTCCAGGCGCTGTGCCAAGGATCCCAGCCGTGGCCGGGTGCGGACCAGGCAGTCATGCCACGCCTGCTCCGGGCCTGCACCGGCCGCCGCCACCTCGTGGATCACGGACAGGTCCAGCGTGAACTGGCCGGCCAGCCGGTCCGCGTCCGCGGGGAGGAACACCGAGCCCCAGGCGGCGGCCCGTTCGGCAGCCGGTGGCGGCGTCACCTCCACCGCCGCCGTCGGCGCGGGCACGTCGGGACGGGTCTCGCGGGTCGCGACGAAACACGGCCCGCCGCTCCGCTCGAGGAAACGTCCGACCTCTCCGGTCCGGCCCATGACGTCGGCGCCCGTGCCCCGCTCGTCATCCGCGTCGAGGTAGAGGGCGAGCGGAGCCAGCCGGGCCTCGCGGTGCCACAGCCGGGCGACGGCATCGAGCTCCTCCGCCGGCCCGGGAATCGCACCGGCCGTCATCCCGTACAGCAGCAGGCCGGACGCGGACGCGGCCTGCTCGGCCACCGACCGCTTGCTCTCCCGGTCCGCTCCGAGAAGCTGGATCACGGGTGCGCGGCCGTCGGCTGCGGGCTGCGGTTCCGGCCAGTGCCCCAGGATCTCCTCCACGGCGGAGTGCGGCACGGAGAAGAAGGAACCGAAGGGTCGGGCATCCTGCTGAAGAGGCGTCAGCAGGGCGTGAAGACGCTCGTCGAGGTGGTCGAGACCTTTGAGGTGGTTGACGATCCGTTCATCGGCCCGCAGCGGGCTGGTCACCAGGGAACGGCCGGTCGACCGGTCGATGTCGAGGAGCCGCCAGTAGCGCAACCCCCGGTACGGGGAGAGGACGTCCCAGACGGGGTCGGGAAGGACGGACAGGGCCAGCGCGAACGTGGGATGACCTGCGAGAGGGCCACCCTGTGCCCGGGCGTACAGATCCGCGATACCGGGGTCCAGCTCGGGAGCGGCGCACAGCAACAGGGTGTGCTGCTCGAAGAGGGACAGCCCGAGCACCCGGCCCAGGCCGATGAGGGCCGGCGGCGCGCCTGTCGCGCCCGCAGTATCGGCGGCCAGCTCGGCCATCTGCCGGCGCGCCACGGTCGGGCTTTCGCCGTCGGCATCCGCCGCGGTGGGCCGGGCGGGGTCCGGGGCGGCCGCCGCGATGTGTTCGCGGAGCAGCAGCCGCAGCCAAGCGAGGGCGGCGGCCAGATATGCGTTGTTGTACGACTCCCAGTCGGTGGTCCCCGAGGTGGCGTCGGGGCCGGGGTCCCGGGGCTCGTCGGCGTTCTCCGGCTCGGGTGCGGCCGTCATGTCACCACCACCGCCGCGTCGGCCGTGAACTCCGGCCGCTCATCGGCGCTCTCGACCAGCGGGCTGTCGACGCCGTCGACCCGCAGACGCAGCGCGTACCGACCGGGGACCACCTGCGACAACCGGAAACGGAGCGTGTCGGTCGCCCGCGGGAACGCCTCGGCTTGCACCGACCTGTCCCCGACGAGGAGTTGCACGTGTTGCCCGGGGCGTACCGGCGGCGCGCACTTCACCTTGAGCAGGAGCACCCCCTTGGGGTCGCGTTCCGCCTCCATGGGCAGCGGGCCGGTGATGCGGGGGGCGACCGCCACCGGCAGCGGCCGGGTGGCACGCCGAGTGCCGTCGGCGGTGGTGAGGACCACCGTCGCCGACCACGTGCCCGCTGCCAGCTTGTCGGGGAGTTGGGCGCGTACCTCCGTGGCACTGACCGGCCGGGCGGGGCGGTCGGGGGGCCCGTCCAGGAAAGGGTGGGTGAGGCGGAGGGTCGGCACCCCGGCGTCGAACCGGGTTCCGGTCAGGACCAGCTCGTCGGTTGGCAGTGCGACTGACGGGGCGACGGCCCGCAGCGTCGGATGAGTGCCGGTGGTGTTCGCGGCCGCCTCGGGCCCGCGGTCGTGATCGCCGCGCCGCAGCACCGGGAGCGGCGCGCGCGTGGGGACCGCGCTGTCGATGAGCACGATACGAGCCTCGTACGCCACCGAGGCGCGGTACTGGCTCTGGAAGGCGGTCCACAGTTTGGAGATGTCGTCGGTGGAGACGGGGACGGGAGTGATTCTCACGCGCTCCGACTGCTGATGGAGATCGCTGAAGGGAGCCGCCCGCTTGATCTCCGCCGGCCTCAGCTCCGCGTGGTCGTGCAGGGCGGCCATGGCGGCACCCAGGATCCGGTGGGCCGTGGACTCCTCGGCTTCGCCGCTCGCGTACGGGGTGAGGAGGTAGTGCAGGACGAGCGGGAGCGCCGGGCGCCCGGTCTCGCCGGGGCGCGTGCCGGCCGGGTCGAGGTTGCGCCATCCGCCGTCGACGGCCGTCCGGTAGAGGTAGACGTTCAGCGCGCTGGGGGGACGCTCGGCGGTGACTTCGTCCGGCGGGCGTGCGGTGACCACGGTGCCGGGCACCTGACGGCCGACGGCGCCCTGCAGGATCGACCGCAGTGTGTCCGTCACGGCGGCCACGGCGAAGGTGTCGCTCACGTCCGCCCTCGCAGGTACTCGTCGAGGCCGAGCTGCGGCCGTCGGCGCGCGGTGCGGGTGACGGCCGCCGGCTGGGGAGCGGCGCGGACTTCGAGCCGGTCGATGGTGATGCGGACGACCTGCTCGCCGGATTCCGGCGCGCCGGACGCGCGCGGTGCGGAGCGTGGCGGCCCGCCGGGGAGGGCCGCTCCCGCCGGACGCACCGGGTGGGCCGGGGCG
>NZ_JAGGOL010000069.1 GCF_018614525.1 Streptomyces sp. ISL-11
CACCCCGGCCGGCCGGGCCCGGCCGGGGCGCGCCGGGCGGCGGGCCGCGACGCCCGGGCGTGGTGGCCGCTCATGGCCGCCGCCGTGCTGTACAACGCCTGGGTGCTGGAGGCCGTCCTGCCCACCGGCCTGGACCCCCGCCACTCCTACGTCAGCGAGCTCTACGCCGCCGACCAGCCCTTCCACACGCTCTTCGGCGGCATCGAGACCGTCACCGCCCTGCTCGTCGCCGCCGGTGCCCTGCCACGGCCCCACCGCCCGGCCGCCGGCCGCTGGTTCCTGGTCGCCTTCGCAGCCGCGTCGGTGGCCGACGTCATCGTGCCGATGCGCTGCGCGCCCTCGGTCAACACCGCCTGCGAGGTGGTCAATCCCTGGCACACGACCACCAGCGCACTGGCCCACGCGGCGCTCTTCGGCTCGATGGCCCTGCTCGTCGCCGCGTCCGTCACCGACCGCGCCCGGTGGCCGCTGATCCGCCGCTGGGGTCCCTGGGTGCTCGGCGCCGCGCTGCTGACCGCGGTGTCCACGGTCGGGCCGCTGTTCGGCCACCCGGGCTGGCACGGCCTTCCGCAGCGGGCCCACCTCACGCTCGTCGGGGTGTGGCTGGCCCTCCTGGCGATGTCGCTGCGCCGGCAGGGCACCGGCGGGCGGTGAACGGCCCCGCTCCTGCGGCGTGCCGACCCGGTGCCTCATGCCGACGCGTGTGCCCTCAGGCCGGCCCGACGTCCAGCTGTACGCCGCCTGCGGCATGGTTGACGGGCGCGGGCAGCAGACAGTCCGCCGCCGGCACCCGAGTGGCCAGCGTCATGACGGTCCGTCGTGCGCTCTGGCCCTTGCCCCGGCCTTCGGTCACAGTGCCGTTGAGAATGACGCGGGTGACCGTGCTGAGGCGGACGGCGGTCGAACTCGTGTAGTCGATGACCGACCTCCGGCCGTCCGCGTAGCGGACCTCCTCCTGTCCGGTGGGGCTGTCCACCGAGGCGCAGGACGCGTTCGCCGATCCCACGAAATGCCCGGTGGCCGGAATGGTCCGACCGGGCCCGCCGGAGCAGGTGTACCGGGCGTCGCCTTAAGACGGGTAGGTCTCGGCAGCAGCCCGAGGCCCGGATTGGAGGAGCCCCTCTCCTTCCCGGTGCAGACGAACGCCATCTCGCTGTTGCCTCCGGTGGCGGACGCCGAGGACGACGCCAGGGACGAGCCGGCCAGAGCCAGGGAACACAACACCACACCGAGACCGCGTCTTGTGAACATCCACATCTCCCCGGGGAAACGACAGCATGCCCTGGCTCATCCAGAGCAGCCAGTGGGCCCTGTGACTACCCGGGGAGCGCACCGAGAGCACCAGGTTGCGCCTGACTCCGGCAGCCCGGTCACCTCTTACAAGCTGCGGCACGCACGCCCTGGCGCGCGCGGGCGGCGGGCACCGAAGTGCGCGCTCCACGCGCCGGTCCGGGCCGGCGGCCTTGGTTAGGGGGAAGGGGTAGTCAGTCTCCCGCGATGAGGCCGGTGATGAACTTGCGGCAGCGGCCTTCGGTGACGGGCGTGATGCCGTGGATGAGCTGGGCGCCGTAGACGATGGCGGTGCCCGCGCCGGCGGGCGTGGTCCAAGGAGTGCCACGGACCTGGTGGATCCAGTCGGTCTCCGGGTCCTGCCGGGAGATCTTGTCGTGGGGCGCGATGCGGGTGAAACGCATGCCGTCGGCGTAGCCGGGCGCCGCTCCTTCACCGAAGCGCGGGTCCCACAGGTGAGGGCTGGAGGTGGTCTCGAAGAAGAACTGACCGCCGGCTTGCGCGTCCTGGACGGTGACGCCGATGCGGGCGACGTGGCGGGGGGCGGTGAGCGGGTCGGCGCCGATGCCGTCGAGGTGGCGCACGGCGCCTTCAGCGGCGTCGAACTGGATGAGCTGCCAGGGGGAGCAGCCCGTGGCGGAGGGAAAGGCGCGGCGGATCTCCGGCAGGTGACGCAAGGTCGCTGCCTGGAGGGCACCTTGGACCTCGTCGGGTAGGACACCCAGTTCTTCGCCGACGTAGGCGGGCTTCCAACCGGTCCGCTGGATGAAGGCGTCCATCGCCCGGGACAAGCGGGCGACCTCCTCGCTCGTCAGGAACTCTTCCACGGTGTCGACGGCGAGCGTCTCTGTCAACGTGATCACGACTGGTGCCTCCCTGGGTCACACGGTGATCGGGAGCGGCGCCTGTGGGTCCGCTGCGGGCATCGTCGTACCAGGACCCCGATCGGGCAAGCACCGGTCGCCAAAGCCTCAAGGCGCCCGGAGCCCACCAGCACGCCACCGTATGCAGACCAAACCGGGACCGCGGATCGCTGCGTAGCGTGACACCGCCAGGAGTTGACGGTTTCGGTCGGTGAACCCGCGATATCACACTCTGCCGGAACGGTAGACCCACAGGGCGATCTGCACGCGGTTGTTCAAACCGAGTTTGGCCAGGATATGCGAGACATGGGATTTGACGGTGGGCACGCTCATATAGAGGTCGGACGAGATCTCGGCGTTGGCCTTTCCTTGGCCGATGGCCACTGCGACCTCGAGCTCACGCTCTCCGAGAAGGCTGAGCAGCCGCTGGGCTTCACCTTCCCGTACCGGGGCCGGTGCTGGTACGGGGGCGCCGGGTGGGCCGGTCGTCACCGTGCCGATCAGCCGGCCCAGAGCTTCGGGCGACATGACCGGTTCGCCGGCCGCGGCCCGGCGTACCGCGTCGATGATCCGGTCCGGGTGGGTGTGCTTGAGCAGGAAACCCGCAGCTCCGGCCTGTAGAGCGCGCAGGACGTAGTCATCGCTGATGAACGTGGTCAGCACCACGATCTCCGGCGCTCGGGGGCGGGCCCGCAGACGGCGGGTGGCCTCCAGGCCGTCGACGGTGGACATCCGGATGTCCATGAGGACGAGGTCGGGGGTGTGCTGATCCACCAGCGCCTCGACTTCACCCCCGTCGGCGGCCTCGCCGACGACCTCGATGTCGTCGGCGGAGGCGAGCATCATGCGCAGGCCCGCGCGGACGAGGGCATCGTCGTCGACGAGCAGGACCCGGATCATGCGGGCCACGGCAGCCGTGCCTGGACCCGGTGGGTCTGTCCGTGCCGACCATAGGTGAGGGCACCGCCGACCAGAGCCGCGCGTTCCTGGAGGCCGATGAGGCCGAGCTCGCCCCCGGGGACGCGGGGCCTGGTGCCTTCGGGCACCGGGTTGGTCACCTCCACGGTCAGTCCCGCACCTGGTGCTCCGTGGACCGTGATCGTCACAGGTTGGCCGGGGGCGTGCTTGCGGGCGTTGGTCAGAGCTTCCTGTACGACCCGGTATGCGGTCCGCCCTGTGGCACCGGGTGCTTTCGCCCCGTCGGTGACCGACTCGTCCAGGTCGATCCGCATGCCGGCCGTGCGCGACTCCTGCCAGGTGGACCAGATCGGCCAGCACCGGCTGGGGCGGTTCGGACCGTGTCGTGTCGGTCAGGGGGGCGCGCAGCACGCCGAGAACCTCCTGCAAATCCTCCAGAGCCTGATGAGCACTGGAGCGGATGACCGCTGCTGCCTGCCTGACCTGGTCAGCGGGTGCGCCGGGGTTCACCTCCAGCGCTCCCGCGTGCAGGCTCAGCAGGGACAGGCGGTGCGCGAGGACGTCGTGCATTTCGCGTGCCAGCGATTCGCGCTCGCGCTGACGGACGTGGTCGGCGCGCAAAGCCGCCTCACTCCTTGCGTGCTCGGTGCTCTCGCGCGATACGCGTACGAACAGGCCCCAGCCGACGGCCGCGCTCACCAGCACGCCCACCAGGACACTCCCCGTGGGTGCCGCCGCCGGCATCTTCACACCGACGAGCTGCGAGTGCAGCGCCAAGTACAGCGCAAAGGGCAGCAGCGCGGACGCCGTGACAGCGAGTGTGGTCCGCCAGGGGCGAATGGCGGCCGCGGTGAACAAGGCGACGAGGGCCGCGGGAATCAGCGGCCAGATGGTCGACAAGAGCGCCAGCACCACCGCGATGGGGACCGGCCACCGGCGTCGCCACCACAACAGCGCACTGCCCGCCAGCGGCACCAGCAGATCCGTGCGGCCCTTGAACGGCGGCGGAAGGACATGGTCCAGTGCCAGGGGGACGATCGACGTGAGCCGCGGGTACAGCCACACACCCCGGGCCCGGGCGTAGCCCACGGCCATCGAAAGACCCGCCGCCCCGATCACGACCACCGCATCGGTGATGCGACCACGACGGACAGGGGAAATTTCCTTCCAGCTCACAACGGCGAAGCATACGTCGCCGACTGGCCCGGCATATCGCTACAGGCCGCAGCGTGCTTGCTTATACACCTGATTCCATACCTAAGTATATTCCGCCGCGCTGACTCATCCTTTCGTCACCGCACACCGTCGACTTTCTGCCGATGCCTCAGCGGATACCTGCTTTTAACGTTTCTTTGGTGAGTCGTTCCAGGAATTCGCGGTTGCTTGATTTCCGGCAGCCCCGGAAGTGCGCGACTTGCGGCCGGACGCGCGAGCTGCGGCACGCGCCCCGAACCAGAAGCCTGTAAGAACAGAGAAAAGCTGAGGATGGCATCTCCATGCGCATCGCGTTTCTGCTGCACAATGCCTATGCCATCGGCGGCACGACCAGCACGACCTTCAACCTGGCCGCGTCCCTCGCCGAGCGGCACGACGTGAGCCTTGTCTCCGTCTTCCGGCACCGGGCGAGACCGCTGCTCGAGCCGCCACCGGGGATGCCCCTCACCGCTCTGGTGGACCGTCGCCGCTCCGCGCCGGACATGGCGGATCCGCGCGCCGTACAGCCCGGCATCTACTTTCCCGCGGGCGAAAGCCGCGCCGGCCAGTACCACCGCCTCGCCGAGCAGCGGATCATCGACTGGCTGGCCGCGACCGACGCGGACGCCGTGATCAGTGCCCGCACCGGACTCAACGTCCTGCTCGCCCGCTTCGGTCCCCGCGACGCCCTGCGCATCGGCCAGGAACACCTCACGCATGACACCCATCCGCACCGTCTCCGCCGCCAACTGCAACGCTGGTACCCGCGTCTCGACGCACTGGTGACGATGACGCGGGCCGATGCCCGGGCGCACCGCACCGGCCTGCGCCTCCCGCACGACATGATCACGGCCATTCCCAACAGCGTGCCCAGCGCCCCGGCGGCCGCGGCCGACCACACCGCCAAGGTCATCGTGGCCGCCGGACGCCTGACCCGGGTGAAGCGGTACGACATGCTCATCGAAGCCTTCGCCCGGATCAGCGCACAACGCCCCGACTGGACCCTGCGGATCTACGGTGGAGGCCCCGAGAAGGACCGCCTCGCCGCCGACGTCGAACGCCGCGGCCTGGGCGACCGGGTGCGGCTCATGGGGGCCGTGACCCCACTGGACCCGGAGTGGGCCAAAGGATCCATAGCGGCGATCACCTCGGCGCAGGAGTCCTTCGGCATGACCATCACGGAGGCGATGCGGTGCGGACTGCCCGTGGTCAGCACGGACTGCCCGCACGGCCCACGCGAGATCATTCGCGACGGCGTCGACGGTCTCCTGGTACCGCGCGTCAACGTCCGCGCCTACAGCGCCGCTCTGCTGCGACTCATGGACGACCAGCAGCTGCGCGCCCGGATGGGGGCAGTCGCCCGCGAACGCGTCGCTCAAGCCTTCGCACCCCAGGACGCCGCCCGTTGCTACGACGGACTGCTCACCGCCTCGCTCGCCCGTCGCAACGCTCTTCCGCCGGGTGCGACCGGATCACGCGAGGGCAACCCGCTCCTGGGGACGGTGGCGCTGCACCGGGCCACCGGCACCCTCCTGGCACGCGGAGCGGTGCGCCGCCTGCGCCGCGGCGCGCTGACAGCTCGCATGCCGTGACGACAACACCCCAGCACTGCGACTGCCCTTCAAGCGAGCAAACCAGTGCCCGTACATGGACGTCGGCGCATTGACGCGTGCTCCGCCGTACGGGGGAGGGGAAACGATCTCGGGCATGACGACCGCCCTCCGACGACCGGAGAGGCTGGTTCCCATGACGACGACCGCAGAGATCCCCTCGACCGCGACACCGCGCGGCACCCTGCGACCCGTGCCCCGCTGGGCCGAACGGGTCGCGCACGCGATCCCGTTGGTCGCCCTGCCCGTGTGCCTGTGGCGACTGCCCATCGCGTTCGGGTTCACCATGGGAGCCGACCTGGGCGAGCCGACATGGGGAAGAGTGGCCTCCGCCTGCTACATCTTCGGGCTCAGCGTGCTGTCGGAGGCGTTCGCGCTGCTGTGCTTCGGCCTGGTGCGCCCCTGGGGCGAGGTCGTACCCGGCTGGGTCCCGGTGCTGCGCGGCAGGCGCGTCCCACCGTTCGCGGTGATCGTGCCGGCGCTCCTGGGCGTCCTCGTCTTCACCGCGCTGCTGTTCGACTGGGTGGTCACCACCTTCCAGATCGGCGGTCACGCGACCGCCGGGTTCTCCAACGACTGGTGGCGGGTGCTGGCGGCGACGGTCAGTGGTCTGTTCCTCGCCTGGGGACCCCTGCTGCTCGCCCTGACGTACGGCTACTACCGGCGGCGGTGCCGGCCCGCCGGGCGCCCCTGACGGGACGCCCGGCCCGCTCGCGACGGTCAGGTGAGTGCCGCCGCGACCAGTGCGGCGGCCCTGGCGACCAGCGGGTTGTCGGCCGGTGCGTGAGGTTCGTGCCGGGTCGTCAGGACGGCGAGCACGATCGGCGGCCGGCCCGGCGGCCAGGTGATGCCCACGTCGTTGTTGGTCCCGTACTCCCCGCCGCCGGTCTTGTCCGCCACGGTCCAGCCGGGGAGGCCCGCGCGGAAGCGCTCGCCGCTGGTGGTGTTGGCCAGCAGCCAGCCGGTCAGCCGCTCGCGGTCCCCGGGCGCGAGGACGTGCCCGAGGGTGAGCCGGGCGTAGGTCTGGCCGATGGCGCGCGGGCTGGTGGTGTCGGTCACGCGCGTGGGCTCCGCCGAGTTGAGCTCGGGCTCCCACCGGTCGAGGCGGGTCGTGGCGTCCCCGGTCGAGCGGCAGAAGCGGGTGACGGCCGTCGGGCCGCCCAGCTCGCGCAACAGCAGGTTCGCCGCGGCGTTGTCGCTGTACGAGATGGTGGCGGCGCACAGTTCACCGACGGTCATGCCGTGGGCGAGGTTCGCGGGCTCGCCCGTGACGGGGGCGTAGCCGGAGTCCTTGACGTCCTTCTCCGTGTAGCGGATGCGGCGGGCGAGGAACTCGCCGTCGCGATCGAGGTCCCTCAGGACGGCCGCGACCGCCAGCGTCTTGAACACCGAGCACATCGGGAACCGCTCGTCCGCGCGGTACCGCACGGTCCTGCCCGTGGCCGTGTCGCGCGCGAACACCCCCAGACGGGCGGAGTGCTCCCGCTCCAGCTCCCTCAGCTGCCGGAGGACCTCGGTCCCGGCCGGCGACGCGGCGTGTGCCCCGCCGCCCGCCGGGATGACCGTGGCCAGTGCCGCCCCGGTACCGAGGGTGAGTATCGTGCGGCGGTTCGGTGCTGCTCCTGCGCGTTCCAACGCCGTATCTCCGTCTCTTCGGTGATCAGTACGTCGGACAGGACGCCCCCGGCAGCCCCACTGGTTTCACTTCGCCCCCGTCTCGTCCCGTTTGCCCCGGCCTTCCTCCCGATATCGGCGCCGTCATCGGGCCGGTGCGAGCGCCAGATCCTCCGTGATGGCGTCCGCGGCCTCCCGCAGTAGCGCCTCGTACCTCCCGGCCCGGCCGGCGGCCGGATCCAGGAGCCGTCGCGGGCCGGTGAGGCTCAGCGCGGCGGCCCGGGGAACCGGCCCGGGGCACGTGACGGCGACGGCCAGGGAGCCGCTCCCGGGCTCCTCGGCGTCGGGCGCGTACACGCACCGCCGGTCGTGCGGGGCGGCCAGGGCCCGCACCAGGGCGCTGCCGGCGGGGCGCACCTCGCCCGTCACGAGTCGTTGCGGACTGTTGTCGGGGCGGAACACGTGATGGATGATCTGCGCCCCGCCGGGATGCCTGACGGCCAGCCGTACGCTCATGCCGCTGTGCGCCGCCAGCCCGTCCGCCCAGGTCATCGCGGAGGAGCGGACCCCGTTGCAGTCGGGCGCGGGCGTCGCGGGATCGAGGGGGCCGGCCGGGCGGAGGCGACCGGTCGCCGGGTCCTGCCGGACCAGCCCCTCGGACCGCAGGCCGGCCACCAGCGCGTGGGCGGTGCCGGGTGGGAGCCGGAGGTCGGTGGTCAGACGGCGGACGGACACACCGTCGTCCGGATGCTGAGCCAGCAGCCGCAGTACCGCGGCGGTGCCGCCCACGAGTGCTCGGGACCGGTTCATGTGCGGAACGCTCCTTCCTGTGACGGTTCTCCTGCGACGTCATCGCCCCAGGCAGCCCAGGCTAGGAACCGGCGCCCCTCGAGCGGGTCCACCGCCCGGGGGAACGCCCGGGGGAAACCGCGTGTCCCCCGATCGGCCCCCATCGTTTCCCCCGGAATACCCGCCCCCCGAAACACCCGGGCGTGAGTCGGCCGGCGGGCGCCGACCGGTACGGTGGACGCCCGGCCACCCAGAGGAAACAACACGCGTCACGTCCACGTGATTTCGCGATATTTCCGGTGGTGGAGGGAACCATCAGTTCCATAAGGCAATCTCGTACACCACAGACGTACGCGTGTGCGTACAACCCGGACCCAGGGGGCGGTACATGAGGCAAAGAGTGGCACAGCGGCGGTCGGTGGGCGTGCGGAGCGCCGCTGTGGGGTCGGTGCTGGCGCTGGCGGCGGGACTGGCGCTCGTCGGCGGCACCGCGGGACAGGCCGCGGCCATACCGGCAGCCGCCGGCGCGAAGGCGGTGGAGAGCTGCGGCGACACCGCGCGCGACGCGGCCACCGCCTCGTCGGTGAACGCCGCGAACGCCGTCGCCGCCGACGCCCCCGCGCTCGGCGCGGTGGGCAAGGCCGCGGAGCGGTTCTCCCACAGCCTGCCCGCCCAGGCCCCGATCGGCCTGTGGACGAACTCCTCCCTCACCCTGCGCACCCCCGTCTCCAAGGGCACCGTGCGCCTGGACGTCGACAGCCACGGCTTCAGCACCGCCTCCCTGATGGTGCAGCGTTACGAGCCCAGGACCCACCGCTGGATCGACCTGGACACCACTCCCGGCGACGAGAGCAACCCGACGCACGGCGTCTTCACCTTCCCTCTCACCGCCGCCGCGAGCGCGGACCACCCCCACACCGTGGCGCTTCGGTACCAGGACCTCGACCGGCCCGGGACGTTCACCGTCACCCCCTCCGTCGACGACGGCAAGGGCCGCACCCACCGCGCGGCCGCCCGTACCACCACCGCCACCCGGCCCGCGGTCTCCGTCAGCGGCTGGAAGTCCGGCACCGCGCTCACCCGGGGTGGCGGGGCGGGCGAGTTCACGCTCACCGTCAAGAACACCACCGACCGCGCCTACCCCCGGCTGTTCGCCTCCTACTTCGCCTACGGCGCCGGCAACGCCCACGCCCTGACCCCCAAGGACCTCGTCCTCCAGCAGTACCTGCCCGGCCGCGGCTGGGAACGCGTCGCGCTCGTCGGCGGCGGCTGCGACCCGGGCATGAGCGCCAAACTGCGCCCCGTCGTCAAGGGCCCGCTGGCCCCCGGTGCCAGCGCCGCCTACCGGCTGCGGGTGGCCGTCGCCGCCTCCGCTCCCCGCGACGTCACCAGCGCGGACGCGGGCGTCTCGGCGGGCAACGGCGACCTGTCCTTCTTCTCGCGGAGCCTGCCCTTCGCGATCAAGGGAGGGAAGTGAGGCTCCGCTGAGCCGGCGGGCCGGCGGGCGTACCCGCCGGTCCGCCGTTCCTCACGGCGCGAGGCTATCCGTCGTACGGTCGAACGCCGCCCACCGCTCCAGGGCGAACTTGCCGCCCTCACGCCGCACTTCGGCAGCTCCGTGCCCGGGCAGGTGCGCCGGGAGGACGAGGGCCCGGGTGTCGGCGGCCTCCTCCAGGATCCGGCGGCGCGAGCGGACGGCCTGCTCCTGGTCCTCGCTCAGGCAGGTGTCGCAGTCCGGCTCGACGAACTGCAACGGGCTGTGCACCAGGTCGCCGATGAACAGCGCCCGGTCGGTGCCCGACGCCAGGCGCACCACCGAGGAGCCCGGCGTGTGCCCCGGTGCCGGCTCCAGGGCGAGGTGGGAGTCGATGCGGTGCGCGTCCTCCCAGAGCACCATCCGGCCCGCCCGGTGCACCGGTGCCACACTGTCCTCGAACATGTCACCGGCCGCCTGCGCGACGCTCATGTCGCCGAGTACACCGCGCTGCGTATGGCCGTTGGCCGGATTCCAGTAGTCGAAGTCCGCCTTGTGCACCAGGTACGTCGCGTTGGGGAACGTCGGCACCCACGCGCCGTCCACCAGCCGGGTGTTCCAGCCGACGTGGTCGGAGTGCACATGGGTGTTCACCACGACGTCCACGTCCTCCGGACGGACCCCCGCGGCGGCCAGCCGGTCGAGGAAGCCCGACCGCATGTGCGACCAGACCGGCATGTCCGGCCGTTCCTTGTCGTCGCCGACGCCGGTGTCGATCAGGATCGTACGGCCCTCGCTGCGCAGCACCCACGTCTGCACGTTGGCCACCAGCTCGTCCGTACCCGGGACCCAGAAGTCCGGCGCCAGCCAGGACTCGTTCTCCTTCCACATCCGAGGGGTACTGGCGGGGAATATGGCGGGGGTGGGAGCGACCGGCGCGTGCCATTCCACGACGCGGGTGATCTCCACCTCGCCCAAAGTGATCGTCTGCATGCCCACGACGCTAGGCAACGGCGGCGAGACGGCCAATAGGCAATCGTGCCCGGTCCATACGCCAGCGTCTCGCCGCCGGCCGGCCGCGGCCCCCCAGCCGGTCGCGCGCACCGGGCACCTTTCGGCCACATCCGGGTCGGTACCCGTGCCGGAAGCGGATGCGCCGGTCCGGCCGTACGCGTCCTTGTGAGCTGTGGCCGAAAGCGGGTGACCAGGAGCGGTGAGAGAGACTCCCGGGCCGTGCCGAACACCCGAAACCCCCGTGGAAAACGCACGGATCGCGCGGTTGACCAGGCGCGGCCATGCCGGCCCCGGCGGCTGGCGCATCATCGCTCGTGGGGCTCGACGGGGGCATGGGCCGCGCCTAGCTTGCTGGTGCCGGACTCGCGGCCGGAACCACGCGTCACTTCGGTCGCGGCTGTCCGGAGGAGAAGTTCCGCCATCGCACTGCCAAGGGGGAGCATGAACAAGGCACAAGCGCATTGGGGCGCTCTGGCCGCCACCCTGGCGGCCACCGCCGGACTGCTGGCGGCGGCACCGGCGTCGGCCGCCGGGACGGCACCGTCCACCGATCGAGGTTCGAGCGGTGACGTCGAGTTCTCCCTGTTCGACAGAGGCCCCGGCCTGTCGAAGGGCTCGACGTTCAAGCTGGCCGATCTGGACCGGCAGGGCATATCGAAGCCGGCGATCGAGGATCTCGCCGCGGGGAGGCAGGCACGCCCGCAGGCCGACCGGCAGCAGGCGCAGGCCGGCCCCGACGACGTGGTCGGTCAGTGGAAGGAACGGGACGGCTGGGACACGGTCATGCGCCGGGGGTACTACAACCCCGCGCTGGACCGGGGGTTCGGCCTCGCCAAGGTCGAACAGAAACACAACCTCAGCCTCAAGGCGGTCAGGGCGACGACGAAATACCCGCGCCCCGGCCCCACGGGCAAGGAACCGCTCGCCGGGTCCCGGACCACCTACAATTACCGCACCGAAGTCCTGCACGTGAAGTGCAGCGGCTGGTGGATCTTCAGGACCTGCCGGGTCGTCGACGTCAAGACCATTCGCGCCGGTGTCGACTTCCGTGTCCCGCCCAACGGGGACGGCAAGTCCAAGGGAGTCATCACCGCCTTCTGCGAGAACACGCCGGGACGGTGCCCCGACTGGGTCAAGGACTCCATCAACATCTGAGGCCCGAACCCCTCCCGGCCGTGCTGCCCGCCTCCACCCGAGGCGGGCGGCACAGCCGCGCATTCCGGAAAGGCACCACGATGAGCGTTCATCCCCGCCGGCCGGCCCCGGATCTGCCCACCGCCGAATGGTGGGCACCCCTGCTCGTCGACCTGGCGGCCGTACAGCGGGGAAGCGCGCCGCTGGGACTCCGCGTCCGGGCGGTCGACCTCTCCTCGGCCCGGGCCGAGGTGACCGTCGACTGGCCCGACGGCACCGCCACGACCTTCCTGCCCGACCCGCGGGCCGATCGTGCCGCACTGCTCCGCACCATCGCCGGGGCCGGCCCCGCCCGCGACGCTCCCCCCGGGCACGAGAGCGAGTTCTGGGTGCCCGACGGCGCTGCCGGTACGTCATTGCCCCGCCACGCCTGGCTGCTGGACGCGCTGGGCCGCAGCAGCGACGCCTGGTACGCGTATCTGCCGGAACCGGTGGAACTGCTGCACGTGGGCACCGACGGCCGTGACTTCACCGGCCTCGCCGTCGCCCGTGTCGCGCGCGAGGACGTGGTGACGGTCCGGGTGCCCCTGGCCGGGCTGGGGGCCGACGGCCTGGACGCCGGCATCGCCTACACGATCGTCGAACACGCGGCGCGGGCCGAGGCGGCGGCGCTGCCGCCGGCCGAACCGGTGCGTGGATGGCCGGCGTGCCTGTCGGTGCTGCCGTCGAGGGCGCCGGAGTAGGCCGGCCCGGGAGCGGCCCGGAAGATCCCTTCGGCTTCCCGGCTTCAGCCGCGTGCGATGCCTCACCTCCGCGAATTCCCGGCCAAGTCCCAGTGACCACCGGACGATCCGGCCGTGGAGGCCGCCGGGCGTCGAGCGCTTCCACCTCGCGCGCCCTGGGGCCCGGCCGCTCCGACGCCGCACGCATACTCGACCCATGGATGTACTCAGCGACGCCATCGCCGCCCTGCGCACCGGCCGCCCTTACTCCGCGCTGACGGAATTCCGGGGGACCTGGCGCAGGGACGTGGAGCCCTTCGGGGGTGCCGGGTTCCATGTGGTGCTGGAGGGGACCTGTCTGCTGCGGGCCGCCGGCGGCGGGGGTCCGGTGGTGCTCGCCGCGGGCGACGCGGTGTTCCTGCCGCACGGTACGGCCTGCACCCTGACCGGCGGCGGTGAGCCCGCCGTGCTGCTGTGCGGCGCCTACCGGCTCGACCAGGCCCGGGCCCATCCGCTGCTCGCCGACTTCCCCGAGGTCATCCACCTGCCGGCCCGGCACGGCCGGCACCCCTCGCTGCGCGCCACGATCGGCCTGCTCGGCGACGAATTGCGCTCCCCGGGGATGGGCACCGACGTCACGCTGACCGCGCTCCTGGAACTGCTGCTGATCTACCTGATGCGTGCCTGGTACGAGGAGCGGTCCGCCCTGCCGGGCACCGGCTGGTGCCGGTCCCTGGCCGATCCGGCCGTGGGTGCCGCCCTGCGCGCCCTGCATGACGATCCGTCACGGCCGTGGACGGTGGCCGCGCTCGCCGCCCGGGCCGGTATGTCCCGGGCCGCGTTCGCCCGCCGGTTCACCACCCTGGTCGGCAGGCCGCCGCTGACCTATCTGACCTGGTGGCGGCTGACTCTCGCGGCCAGGATCCTGCGGGACACCGACGCGCCTCTCGCCGTGGTGGCCCAGCGCATCGGCTACACCTCGCAGTTCGCCTTCGCCAACGCCTTCAAACGCGCGTACGGCGTTGCGGCCGGCCGCTACCGCCAGGCCCGCCGCGAGGACCACCAGCGCATCGGGGACTGGGACCCGGCCCCCGCCGCGGCGGCCGGGTGACCGGAGGCGGTACGGGCCTCACGGCAGCCGGTACGCGCTGTCGGGGACGTCCGTGATGAACATGTGCCCCGGCGCGTGCGTGATCGCGAAGGGCGGGTCCGACGCCATCAGGGAGGCTTGCGGGGTGACGCCGCACGCCCAGAAGACCGGTACGTCACCGGGGTGGGCGACGACCGGGTCGCCGAAGTCCGGCCGGCCGAGGTCGGCGATGCCCAGCCCCGCCGGGTCCCCGCAGCGCACCGGCGCGCCGTGGACGGCCGGCATGCGGGACGTCAGCCGCCGAGCCGTCTCGACGAGGGCGGCCGGTATCGGGCGCATGGAGACGACGAGCGGCCCGTGCAGCCGCCCGGAGGGCCGGCAGGGGCGGTCGGTGACGTACATCGAGACGTTGCGGCCCTGCTCGATGTGGCGCAGGGGCACGCCGGCTTCGAGGAGCGCGCTCTCGAAGGTGAAGCTGCACCCGATGAGGAAGGCGACGAGGTCGTCCCGCCACAGCCCGGTGACCTCGGTGGGTTCGGCGACCAGTCGCCCGTCCCGCCACACGCGGTAGCGCGGCAGGTCCGTGCGGAGGTCGGCGCCGGGCGCGAGGGAGGTCGTGGCGACGCCGGGGTCGGTGACGTCCAGGACGGGGCAGGGCAGGCGGTTGCGCTGGGCGAAGAGCAGGACGTCGTACGCCCAGTCCTCGGGCACGGCGATCAGATTGGCCTGGGCGCGGCCGGCGGACCAGCCGGCGGTGGGTTCCGCACGGCCGGCGCGGAACGCGGCCCGCGCCTCGGCCGGGGTCGTGAGGGCGGGCGGTCGGCGGGGCGGTGATGCGGTCGTTCCCATGGATGTACCTCGCAGAGGTCTCGCAGAGGCCGGGCCCGGGCCCTGGGGCCGGAGGCGTCGACCGGGGCAACTACCAAGAGGCTAGGGATTGTTGAACAATCGGGCAAGGGGGTGGCGCCGGCCTCCGATGAACGATCGGCCGCCGGGATTGATCGATCATTGATCGATGATTGATCGGACGCCCCTAAGGTCCCTTTCGTGACCAGCCGACCCGCATCGCCTCCGCCCGTGCGCGTACACGACGGTACGGAAGGCCGGGAAGGACGAGCGGCACCGAAAGGGGCAGGGACAGTGCGGCAGGACAGCGACGGCCGGCCCGGGCCGGCGCGCGGAGGAGCGGCCACCCGCACCCGCGCGCACGGCCGGAGGCACCCGGCGCGGCCGGGCGTGGGCGCGGCCCCCGCCGACACCGGCGCGAGCCAGCGGCGACGAGCGGCCGTCCTGTCCGAGGACATCGCGCAACGGCTCGCCGACCCGCGCCAGGTCCGCGAATGGCTGCCCCACCACCGCCACCCCGCCCGCGCCCTCACCCTGGGCGACGGCATGCCCGGCATCGCCCTGCTGCACCTCGAACGCGGCACCGCCGACGGCCACGCCCGGCACACCGCCCACCGCTGGCTGAGCGACGCCGCCGGCCTCGCCCGGACGACACCGGACGACGTGCTGGCCGAGGCCCCCGGCCTCTACCGGGGCGTCCCCGCGCTCTCCTTCGCCCTGACCCGCGCCGCCCTCGTCTCCGGACGCCCGCTCGCGGCCGCCGAACGGCTCGCCGGGCACGTCAGGACCCTCGCCCGCACCCTCGCCGGCCGGCAACGGCGCCGCCGCCCGCAGGACGGCGCGCGCGGGGACAACGGGACGTACGACGTCCTCTCCGGCCTCGCGGGCCTCGGCGCCCACCTCCTGGACCCCCGGGTGCGCGACTGCGACGCGCTCGCCGAGGTCCTCGCCGCGCTCACCGGGCTGACCGCGCCGCTGCGCCTCGACGGCCGTACGCTGCCGGGCTGGTGGACCGGCCGGGACCGCGGGGGCCCCGCCACGGCGGAACCGGGTACCGGCCACGCCGACCCCGGCATGGCACACGGCGCGTCCGGCCCGCTCGCCCTGCTCGCGCTGGCCTGGGAGGCCGGAGCGACCGTCCCCGGACAGGAACACGCCATCCGGACCCTCGCCGCGTGGCTGATGGCCGTACGGCGCCACGACGGCGAGGCCGTCCACTGGCCGAGCACCCTGACACCGGGGCCCGACGGGACCGTCGTCGCCGGCGAGTCCGCGCCCGGCCGCCCGTCCTGGTGCCACGGCACCGTCGGCATCGCCCGGGCCCTGTACCTGGCCGGACGCGCGCTGGACGTCCCCGAGTGGCGCGACACCGCCGTCACCGCCTGGCGGTCCGCCCTCGCCGGCGCCCGGCACACCTACGACGGGCCGGTGGCCGGCCGGCTCGCGGACGCGGGACTGTGCCACGGCTGGAGCGGCGTGCTCCAGGCGACCTGGCGCATGGCCGACGACACCCGGGACGCCGCCCTGCGCGCCCAGCTGCCCTGGCTGGCCGAACGCGTCCTGGACCTCGCCGACATCGACGACCCGTTCGGCCTGGTGCCGCCGCTCGCGCACGGCGGCCTCGCCGCCGACCCGGCCGGCTTCCTCACCGGCGCGGCGGGCGCCGCCCTGGCCCTGCGCACCTTCGCCACCGACACCGCCCCGGCCACGCACTGGGACCGTGCCCTCCTCCTGGCCTGAGCGGGGTCAGCTTGACTTTTAACCTCAAGGGCTCTGCCCCCTCGCTCGGATCAAGCCCGTCGGTTTCCACAACGTCGGCTGTGGGTACGGCGAGAACAACCAGTTGATCCCCGGCTGGCCGTACTCGGTTGTGGCCGCGATGGAGACCGGTCCGCCGATTCGGTGCGTCCAACGACGCCCGTCGTGGTGCCGCCTGGGTGGGATCTGGCGGTCTGGCTCAAGTCCGGCGGGTGGCGCCGGTCTGCTCACGCAGGATGTCGCTGTGGCCGGCGTGGCGGGCGAATTCCTGGATCATGAGCAGGTAGATCCATCGCAGGCTGACGGTGCCGAAAGCAGGGTGTCCTCGGGTGGCGTCGAGGTCGATGTCGGCGGCGATCGTTCGTGCGCGGTTGCTGGCGCGCTCGAATTCGGCGATCACGTCGGCGACCGTTTCGTGGTCGCTGACCACGAAACTGGCCTCGCCCACCATCGCACCGTCGCATTCGGATTCCGGTAAACCCCCCAAGATGTGCTGGAACCACTTCCTTTCTGCGAACGCGGCGTGTTTGACCAGTCCGATCGACGTCGTCATGGACGGGACGAGACGGCGGCGGGACTCTGTTTCAGATAGGCCCCGCACCGTGTCGATCAGTTCGGCCCGGGTGTGGTCAAGCATGTATTCGAGCATCTGACGCTCGGGGCAGTCGGTGATACGAGTCGGGGTGTTCATGTCGTGTGTTTCCTTTCGTGGACAGCGTGGGAGTTCACGGTTCCGGTCGATTGGACTGTCGGTTTCCGGCCGAACGGCCGCATCGAGGCGATGTTGCACAGCTTCGGTGTGGCGGGCGATGACGCCGGACCCAGCGAGCCAACCAGTAGGCGGCGATGACCTCGCTTGCTTGCGGGCGAGTGAGCCGCGTCGATCGGTTCGGTGTCGAACGCGAATCGGTTGCCGACCGGGATTCCTGGCCGAGAGGAATGTTGTCGACGACCGGCATCTGGGCCACCGAGACGACGAGACCGGCTTCTCTCCGAACTTTGCGTCCGGGCTGCCGCAGAGGTCCCGCTGGACTCAACGCTACTTCGCCAGACGACACGAGTCCATCCCGGTAGCCCGACCCCATCCACGGTCGATAATGACAATGAGCGAGCCTGATCGGATCACGCTGCCCGCACCACGCACCGCTGACGCGGCTGACACTCCGTCAATTGCAGGAGCAGTCGTGGGTGTGCGCTGCGGCAGTCTTAAGGCGGACGATCTGGGCGTCACGGGGATCTGGACGGTCGCCACGTTGTTGGAGGGCTTGCAGGCGTCGTTCGAATTCGACGCGGAGGCAGGCGTAGGGCCGGGTGCCGTAAAAGGCGGTGCGATCGGCACCCGCCTCGGCGGCGAGAGTCCGCCAGTGCGAGGTGTGTGACCTCCAGCAGCTCCTCCAGCCGCATGCCGGTGTGCCGGAGCGTCTCGATGATGGCCCAGACCCGGAACGCCTCGTCCTCGTCGCGGGTGACGTCGAACTGCTCCGCCGTGGCCGTGTCCTCGATCAGCACCATCTCCGGCCGGTACTGAAAGCGTCTCTTGGTTCGGTCCTCCCGCGGCTGATGCGGCGATATCGCCGGCAAGGCCCGGACTCCGGTCAGCACAGCGGTCCGGGTTTGGCGGGGAACGGGCCCCGTGGCGTGTGCCGCCCGGGGGAGCCCATGGCCGCGTTACTTCGGGCCGGAACGCTCACGGCCGGCAGCTGCGGCAATGACTGAACCTCGCTCTCGGCGCGAGAGCGTGATCCGCACGTCCTCGCCGGTCGAACCGGCCCCCGAAGCCGCGCCCCCGCACCGGTTACCCTGATGCTTTTGCGCTGGGAGGCATGGGGCAGATGGAATTCCGGTTGCTCGGAGCGGTGTCGGTCGTCACGGAGGCCGGCGTGCTGCCGCTCGGGCCCGCCAAGCGGCGCAGTCTGCTGGCCGCCCTGCTGCTGCGCCCCAATTACCCGGTGCTGGTCGATCAGCTGACGGCCGCTCTGTGGGAACAGGAACCGCCGCCGAGCGCCCGCGGCGTCGTTCAGGGCCATGTGTCGCGGCTGCGGACCCTGCTGATCGGTGCCGACGCCGGCGCGTACGGCGTCGAGTTGGTCACCCAGGGCGCGGCGTACGTCCTGCGGATGCCGCGAGCCCGGCTCGACGCCCACCGCTTCGAGGAACTGGTGGCCCTGGCCCGTGGCCGGCGCGGCCCGGCCGAGGCCGTGGCGATGTACCGGGAGGCGCTGTCGCTGTGGCAGGGGCCCGCGCTGGCCGACGTCTGTCCGAGCCCACCGCTCCGGGCCGCCGCGCACGCGCTGGAGGAGCTCCGGCTGGCTTCCGTGGAACAACTGGCCGCAGCTCACGCCCAGTTGGGCGAATACGCCCAGGCCGCCGCCGTCCTGCACCCCGAGGCGGTCGCCCACCCGCTGCGGGAATCGCTGTGCGCCGCCCTCATGACGGCACTTCACCGGGCGGGCCGTCGGCCGGAGGCACTCGACTGGTTCCACCGCACCCGGCGCCTGCTCGCCGACGAACTGGGGATCGACCCGGGCCGCGAGCTGACGGATGCCTACGCGGTGGCCCTGCACGCGGAGGCCGACGGCGCGGTGGTCGGGACAGCGCCCCTGTCCCGGCGCGCCACGGCGCACGCCACGCCTCTCCCGCCCGTCACCTCGACCGCCTCCCACACCGACGTGGCCGACCTGCTGCCGCGCCCCCCGCGCGGCTTCCACGGGCGGGAGCAGGAGCTCCTCGCCCTGTCCCGGGCCGCCGAGGGCGAGGCGCCCGTCTGCCTGGTCACCGGGCCCGCAGGGGTCGGGAAGACCGCACTGGTGGTGCAGTGGGCCCACCGCGAGCGCGCCGCTTTCCCCGGCGGCCGGCTCTACGCCGACCTGCGCGGCTTCGGCGATACGGGCGAGCCGACCCTCGCCGAGGTACTGCGCGAGTTCCTGCCGGCCCTGGGGGTCACGCCGAGCCGGATGCCGGAGTCCGCGAACGGCGCGGCCGCGCTGTTCAGATCGCTCGCCGCCGACCGGGAGCTCCTCGTCGTACTGGACAACGCGCGCGACTCCGAGCAGGTCAGACCGCTCCTGCCGGGCGGTCCCCGTTGCGTCACCGTCGTGACCAGCCGGAACCGGATGTCCGGGCTGATCGTCACCGACGCCGCCCGGCCCGTTCCCGTGGACGTCCTCACGCCCGAGGACGGCACGGCACTTCTCGCCGGGGTGCTCGGCGAGGAACGGGTGCGCGCGGAGCCGGTGGCCGCGCGACGGCTGGCCGAGCTGTGCGGAGGACTGCCCCTCGCGCTGCGGGTGGCGGCCGCCAGGCTGGCGGACCGGCCGGACCGTACGGTGAGCGCGATGAACGCCGACATGCTCGACTCGACCCGTCGGCTGAACCTGCTGGACATCGAGGACACCGGCATACGCGTGGCCCTGCGACTGACCGTTCGGCAGCTCCCCGAGCACGTCGTCCGGCACTTCGCCTGCCTCGGCCGCCACCCCGGTACGCACTTCGACCGGTACGCGACGGCAGCCCTGACACAAACGGACCCGGTCACAGCGGAGGCCACGCTGGAACGACTGGTCGCCTCGCACCTCGTCACGGAAACCGCGCCAGGACGCTGGACCCTGCACGATCTCGTACGGCTCTACGCGCGTGGCCTGGACGCCGGGCCCGATGCCCTCACCCGCGTGCTCGACCACTACATCGCCACCGCCCTCGCAGCGGTGAGCGTGGCCGAACCCGGCAACGAGACCTGCGTCCCGCTGCCGCCGGACTTCCACGCGCCCACGGCCGTCAGGACGTTCACGGCCCGGGACGACGCCATGGCCTGGTACACGGCCGAGCGGGACGACCTCATGCTGGCGGCGGCCGCCGCGAACACGGCCCATCTGCACAGCAGGACCTGGCGGCTCGTCATGCTGTTGTGGCCACTCATGGCGCGGTGGGTACTGGACGACTGGATCCCCCTCCTGGAGATCGCGCTGAAGGCGGCACGCGCCGAGGCCGATCCGGCCGCCGAGTCGCGGGTGCGGGCCCTGCTCGGCTGGGTACTGACCGAGGAGGGGCGCAGCGACGAGGCGCTGACGTGTGCGGAGCCCGCCCCCGCGCTCTCCGCTCGGGCAGGCGACCTGCGCGGCGAGGCGACCGCCCTGGTCGTCCTGTCCTGGGCGCAGTCCGCGCTGGGAAACCCCGACGAGGCCGCGGAGGGATGTGCGCGGGCGGTGGAACTGGCCCGCATGGCCGACGACCGGTACACCGAACGACTGGCCCTGTACCACCTCGCCCGCTACCGGCTGGACAGCGGGCAATGGCAGTCGGCCCTCGACACGGCGACCGAGGCTCTCACCTTCGAGGACCTCCCCGGCACCGTGGTCGCGTCCCGGGTGCTGCTGCTTACGACCACGGGAGAGGCGCTGCTGGGGCTCGGGGACGAGACCGAGGCCATCCGGCGGCTCGGCATGGCCGCCCGGGAGGCGGAGACCTCCGGCTACGACGACGGGGCGGTACGGGCGCTCGGCGTACTGCTGCGGGTATCGGCGGACGCGGGGCTCCGCGCTCGGTACGACGCGGCGCTCGCGCGACTCACGACGCGGACGTGATCCGCCCCGGCGGGGCTTTTCCCGCCCGTAGCCGGTGTTCCCGGCGGACCGCCGCCGGCGCACCCTCGCCACCCACGGGGACCGCGCCCTCCTGCCGGCCCGAGCCGGGTCAGTGCTCCCGGCGGACCGCCAGCAGCGCCGCGTCGTCGGAGAGTTCACCGCCCGCGTACGCCAGCAGGTCGGCCACGACCTGGTCCAGCAGCGCGCCGGGAGCCGTCTCCGTCATCGCCGCCAGCCGCTCGGACAGCGGATAGAACTCTCCCGCCGCGTCCCGCGCCTCGGTCACCCCGTCGGTGTACAGCAGCAGGAGGTCGCCCCGCTCGAAGGCGAAGGCGCGCCGGTGGTAGGTGCCGCCCGTCAGTTCCAGCAGCGCCAGCGGTGGCTCCGGGACGGGCGACGCCACCTCGGTCACCCGGCCGTCGTGCCGCACCAGCGGCGGCAGGTGACCGCAGTTGACCATCTCGGCCGGGCCGCCGGACGCCGGCACCCCGATCAGGACGGCGGTCACGAACTCCTCCCGCGGCCGGCGCCGGAGCATGGCCGCGTCGAGCCGGCCGGCCACCACGGCCAGGTCGGCCTCGACCTGGGCGGCCTCCCGGAACGTACCCAGCACGTCGGCCGCCGTCTCGATGGCCGCCAGGCCCTTGCCCCGCACATCACCCACCAGCAGCCGCGTCCCGAACGGGGTGGCCAGCGCCTCGTACAGGTCACCGCCCACCCGTGCCTCCGCCGCCGCGGCCAGATACCGCACCGCCGTCCGCAGCCCGTCGCACTTCTCCGGCGGCGGGCGCAGCAGCGTCGCCTGCGCCGCCTCGGCCACGGAGCGGGACTGCAGCAGCTCCCGCTCCCGCGTCGCGACCAGCACGACGCTGGCGGTGCAGATGCAGGTGACGGCCAGCACCGTCAAGCCCGACGTCAGATGGACCGCGAGCGGGACCCCGGTGTCGGACAGCGCCAGCAGCGGGACGATCACCAAGGTGGCGGCCAGCCCGGCCGCCAGCGGGACGCGCGCCCGCCGGGTGCCGATGCCGGCGAGCACCGGCGCGGTCGCGAGCACGGGCGACAGCGTCGTCTCCGGGTCCGACGCGATGTCCGCGACGACGGCGAGCACCAGCAGCGCGTACGCGGCCACGACGAGCCGGAACGCGAGACGGGGGAGACGGGGTGCCTTGGCCGGGCCGTTCCCGACGAGGTCGTACGACATGATTGCCGCCCACCATAAGGACATCCGGCCGGTGCGCCGCCGCGACAGGGCCCGCAGCGCGCGCACCCCGGGCCTCCGCGTGGCCCGAACGGGTGACGCCGTGGCAGGTCTCCCAGGGAGCGCGGCCGGCAGCGGATATCACGGGGGCGAGTGCCGCCCCCCGCGGCTTCCCCCGAGACCCAGCTGCGAGACGAGGAGTCCACCGGTGACCACCGTTCCGGCGATCGACCATCGCGCCACCGGCTACAGCCCGGCCCACGCCTACTGGCTGGCCCGTGCGGCGGACCTCGCGTACAAGGACGAGAGCACCATCGCGGCGGAGGTCGGACGGTGGGGTTTCGGCCGGGTGCGGCACCATCGCACGACGTTCCGGCCGCCGTTCCCCCTGGAGGACACCCAGGCGTACACGATGGCCGGCGACCACATGATCATCACCGCGTTCCGGGGCACGGAGCCCGCGCAGATCCGCGACTGGCTCTCGGACGCCACCACCCCGCCCTGGCCCGGCCCCGCGAACAAGGGCTTCGTCCACTACGGCTTCGGCGAGGCCCTGGAATCGGTCTTCCCCGAGGTGAAGAAGACCCTCGCGGAGTTCCGCGACAACGGTCAGACGGTGTGGTTCACCGGCCACAGCCTCGGCGGCGCCCTGGCGATGCTGGCCGGCGCCCGGCTGTACTTCGAGGACCCTAACCTGCTCGCCGACGGCGTCTACACCTTCGGCCAGCCCCGCACCTGCGACCTCACCCTGGCCGGGGCATGCGACAAGGCGTTCACCCGGCGCACCTACCGCTTCGTCAACAACAACGACATCGTCGCCCAGCTGCCGCCCGAGCCGGTCTACCACCACGTCCAGACGCTCCGGTACATCGACTCCGGCGGCAAGGTCCACGACTCCATGCCGCTCCTGGGCGGCCTGGCCGACCGCGCCAAGGGCCTGACCGCCGACGCCTTCGCGCCCGCGAGCGACGCCGTGCGGGACCACTCGATGAAGAAGTACCTCGCCGCCCTGGAGAAGAACCTCTCCTGACGGATCTCAGACGAAATACGTCGTCGCCTTCGGGGCCCAGCGGCGGCTCAGAGGGTCCCGGACGCGGCGGGCGCACCAGCCCCACGGCGTCATGGCCAGGTAGTAGACGGCGGCGATCAGTGTTCTTCGCGGCACGGCAGAGCACCTCCCGGGTCGGTTTCGTCCGTCAGTCCACCGGCACGCCCCCGCGTGCGTCCCGCCGCCCGCGCCACGGGGGCTGCTCCTCCTTGCGCAGCAGGAACCCGCCGAGCGCGAGCAGGTCGATGCCGGTGCGCCGGAAACACGCGTACGCCTCGCGGGGCGTGTTGACGACCGGCTCACCCCGCACGGCGAACGACGTGTTCACCAGCACGGGACATCCCGTCAGCTCCTTGAACGCCAGCAGCAGCCGGCGCAGCGCCGGGTGGCGGGCGTCCACGGTCTGCACGCGCGCGGAGCCGTCGACGTGCGTCACCGCCGGCACGGTGGAGCGCTGCACCCGCAGCAGCTCCAGGCCGGCGGTCTCCTTGGGTACGTACACGGGCAGGCGCTGCGCGGCCGCGACCTGCCCGGTGATCAGCATGTACGGGCTGTCCTGCCGCAGGTCGAACCAGTCCTTCGCCTCCTCGGCCAGCACCGCCGGGGCGAACGGGCGCAACGATGCGCCCAGTCTCGTCCGCAGGCTCAGGACGGACCGGATGCCCGGGTCGCGCGCGTCGGCGAGGATCGACCGGGAACCCAGCGCCCGCGGCCCGAACTCCATCCGGCCCTGGAACCACCCCACCAGCTTCCGGTCGTCCAGCGCCTCGGCCACCCGGCGCGCGAGCGCCTCCGGTCCCAGCCGCTCGTACGGCAGGCCCTCGCCGTCCAGGTAGGCGCCGATCTCCTCGTCCGTGTACTCCGGGCCCAGCAGCGCGCCCGTCATGGCGTCCCGCCCGGCGGCCACGTGCGACCGCGGCGCGCCCCGCTCGTGGGCCACCGCGAGCGCCGCGCCCAGCGCGGCCCCGGCGTCACCGGCCGCCGGCTGGACCCACAAGGCGTCCACCCCCGCCTCCTCCAGGATCCGGGCGTTCGCCGCGCAGTTGAGCGCCACGTCCCCGGCGAGGCACAGCCGCGGCTCCCCGGTCAGCCGCCGGGCCGTCCGCGCGAGCCGGACCACCACCTCCTCGGTCACCTTCTGGACGGACGCCGCCAGGTCCGCCTCGCGCGCGGTGAGCGGTGCCCGGGACTGCCGGCGCGGGCCTCCGAGGAGCTGCTCGAAGTCGGGGCCGATCAGCTCCCTGCCGCGTGCGTACGCGAACCACCGCAGGTCGAGCCGGAAGGAGCCGTCGTCCTTGATGTCGATCAGCCGCTCGCGGATCAGCCGGGCGAACCGCGGCGTGCCGTGGGGCGCGAGGCCCATGAGCCGGTGCTCGCCCGAGCCGGCCGTGAAGCCGCAGAAGTGGGTGAACGCGGAGTACAGCAACCCCAGCGAATGCGGATAGCGCAGCTCGGCGAGGAGGCGCAGGCGGGTGCCGGAGCCGTGCCAGACGGTGGTCGTCGCCCACTCGCCGACGCCGTCGACGCACAGCACGGCGGCGGACTCGTACGGACCGGCGAAGAACGCGGAGGCGGCGTGGGACTCGTGATGGCGCCGGGCCACCACCTCCGGCACCGGGCCCGCCGCCGGGCCGGCGAGGTGGTCCCGCACGGTCCGGGTGGCGGTCCGCTTCCGGTCCAGCCACGCGGGCAGGTCCTCCCGGAACGACGTGAAGCCGTACGGCGCGGAGCCCGCCCAGGTGGCTCTCACCCGCCGGAACTTCAGCTCCGGGTCCTCGAAGTAGGCCACCGCCGTCAGGTCCGCGAGGTCCGCCCCGGCCGAGCGCAGGCAGAAGTCGACGGCCTGCCGGGGGAACGACGGGTCGTGGCGCCGGCGGCTGAATCGCTCCTCCTGGGCCGCCGCGACCGGCACGCCGTCGGCGACGAGCGCTGCCGCGCTGTCGGGGGAGAAGGCCGAGAGGCCCAGGACCAGCTGCGTCACGCCCGTGCTCCTTCTGGATCCGGTGCGCCGACAGGGTCAGGCGTCGATACCCGGCCAGCGAACCACGGTCCGGGGATGGCGAGAAACAGCCCTTCCGGCCACTTTTTTCAGGCCCTCATACGTGATCCATCCCGATGGGATAATCCCAGTAATAGCGCTGCCTGATTTCTTGCGCACATGAGGGGCGAGGGAATTCCCCGAGCGGCCGGCCGTCCCATCAGGTGACATCGCCGAGAGTGGCGCGACGGCCCGAGCGCGGGCCGCGCGCCACGGCCTCACCGAACGTCAGGGAACGCGGGCGCCGGGCGGCCCGTACCGGCAATCGATCGGTGGCGAGCTCCCGCCCCTACGGGCGCCGGGTGAGGTCGTCCCAGGTGACGGCCGGGCTGCCGGCCCGCAGGGCGAAGTCCACGGCCGGGTTCCGCGCCGGCCACTTCAGCCGCAGCCAGCAGGGGATCGTCGCGGTAATCCCGTCGTCACCCGCCAGGTGCCAGAACGTATTGGAGTCCTGCCGCGCGAAATACGGGCAGAAGAACGAGATGACCAGAGTGACGCGTCGCCCCTTCGTGACGGGCGTGACCGCGTGGAAGATACGGCTGCCGTGGAGGAACAGCGCGGCCCCGCGTTCCCCGCACGGCGCCTCGCGGATCCGGGGGTCGTCCCGCGTGGCACCCGGGAATGCGTCCGTACGCCCCTGGAAATACGTGAACCGGCCGCCCTCGTAGTCCTCGTAACCGCTCAGCTGGATCGTGAACACGTAGTCCATGCCGTCGCGGTGCCACCGCACGATTTCCGGCTGCCCCTGCCCGTCGCTGTAATTGATCTGGGCCGTGGGGAGCCGGAGCGGATGCGGGATCAGAGGGACGCCGACGAGCCGGGAGCACGTGAGCAGGAACGTCCGGTCGCGCATCATGTTGTTGATGAACGGCGACACCAGATCGGCGCCGCGCAGCCGCCGCGTCGCGATGAACCGGCTGTGTCCGGCGGCCCCTTCGAGTGCCTCGCACACCTCGGTGAGGTGCGCCAGCCCCTCCTCGGTGAGGATCCGCAGCGGCCCCACGACGGCCGTGTCGTCCACCTGGCCCCGCCAGCCGCTGAGTTCGCCCGTGCCGTAGCCGAACTCCCGCAGTGACACGCGCGGTCCGCCGGCGTCCCGGGCGACGAACTCGCTCCGCCAGGGCGGCTCCACGGGCAGTTCCGGGCCCCGCCGCGGCGTACGGGCCCGCACCGCGTGCGCGAGCTGCTGGAATCCGGTCGGGGTTCTCGGGAGGTCGAGCACGCTCGCCTTGTCGCCGCGCGCCGGGGCCGTGTGCATGAGGGGCATCTCCTTCGATGGAGAACGCTTCAGCCGACCGTCGAGTTTTTAGTCCCGGCACCCGGCTGCCACAAGATGCGGATCCCGCCAGCGGGTCTTTCCCCACCGCCGTTCCAGGTTGCCGGATATCTGCCTCTATGTAGCATTTCCAGGGAACGGGTAGATGGTGTGTTCAAGTCCACCCGGCTCCACGCGCGGGGCCGTAGCTCAAGGCAGAGCGACCCGTTCCCCTTATCTCCCCACACGGACGTGGTGCGACGGATGCGGATCGCGGCGGGCCCGCTGGAGTGGTCCCTGGTGAGCGGATGGATTCCGCTCACCGTTCTCGTCGTGGGGCTGTGCGCGCTGGCCGCGCTGCTCTTCTCCCGCCGGCGGACCTGGTGGACCCGCTGGGGGCCGGCCGCCCTCCTCCTGGCGGCGGTCCTCACCTGGCTGTTGCGGACGGCCGTGGACGACTGGCTCCAGCCCTTCCCCGACCCCCTGCCGACCGCCGTCGTCCTCTGGGCCGGCGTCGCCGTCCTCGGCGTGTGCCTGGCGATCTTCCGAATGCCGACGCTCCACTGGAAGGGCAGGGCCGTCGCCGTCCTCGCCGCCCTCCTCGTGGTCCTCCTGGGTGCCTCACAGATCAACCGCCACTTCGACCAGTACCCCACCCTGCGCACCGCTCTGAATTCCTGGCTCATGAAGACCACCCGCCTCAGCGACGCCACCGGCCGCAGCGAGCCCGTGCTGCGCGTACCGCCGGGCAAGGCGATCTCCGACGTGTGGAGGCCCCCGGCGGACCTGCCCGCCGACGGCACCCTCTCCCGGACCCCGATCCCCGGTGCCAGGTCCGGCTTCAAGGCCCGCGACGCCTACGTCTATCTGCCCCCCGCCTACCGGGTGACCCCCCGCCCCCTCCTCCCGGTCGTCGTACTCATGGCCGGGCAGCCCGGATCCCCCGAGGACTGGATCAACTCCGGCCGGCTGGTCGACATGATGAACGCCTTCGCCACCGCACACCGGGGACTCGCCCCCGTCGTGGTCGTCGTCGACCCCATCGGCTCCCAGTTCGCCAACACCCTCTGCCTGGACTCCCGGCTCGGCCAGGTCCAGACCTACCTCGCCACCGACGTGCCCGACTGGATCCGCGCCCACCTCCAGGTCGCGGGCGCCCGCGCCGCCTGGGCCGTGTCCGGCATCTCCTTCGGCGGCACCTGCTCCCTCCAGCTCGGCGTCAACGCGCCGCAGGTCTACGGCGTCGTCAACGACGTCTCCGGCCAGGAGGCCCCCACCCTCGGCAGCCGACAGAAGACCATCGACAAGGCGTTCGGCGGCGACGCGGCGGCCTTCACGAAGGTCAACCCCCTCGACGTCATGGCCCGGCAGCGCTTCCCCGACACCAAGGCCGCCTTCGTCGCGGGCAGCGGCGACAGCACCTACCGCCCCCAGCAGCGCAAGGTCTACGAAGCCGCGCTCAAGGCCGGGATGCATGCCGAGTGGGTCGAACTCCCCGGCGGCCACAGCTGGCAGGTCTGGCGCCCCGGCCTGGAGCGGCAACTGCCCTGGATCTCCCGCGAGACGGGGCTGCTCCCATGACCGGCACCACACCCCCTCCACCCGCACCCACCCCCGGCGACAGCCGCCACACCTGGCGCGTCACCCTCGACCGGATCCTCGCCCCCGTCCGCCACGCCCCCTTCACCCTCGCCTTCCTCGCCGTCCTGTGGATCGTCGGCGCGGTCACCGGAAGCCTCGGCGACGGCCCTGGCCGGCACCGGCTCGACCGGGTCGGCGTCGGCGTGACCTCGCTCGCCGAGGGCCGCTGGTGGACCCCGGTCAGCTCCCTCCTGTGGTGCCCCGGCATCGGCGGCTACCTCGGCGCCACGGTGATCGTGCTGCTGCTGGTCACCCCCGCCGAGCGGCGGCTGGGCGTCGCCCGCACCGCCGGCCTGCTGCTCGCCGGCCAGGTCCTGGGCACCCTCCTGGGCGTCGCCGCCGTCGAGCTCGGCTCCCTCGCGGGGGAGTGGTGGCTCGACAGCCTCGCCGACGACCTCGCGGTGTCCCCGAGCGTGGGCGCGCTCGCCGTCGGCGCGGTGCTCAGCTACCGCCTCACCGCCCTGTGGCGCCGCCGCACCCGGCTCGCCATCGTCGCCTTCGCCCTGGTGATGGCCCTGTACGTCGGCCATCTCCAGGGCGTCCTGCGGCTCGGCGGCGCGGTCGCCGGCCTCGCCGTCGGCGCCGCCCTGTACCACCGCACCTGGCCCCCGCGCCTGCGCCACTCCTCGCACACCGAGGCCCGCGTGCTCGTCGCCCTCGTCGTGGCCGCCTCCGCGATCGGACCCATGGTCGCCATCCTCTACAAGGAGGCGTACGGCCCCTTCAACTCCTTCGACAACCTCTACGTCTCCATCCGGCCCTCCGCGAGGGAGATCGCCGACGCCTGCGCCGCGTCCGCGAGCGACTGCCACTACGTCCACGCCATCCGCGACTTCTACGACTCACCGGCCACCGTCATGGCCGTCCTGATCCCCGTCCTCCTGCTCGTCCTCGCCGAAGGGCTGCGCCGCGGCCTGCGGATGGCCTGGGGCGTGGCGGTGGTCGTACACCTGGCCTGGATCGCCCTGTTCGCCTACTGGCTGCACGACTTCCTCACCCACCCCAAGGCGTGGGGCGCCGCGGCCGCCGAGGAGGCGGGGTACGTCCAGGCGTTCGCCGAGCAGACGCTGCTGCCCGTGCTGGTCCTGGTGCTGCTCGTCGTCACCCGCGCCCGCTTCGACCTGCGGCTGCCCCGGCCGGCCGCGCGCAAGCTCACGGCCGTGGTCGGCGGCGCCCTCCTGCTGGCCTGCGCCGCGTACGTGGGCATCGGCTACGCCGTACGCGACCAGTACGACCCCGAGGCGACCCCCGGCCTGCTCCTCGGCGGCCTGGCCTCGGAGTTCCTGCCGCCCGCCTTCCTCGACGCCTTCACCGACTCGCCCGTGCCCGCCGGCGGCACCGCGCTGGCGCTGTACCGCTACTGCGGCCTGTTCTTCTGGATCGTCACGCTGGCCGCGCTGCTCGTCACCTTCCGGCGGACCCGGCTGCACACGGACGCCGACGCGGCCGTACGGGCCCGGGACCTGCTCGTCGCGCACGGCGGCTCGACGCTGTCCCACCTGACCACCTGGGACGGCAATTTCTACTGGTTCTCCGGCGACGGCCGGGCCGCCGTCGCCTACCGGGTCATCGCCACCGTGGCCCTGACGACCGGCGAACCCTTCGGCGCCCCCGACGCCCGCGCGGACGCCGTCGCCGGCTTCGCCCGCCACTGCGACCAGCGCGGCTGGACGCCCTGCTTCTACAGCGTCGGCGCCGGCGTCCGCGAGGCCGCGGAACGGCTGGGCTGGCGGTCCGTACAGGTCGCCGAGGACACCGTCGTCCCCCTGCCCGACCTCGCCTTCACGGGCAAGAAATGGCAGGACGTCCGCACCGCGCTGAACAAGGCCAAGAAGGAGGGCATCACCGCCGAGTGGTGGTCCTACCCCGACGCCCCCGTCGCCCTCACCGACCAGGTGCGCTCGATCTCCGAGGAGTGGGTCGCCGACAAGGGGCTGCCGGAGATGGGCTTCACCCTCGGCGGCCTGGCCGAACTCGACGACCCGGCGGTGCGCTGCCTGCTCGCCGTCGACGCCGACCGCACCGTGCACGGCATCACCAGCTGGATGCCGGTGTACGAGAACGGCGAACCGGTCGGCTGGACGCTGGACTTCATGCGGCGCAGGGCGAGCGGCTTCCGCGGGTCCATGGAGTTCCTGATCGCCTCGGCCGCCCTCGGCTTCCAGGAGGAGGGCGCCCGGTTCATCAGCCTCTCCGGCGCCCCGCTCGCCCGCAAGGCCACCGAGGAACCGCCCGCCGCGCTCCAGCGGCTCCTGGACTACGGCGGGAAGGTCCTCGAACCCGTCTACGGCTTCCGCTCGCTCCTCAACTTCAAGGCCAAGTTCCAGCCGCAGTACCGCCCCCTGTACATGGCCTATCCGGACCCGGCGGCCCTGCCCGCCATCACCCGGGCCATCGGCAAGGCGTACCTGCCGCACGTGACACCGGCGCAGGGCGTACGGCTGATGCGGCAGTTCTCCTCCTGACCCGGCGTGGGACCGGACACCTCTACGGCAGCGTCAGGATGCGCGGCCCGTCCTCCGTCACGGCGACCGTGTGCTCGATGTGCGCGGCCCGGCTGCCGTCGGTGGTGCGCAGCGTCCAGCCGTCGGGGTCCGTGCGGTAGTCGTCGCGGCCACCGGCCATGAGCATCGGTTCTATGGCGAGGACCAGACCGTGCCGCAGCGGCAGCCCCCGGCGGGGCCGGCCGCGGTTGGGCACGGAGGGATCCTCGTGCATCGCGCGGCCGATGCCGTGCCCGCCGAAGTCGGCCGGCGTGCCGCACCGGGCCGCGCGGACGACGCGGCCGATGGCGTGCGAGATGTCGCCGATGCGATTGCCGACGGTGGCCGCGGCGATGCCCGCTTCCAGGGCCGACCGCGTGGCCTCGATCAGCTCGGTGTCGGCGGCGCGGGGCGCGCCCACCGTGAAGCTGATCGCCGCGTCACCGGCCCAGCCGTCGAGCTGTGCCCCGCAGTCGACGCTGACCAGGTCGCCGTCGCGCAGGCGATAGCCGTTGGGGATGCCGTGGACGACCGCGTCGTTGACCGACGCGCAGATCACCGCCGGAAAGGGGGTCGGCGCGAAGGACGGCCGGTAGCCGAGGAACGGTGAGGTCGCCCCGGCTTCGTCCAGTACGGCGCGGGCCGCTTCGTCCAGCTCCCGCAGGCCGACGCCCACGCCCGCCGCCTCGCGGGCGGCCGCGAGCGCGCGGGCCACCACCCGGCCGGCCTCGCGCATCGCCTCCAGCTCCGCGTCCGTCTTGATCTCCACCATGTCCGTCGACTCCCGTGACGCTCGTTGAACCAATACTTATACCGGTATTAGTATCACGGGCATGGTGAGAACTCCTTTGACTCCGTGGGAACACCGACGCGGCGAGGTCTTCGGTCTGCTGCTCCGTCAGGCACGCGGCGAACGCAGCATGGTGGAGATCGCCGCGGCGGCCGGCCTGTCCGCCGAGACCCTCCGCAAGATCGAGACCGGCCGTGCGCCGACCCCCGCCTTCTTCACCGTGGCGGCCCTGGCCGCCGTGCTCGGCCTGCCCCTGGACGAACTGGCCGCGGCCGCCATCGCGGGCGCCGGCCCGGACCTCGCGGAGCCCGGGCACACCATCGCGATGGCCGGCTGAGGCCCGGGGCGATCCCGGCGGCGGGCGGGCCGCAGATGTCCGGGTGAACATGGGCCCGCCGCCGACGTGGCCCGGCCCGCCGGGGGTAGGAGTGAGGGGGTGTCATCGGTCGGATGACGGCCGCGCCCTGCCGCCGCGTCCGGCCCGCGTCCAGGAAAGGCAGGAGACATGGCGGACAACGACCTCGGACGGCTGCTCGGAGGACTGCTCGGCGATCGGGCACACCTCTTCGGCACCCTCCTCGGCACGCTCGGCAGCGACGGGGGCAGCAATCAGCTGTCCGGGCTGCTCAATCAGCTCCGCGAGGGCGGCCTCGGCGGAAAGGTCGAGAGCTGGGTGGGCAAGGGCGCGAACGAGTCCGTCAGCGGCCCCGAGGTCGCGCAGGCCCTGCCCGTCCAGGCCCTCGACCGTGTCGCGCAGCAGGAGGGCGTCACTCCGGAGCAGGCCGCCGACCGGATCGCCGACGCCCTGCCCGGGGTCGTCGACAGGCTCACCCCGAACGGCGAGGTGCCCCAGGGCTCACTGGACGACGTCATCAAGGGGCAGTAGGGCGGGAGCGCCCGCCACGAAGGCGGCGCGGCGCGCGCACGGCTGCTCGGGACCGACACCCTCTCCTGGCCGTCAAGCCCTGACACGCCCGCCCGGCCCCGGACACGGCTGCGCCGGGACGGCACACGGAGAGCCACCCCTGGTGGGGGAGTCCTCCGGGCCGCCCCGGCGCGTCCGTATCGCCGTCGCGGTCGTCAGCCGCGGCGCTTCCCCGGGGTCGAGACCGCGCCCGAGCCCTCCGCGAGCTTCCACTCGCGGTGCAGGGAACCGAGCGGAATGGGCTTCTGGAAGATCGGCGTGTCGAAGATCTTCAGCTGGACCTGGAGGGCCCCGCTCAGATCGAAGCCGCCGTAAGCCTTCCACTGGCCGGACACGGAGGCGCTGCCGTCGGTCGCGCCGGTGGCTTGGGCTTCCCCCTCCGCCCGCAGGTACGGGGCGAGGTCGGCGTTCACGCCGACGGTTCCGTACAGCCCGAGGCTCGCCTCGGCGCCGAGGGCGGCCTTCACCTTGCCCGTCGCCGTCACCGTCGCCCGGGGCGAGGTGGCCGACAGCGTGGAGGTGTTGACCGCTGTCCAGCCCTTGGCGTGGGTGTAGTCGCCGCCGACGCGGAACCCACCCTTGAGGTCCTGCTTGATGTCGACGTTCACGCGTCCGTCCGCGTCCACCTGGAGGTAGCACGTCAGGCCGACGTTGACGACGACCGGCACCGGCCCGACCTGGATGACGGGCGCGGCCTTGAGCTTGGCGAAGGGCACCCGCAGCGGCTTGCCCTCCGTGGTCGCGGCGGCCTGGCCCTTGAACTCCCAGCCGGACGTCCAGTCGCCGGACAGCGACAGGGACGCGGCCCCGGGCGCGCCGAAGCCGGCCCCTCCCCGCCCGTCGTACGAGAAGTCGACCTCGGGAGCCAGCTGGACGAACCCGGAGGCCGACGCGGCGGCGGACACCGGAGCGTCCTTCGCGGTGGCGACCGAGGTGCCCACGTCGATGCGGAGGCTGCCCATCGGCACCTTCGCGCCGTGGGGGCCGAAGCGCACGTCGCCGGTCTTGGCCCACGACACCTTCGTGCCCTGGACGAGCGGTTCGACCGTGACGGCGGACGGGTCGACGGGCACCCGGCCGTCGGCCTTGGAGTCGCCGAGCAGCGCACCGAGGGTGGCCGGGGCCGTGTCGACCTCGGTGCCCTTCTCGGTCTTGCCCCGCACCTGGGTGACCTTGGCCAGGACGCCGTCGGGAGCGCCGGGCGTCGGCGCGCTGGCGATGATGTCACCGACGGCCACCGGGGCGTTCCGCTCCTTCGCCCCCGCGCCGGTGGCGGGGGAGGACGGAGCGGTGGGGTGCGCGAGCGAGGGCTTCCCGGACGCCCGCGCGGCCCCGGAGATGACGGCCCGTCCGCTGTGACGGTCGTAGGAGGCGACCTTCAGCGAGGACTTCTCCGCCTGCCGACCGCCACCGGCCGGGTGTGCCACGGCACTCGGCGCGGCCGCGCCATCGGGAGCCGCCTTGACGGCGAGCTGCTGGGCCGCCGCCGCGGGCGGCGTGGCGGCCGCCGGCT